>NZ_CP076134.1:1002500-1305947 GCF_018736085.1 Bradyrhizobium sediminis | reverse complement strand
GCACCCGATTTCCATTGCGGTCATAAATGACGCTCTTTCGAGCGTGTGTTCAATGAACACCGCGCCAGCTCGCTTGTTTTTTTCGGTCCAGTCCACGTCGCTACTTGTCTTATGGCCGCGCTCGCGAAGCGCTTGAGCGCCACGCTTACCGAGCGCGTGCACCGTGGGCTTGGGGCCATCGAGCACTATTGACGCAATTTGTGCGCCGGGACGGTCGAGATAGCCGTGGTCATAAAGGGCTCGCAGAGCTCGGCTAACGTTTTGCTGGCTTCCGCCATCCAAGGCCTGCAGTTGTTCGGTCGTTAGGAATCGGTGCTTGGCGACGTGACGAATGAGATTCAAGTCGCGCTCGGTCAATCGCATGTTGCGTGGACTGTCTGTCCGTCGGAATCGATTGACCCTTTGCTTTTTGCCGAAGAGCGTTTCCATCACGCAATTCTACCCCGGGATTGTCTCCAGCTGTGGGGAGCATTGCTGCCTTGCTTCGCTATCAAGGGAACCGCTGCGCGGCGGGTCACCCGCCCTTGACAGCTTCCGCTCCGGCAGCAGCTTGCCTCCCATGCTTACGACGGACGAGATTGAGACAGAATGTCAGTCTGGAGCTTCTGCGTGGCTTCGCTCCGCTCTTCCCTCCCCTCCTCGGCTGCCCCACTATCCTTTCTCGGCCGACCCCGTTTTGCTGTCGAAACGTTGAATAAGGTAGCGAGCTCGGCATCGATAGCCTCGCGCTGCTCGATGAGCTTTTTCACTCGCGCAATCTTCTCTTCAATCATCTTTCGTTCCTTTCTTGGACTTAGGTTTGGTGACTTTCTTGATGGGCACTCTAAATTCTGCGGCCGATGCCGGCTCAGGTGGAGGGAGCCGGCACAGCTGTGCCTCTTCAATGAGCTCACTCTGACGTTGTTCGATCGCCCGCTCGGCATTCCGCATTGGCAGGCCGACCTCGCTTCGGGGCACGAGCAATGACAGATCGGCAGCATATTGCTGGTCGGTCACGGGCGGACTGCGGCGCTCAGGCATAAGCACCACAGCGGCGTCGACCCGGTTTCCTCTGATGGTCCGCACCACGGCAACGCCGGTGGGCAGTGTGCACAGTGTACGCGCCGCCATGTACGTCACGTTCGGCAGACTATGCACCGAGGTAGGTCGGACCTCTAGGATCGGAGCCAGCGTTTCTGACCAGCCCCGCGATAGCGTGGTGCCGTTCGCCTGGGCTTCACCCTTCATTTGACCTATCGATTTTTGTACCGACCTTGCGTGGCTGCGGCTGCGGTCCTTGTGAGTGCCCCAGGCCTGCGAGCTTCCGTAGCTTTCGGTATCTGCTTCGCCCTCTGCCTGCTGTTCGCTTGTTCCAAATGAGATGCCGGTCGTTTCTGATGTGCCGACGGTGTCAGCCGTGCTGCGTGAGCGGCCACGCTGTACGGCTTGGCCGCGAGACCGAGCTTCGCTCTCGCCTACCGCTTCTGAAACGCTCGTCGACCAACTCTGCTGCGTGGACCGGCCAGTGCTCGTTGCATCCGACTCGCTCCAGTTCTCCGCGGCTGCTGTTCCCTGCGAAGTGCTCTCGTTATATCCGGCCTGCACGTTGCGGCTCTTGGCATCTCCCGGCCAGCCCACGGCTCTCCGGTACTGCTGCTCCCCGGATCTCCAAATATCCACATCGACCTCGAAGCCTTGCGCGAAATTGGAACCGCGCGAGGCGCTCGTTTGGTTGCTGCGACCACCGCCTCGCGTATGGCTGTGGCTGTGCGTGTCGCTCGTCACCTCACCCGATGACTCGCCCTCCGACCTAGAACGGCTGTAATTGCTGCCGACGGTCTCCGACCTGCTATCTGTTTCACTGTGCGATTCTCCCTTCATTTCGGCTTGGCTGGAGCTTTTCCCCTGACTGTATTGTGCACCGTAGTTTCGCCCGAGACTGTTCGTGGCCGAGCGAGTGTGCGAACGTGCCTGGTTGGTGCCGTAGGTGTAGCTGTCGCCGGTCGCCTCACCTATCGTATCCGTTGTCCCCGTGCCTTCGGTTTGGGTCGTCGCCGCCTGGCGGGTATGAGTAAGTGCGCTACCTTGAGACGCGCTTTGCAGCCGGCGTACTTCGTATCCCACGACGGCCGGCGCCCTCAGCACTTCGACGGGCATTTCGAGGTTGAGTTCCATCACTTCCGGCGCGAGCGCCGTGGCTTCTTCCATCGAGTTCAATCGGAACACCATGCGCGTTGCGGGTATCTTTTCGATCGCTTCGCGGACCGGGTCGCCGGGCTTGCCCAACATGGCAAACGTTTGAAAGCCCAGGATCAATCCGACGCGGTATTTCCTGAGCTCTGCGAGTGCCCTTTCGCAGTCCTGGCTGACGTAGCGGGCGCACTCGTCCGCAATGACCAGTGCCGGCGTGGCAGTCCGCCTTCGTTTTGCGGCAAAGAGCACGGCGCGCAAGACGAGCTTGCCCAAGAGGTCGCCGGCCGCTTCGCTCGCGGCGTCGTGCCCGCCGGTGTTGATAAACACCTTGGCACCAGCATCGAGGACATCGACCATATCGAGCATCTGACAGCCGACGATCGCTCGCATCGCTGGCGACGAAAGGAGCGGAGCCAACCGGTTTTCTGTGCCAATGGTCTCGACTTCGAACTCCTTCATGAGCCGCGGCTCATTGGCTAGGCGCTCTAGCCGCATCAGCGCCTTTGCGGCATACCGGTCCCGCACCTTGTCGAGCGCCCAGGCTCGCAGCCCGTGTGGGTCGACCGGATCCAGCAGCAGATCGGCTTCGGCAAGGGAGAGCTTCAATTCCGAGAGCACGGCAAGCAGCCCATGCAGCGCGCGTCGCAGCGTGGGTTTCTCAAGCAGCGTTTCGTCGCCCTGCATGCGCTCAAACGCTTCGATCATGTGATCGGCCATAACGCTCGGTACTGGTGTGCCGGCGAGAAGCCGTAGCCCGGTACACCATTCGCTGTTCGCATCGATGATGCAGACCCGCTGGCGCTTATACAGTCCAGTATCGACTGCCCGCCGGATCGTCGTTCGATGTAGTGAATCCTCATGGGTACCGTGCGGATCGATTTGGATTAGTGCACCGTCGGTTTCCATGTGCTGCCATCCGATGTGGCGCATGGCGTTGCTCTTGCCGCCACCAATGCCGCCGACAATTCCGACGTGGCCAGAGAGCGCACGGACATCGAGCCCAAAGGGCATCTGAGCGCCGTCCCGGCCGAGCACGAGCCGAGGCTCGTTTACCGTGGACCGCGGGCTGGGCCGGAGCTGCGGAAACCGCGTCCAAAGTCGTTCTTGCGCTTGAGCGATGCGGCTGGCCGGACTCTTCATATTGGTATGTTCCTCAGCTCCGTCGAGAGAGGGGCAACCGCCGCTCGAATAGCCGGTTGATCGATATCATCGACCGCGCGTCCAAATTCAGCGAGCCAGACGTCCACGCGCTGAATATTTAGCTGGCACATACGAGCACGCTCTGACGAAGCCCCGCGGAGCACCTGGCCCGCTCCCTTCCCGTGGTGGGCCACGAGGATGCTCTCCGCACTCCCCTCTCGGATTGAACCTTCAAGGGAGGTCAAGACAGCTATGAGCTCGACATACTGCTCATCATAGGCATTTTGCAGGTAGCGTATTTCGCAAGCTGACTTTCGCGCTCGCCATAGCGCCTCTCGGCATCGCTTCTTTTGTCGGTGGACCTCGTTCTTGAGGCCTCTCAAGTAGCGTTGCCGGCGTTCATACGCGTTCATGGGAGCCTCTCGCGTTGGTCTCTATCGTGTAGGCATCCAGTGCCCGCAGCAGCTCTTCGAGCGTTCGGGTTTCTGCCCCATCTGCCTTTTTCTCTTCGATCAGCGCGCGAAGGTTGCCTTGGAGTTCGCCCGCCAAGTCCTTCCGTTCCTTCCCTCCTCCCACAATCTCCGAGCGGGCCTGCGCCATCAGGAATGCATCGATCCATCTCGAATCGCGGTCGTGCGCAGCCACCAGCACTTCCTGCTGCAAGCGCAAGTTATTGGTTTGCTGCGACTGCATCGAGTGCCAGCCCGTACGCGCCGCATTAACGACCGCTATTGCATGCCGCAGCGTGTCTCGCGGACCCGTGAGCTCGGCATGCTCCCGTCGAAGAGCGGCTGCAAAGCGATCCGCGTCATCCGCCGCGCTCTGCAGGGCGGCGATTTCTGCAAGGAGTTCATCCGCTTCAGGATCGGCAGGCGCAGGCTTGGACCGCTCGTCCCAATAGAGCATCACCAGAACGACGATGACGGCAACGACGAATGCGAAAGCGATCTGGCCACCCGTCATGACCGTCCTGCCGGAATTGTGCGCAGCTGCCGCACGATCTCTTCGAGCTCAGTGGTTTCGGCGCCGTCGGCGCGCCGATTTTCAATCTCTTCCACCAAAGCGCTTACGGACGATGCGAGCGGGTTGCCGTCTATCAGGCGTGGAGCGCCGCGAAGCATTTCAATGGTCTTTGAGAGTGCGTCGCGTGCCAGGAGCGCGTCGACGGTTTGTTCATCGCGAATTTTGAGCAGGCTTGCGCCCTTCGCCTCCGTTTTGAGCGGCCTGATTTCCTCAAGGAATTTCTTGTGCTGCTCCAGCGCGATAATCTCGTTTTCTTCGCGCAGCCTTTTAATCTTGAGTTTTCGGTCGCGTTCTTCCCAAGACCGCCGGTTTCTCAGATTTTGGTTGTCGATAAGGAGGCCGCAGATGAGGAAGGCGGCAACCAACACCACACCAATCAAGAGCGCGAACGAAACGCCGTCCATCTGTTACTCCTCGCTAAGATTCTCGAATTTCCTGCAGTCCCAAAAATTCTCCTGTGCCTCTTTGGAGTTAGCCGCATCCCCCCTCGTCTAAGTCCATTTTATTCCGTATTTTCAATGGCTTACTGGACATTTTCTTCGCAGAGTCGTGTCGCTCTGTCAACGGCGAGCGGTTGCGGTCCTGCGCTGGTGGGGTACGATTCAATTAGAGCCCCGCGCTGCTACCGCCGCCTGATTTCCGGGCGCCGGTCGCAACACGGAGCAACCAGATGCTTGACATCACGAGCCGCTTGCATGCGGCTACGCCTCTCTTCCCCGCCCCCGAATTCGTCAGATTGTCACTGTCGCAGACTGCCGACGGCAGAGTCTTCGCCTCGATCACGGCAACATCGGTTGATCCTGAAGAGCCCGAACTTGTCGACATCGAAGTGGTCGACAGCGCTATCTCATCGTTCGACGAATTGATTGCGCTCATCCGCGCGCATGTGCGGATTGGCGAACCGACGACCAGCACTTCGCACAAGCTTAGCTGAGGTCGCCATGGCCCTCTTTCGGAACTTCTATCGCTGCCCCTGCGGGACGCGATGGCAAGACGTGTGGTCGGCTACCTGTGACGATCGTTGTCCGACCTGCGGGACTTCCTGCTCGCCGCATGACTCTGAAGACGTCGACGACAACGAAGATGGAGGAGCCCCACCATGAGCACCGCAGAAGCGAGTGATCAGTCGCGGCGCATTCGTGTCCTCAATGACTTCTTCCGATCCACCTTCCTTGGTGGTCGGGTTGTCATGACCGCGGGCGTCGCAGCGCTGCCGATTGATCTGCAGGCAAGAGCAGTCCTAGCGGTTCAACAGTTTTCCGAGTTTGATCGGGAAAACGACCCGCATGGTCAGCACGATTTCGGCAGCATCGAAGTCGGCGATGAAACGATCTTTTGGAAGATCGACTACTACGATGAGACTATGGAGGCGGGCTCGGAAGACCCCGCCGATCCAACCAAAACTACGCGCGTGCTGACGCTCATGTTTTCGTCGGAGTATTGAAACCCAGAAGGAGATCGCAATGGCTAATCAACAGCCGACGTATCAGGCCTACACGGTATCCAAGCGCGAAGGCCAGGACGACTTCTGGCTGTGCATCGGTGCCGCGTTCGAGCATCAAGACAGGAAGGGCCTGAACGTTGTCCTTCAGGCGTTGCCGATCGACGGCAAGATTGTTCTTCGGCCGCCGCGGGACGGCCAAGAAGACCCGCCTCCGCAGCAACGGCGCGACAACAGCCGCGGCCGGCGCGATCGATAGTTGCTTCGGCTCCGCTTTGACGGGGCCTTTTTCTTTGGGCGATATAATAGGGTCAGAAGTTCACCGGTTAGCCCCGCTCCTCCCGCCTAGGCCAGCAACGGATCATGCGCAGGCGAGCGCTATTCCTTTGTTGGGGGACCGTCCGAGATCGCCCCTGTACGTCGTTCAAGTCGACGCAGTGCTCCACCAGCGGGCGGGGCTAAACTCATCAAGGAGCTTGCAATGGGCAACTGCGCTCTAATGGAGCAGGTTCTACACGACTTGCTTCCAGACCTCATGGCGCTCCACGCAGCAACCAAGAACGAGCGACTTAAACTCCGTATCGAAATGTACGTTGAGCGAATACTGAGGGCATTAGCGGATGAGTGACTATCCTCGCACCCAGGTACTCTGGGCACTCGAAGTCGAGTTACGCCATGACGGCCATTACTTCTCGACCAACGGCGGCGACTGGCAAGGTCCCTACGTTGACCTACGAGAGATGGTAGAAAGGGACCTAGGCCGCGAGCTGTACGTCCACCTTGAAACGTTTTGCGGCGTGTTCCTTCGAGGCAAACCACCCACCCAGCAATGAGGTGGGATTTTCTTTTAATGTCGGCGGCGACGTCCAAGGTTCATGGTTCGACTGAGACGGATTGCCTCGTCAAGTAGGCTTTCGCCATGCACTGAAAGGAGCGCGTCGGCGGCTTTGGAAACGTCTGCCGCCGTGAACTGGCTTACGTGCAATCCTTGGCTCTTCATTTCATTCTTAACTCTCTGTTTCGCGAGATACCTCCTCAAAGTCATAATTTCCGGCGTGACCGGAGACTGTAACCTTTGACCGGGCTCTTTGGACAACTCTGTCTTGCTAGACCAATAGGACGGCTGCTTTATCGTCTGCAATGCCTTAGCTTTCCTCTCGGCTTGTTCCGCTAACCATTTGCCGCGATCCCGCTCAATCTGACGCGAGAAACTCCAAAGGAAGATACCCACCGCTAGAAAGGCGACCACGCGTAGCGCCACCGCCAGCTCCCCGAACCATTGAACCGGGTTCACACCGAGGAGCTCAAGCAAGAGCACTATCGGGAAGACAACCAATGGGAAGACAACGCAAAGCACCGCAAAGGCGGCAACAGGTCCCTCTAGCCAGGTGTACAGAACCTTCTTCATAAAATGAGATCTCAAAACGCCGGCAGCTCAATTGTTGCGGTGTTCCTAGCATTCGTCCTTTCAGAGATGGCCGTATGCCTTCAGCACCAAGTGCACTCTCAATAAAGCCGAAGGGTGCAACTCGTTCTCCATGTCCGCTAACTGGCTCCAAACTTCTCTCATTGGCAGAAATTTATACTCAGTGAAGTGATCCGAATCTTGGATGAATTCATTGAGATGATCCTGGAGTTGCCGAGTCGAAAGGGACAGCTTTACGAAACCCAGTATGCAAGTGTTTAAGTGTACCTGAAGTCCTATACCGAGAAGCCCCCAATCACACACGGATGCTTTGCTTAGTTGTAATTCCTCTCCAAGACAGGTGTTTAGCGCCTCTTGAACGGGCAATTCCGCTTCACGAATGGCGTTTCCCCATCGAAATCCACGTTCGACAGAACAAGACCATACAGAAAAATTTGGCACACTCGGCGCTTTCCGCAACAGCAACAAGTCTTCGTCCTGAGTTATTATCGCCATCTCCAAGTACAAGGTACTGGGTGTGTACAGATCCACAACCTGAACATGAGGCATCAGACAGTGGTGCCATTCGCGTCGAGCTAGTTCTAAGAGTGCCGACTCGACGCTTGGCAAGACAATTCGACGATTAAGTTCGCGCTCTAGCCAAAACGAACTGCAAAACACCGAGAGCGCGACCTGGCGGTGGATCGGCGTTGGTAGGCTAATCATTTCGACGCCAACCTTTTCATCGGAAAACTTAATCCCCGAGGTCGTGTTGGGCATATTGGCACGTCGGATCAAATACTCGATAACGTCCGGACGGAAGCGCGAGCGCAGGCTGTCGATGTACGCGAGGAGATCCGAAAGTGTGGGCTTCTCTGGAAGTCCCGTGCCCTCAAATGAGGCCCTGTGCAGGGCTACCGTTTGAAAACTACGAAAGGGGCGTGGCTCGTAGAGGAGCACGGTTTCTCCCTGGTACGAGAATGGCCCGCGCGCTATCCGCTCTTCAAAAAATAGAGTTCGGAGTTTCGGGTAGTTCCAAATGTTCGAATCGTGGCCGGAAGTCTCCTCACGAACCTCCGCGGAGTCATGGGGAGGCCACGTGGTTTTATCGCCCACTGTAAGCGCGCGGACGTGGATACCAAACGTACTTGCTAACCTACCTATGCTCGTTTGGTTTGGAATTTCCTTTCCGTTTTCCCAACGAGAGACCTGGCCGTCACTGACCCCTGTTGCTTCAGCGAGTTTCGCCTGAGTTAGATTATTTGCTGTTCTGTAGTAGCGGATCCTCGCTCCGATAGTCCCCCCCGCGCCGGCCATTTGTTTCTTCCCTTGCGGGTTTTCTGCGGTTCTTTGACAGAAGAATCCCGCAGCTCGACGACATGTAACGGACCAAGCTCATATGAGACAGAGAACCCCAGGGGAATCATCCCCTGGGGCCCACCGAGTCGGCTTTACCAGAGCCACTCGATCGGCCGCAACTCTCACCGGAGTCGCGCGCATGCCTAATACTGCCATAGAACCCAAATTTCGCAATAGTTGCAATAATTTAGAGCCACAATCTTCCCGGCGTCAAGATACCGAGCCGCAGCTTGGGACTGGGCTGGCTACCCCACGACAGCGCCAATGCAGTGGCGAATGCCTTGTGCTGTGCTGCGGCTCGTCCGAATTCAAGTTCTCAAGCTGTGCTTGTGGGTAGGTGTGCCATGCCCCAGGCAACTCAAAATGCAACCCAAAGCGATCTAACCCCACAGCAAACGTCCCTTATCCACGGCTTGCGTGAATTCGTTAGTTCAGATCAGTTTCGCATCTACCCTCTGTCAGTGCGAATGAGTTTTCAAACCATAATCGTCTGGATGCCAGCTCGGGAGGCATGTACGCCTTTGAAAAGAATCAGCGCCACCTTCGCTAGCAGGTTGCGCGATAAGGCGGCTCGTGAGCGCGGTTGGAGGTTTGGAAATTTCACTCTCGTATTGATACAGGCGTTCGTCGCCTGGTCTTTCGAACAAGGCATTTTACGAAAGAATTCCGTCCGCAACGTAACAAAATTGCCTCCCCCTAGGTTTGCTTCCTCTCATGAGCGCCGTCGGTTACCCGACGTACGCTAAGCTTTCTCGGTTGAAACGGAGCAAAAATCTGGTGACCTATGACTCTGGACACCATAGAATCGCTTGGGTCAGTGGCTGAGGATGTTCCTCTTCGGCTCGAAGTTGCCGCACGGCTTGCCTTTCCTGACGGTTCACTGACGGCCAATAGTCTTCGGCGTGAGATCAGACGGGGGCGGCTGACTTCCGAGCGTATCGCGGGACGACTGTTTGTCACACTCGGTGAGATACGGAGGATGCGCGAGCGATGTCGCGTAGAAGCAAAGGCGCCCGACTCCATCTCAGGCCGGCGCGATACAAGAATGGCCGGCTCACCCATCAGGCAACATGGGTCATCCGAGATGGCATTGGTTACTACGCCACTGGATGCTCTGAGCGCGAAGTTGCAAAGGCTGAGCGGGCGCTCAAGGATTACATCGCTCAGAAATACGCGCCGCAACGGAAGGAGCGCGAGCTAGAGCGAATTCCGATCGCGGACGTACTTTCGATCTTTATCGACGACCGCCCTGACTTGTACATCGATAATCCCGATGCCAAGAAGTACATCGCCCGCATGGGCCGCCTCAAAGATTTTTGGGGCAAGCTTACGCTTTCGGAGATCACGAAGGCCAAGTGCAACGAATACGTTAAGGAACGCGGAAATACCGGTGGTGCTCGACGCGACCTAGAGGATCTTCGTGCAGCTGTCGAACACCACGCGGACGAAGGCTTTCACCGCGGCGTCGTCAAGGTAAAGCTGCCTAGGAAGGGACCGCCACGTGATCGATGGCTGACACGAGCCGAAGCGGCGTCCCTTATTTGGTCCTGCTGGCGAGCTCGCGAAATTCAGACGGTACATCGCGGACCGCTGAAGGGTCAGAAAATCGAGACGGACAAGCGACCACTTCGGCATTTGGCCAGATTCATCTTGATTGGTCTCTACACCGGCACCCGAGCCGCGGCTATTGCGTCAGCATCCCCTACCCCTGCCATTGGCCGCTCATTTGTTGACCTGGAGCGCGGCGTCTACTACCGCCGCGCACACGGCAAGCAAGAAACGAATAAGCGCCAAACCCCCGTCCGCGTCCCTTCTCGTTTGCTGGCGCACCTCCGACGGTGGCACCGCTGCGGCATCATCCAGCGATACTTTGTTGAGTTCAATGGGCAGCCGGTCAAGTCCGTTAAAACCGCTTTCAAGCGAGCCGTCACACTGGCCGAACTAGGAAAGGGCGTATCTCCCCACACCCTGCGTCATACGGCAGCAACTTGGCTGATGCAGAATGCGGCCGATCCTTGGGAGTCGGCCGGCTTCCTTGGGATGTCGGTGAAGATGCTGATCGAGGTCTATGGCCACCATCACCCGGACCATATGAAAGATGCCGTAGCCAAGATTGCGGCCAAGCCTACCGCCTCAGTTATGCCTCAGAAACGAGTGACAGAAATGAGCACGAACGTCGTCAAGATGCCTGGAAAATAAGGACATTCACGCTGCAAGAAGGCTCTTTCCGGCGCTCATAACGGTCTGGTTGCAGGTTCGAGTCCTGCCGGGCCCACCAGCCTTCGCTCGCTTCGCGAGCTACGGCTCGGCAAGCCAGCAAAGGTCTATCCAACGCGAAGCGAGTGAAGGCTGCCGCGCCGAAGCCCAAAGGGCGAAGGCGGGCTGCTCGACCCGCGAGCCTGCGGCTCGGCGAGCCACACTTCCCAACCGCACGGCCGACGCGGTTCTCGCTCCCAACCAAAATATCGAAAACAACCCCATGCAAAGTAACAAGGGGGTCGCCGGCATGGATGCCTGGTCGGCAAAAACATTTTGACACGTCGGGCAAATCACCGGCACACTTCCACTATCGCGCAATTTTTAGAACCGCCCCTGGCCCTGCCAAACGGCTGTTCGGCGCGATTGCAAGCCAAAAATCCCGACAATTGAAGTTGCACCGGCTCGCCGCAGCGAACGATTGCCTGCGCGTTGCCGCAACCCGCGCGCTTGCCATGCGCGCGCCCGAGGAGAAATCGACGTGAACGCAATTTCCGATCCCGACAAGGCAACGGCATTGGCCGCAACCGGTCAAACCAGGGCTGCTGCAGGCGCTGTGCGTAGCGGGCGGGCGAGCACCGAAGGGCGATGCCCGCCCCTGCGGGTAAAACTCTCGTCACACGGATTCGCGATCGACCATCCGGATCCGGAGCTTGGCGAACAGCTGATGGCTGATGCATTGGGGGTCGCCGATCGCGATGCGATGCATGGCATGCTCCGGCAACTGGTGAAGGCCAGCGTGAAGGGCGGGAGACCAGACGAGGTCAACCTCGCCTTCATGATTGCGATGGTGAAGAGCATCAAGCCCAGGGATTCCGTCGAGGCCATGCTGGTGGCGCAGATGGTATCCGTTCACGTGATGGCGATGCGATGCGCCCATCACCTCGCCAACGCGGAAGACATCGCTCAACAAGACAGCGCCGGGCGCGCACTGGCCCGGCTGGCCCGCACGTTTCCGGCCCAGATCGACGCGCTCAACCGCTATCGCGACAATGGCGAGCCTGCCATCACCGTGCAGAACGTGTCGGTCGCGGACGGCGGCAACGCCATCGTCGGCAACGTCACGCAGCATGCGAACGTGATCGTGTCGGACGGGCACGCCGAGCGGCGGGCCCAGGCTTGAGCAATCACGCCCGCAATACCGGCCCGATGCGGGCGAGCCCGCGGTGCGGCGCAAAAACCCACGCCGGCGGATCGTGCCGCTCGCCGGCGGTGCGCGGCAAGCGGCGCTGCCGCATGCACGGCGGTGCGCCGGGATCCGGCGCTCAAAAAGGAAACCGGAACGCGCGCCGGCACGGCCTGTTCACCGGGGAGGCGATTGCCGAGCGCAAGCAGATTCGGGCCTTGCTGGGCGAAGCGCGGAAGTTGCTGCAGGAGATGAAGTGATCTGAGTAGGTTTGAACACCACCACCTTCGGCAGCGTTGCGGGTTTCGCTAAACGGAAGCGAGAAAGCTGCTTATTCGTGATAAGTTTAGTCGAATCGGTGGAATTATGGGAGCGGAGTATGAAGTGGCTCTTGTCCGTTGTATTCGCGGCTGCGGGCATGTGGGTGCCCGCAAGTGCCGCTCCGCTCCCGCCAGATGTTACGAAGGTCGTCTCGTTTATCTTCCACGCCGACGACACTGGGAATGTAGCGAGAGACGATTCAAAAAAGCCAATACCTATGGGGACCGGTTTTTTTATCGGAATCAAGCTGGAAGACCCTACGAAGTCGGGCATCTATTTTGTTACTGCCAAGCATGTCCTGAAGGACGAACAAGGTCGATATCGCAAAAGAGTCTATGTCCGGGTGAATTCAAAAGAGGGAGACCCAAATCTCGCACCCCTAGATGTTTTACCGGGAGCTTCGAATGTCTACACTCACAGTGATGCTACGGTAGACCTTGCCGTTGTTCCGGTCGCGTTGGACGAACGCATTTTGGACTTCAGATTCATCGGCGAGGAACTGCTAACCACCAAACAGTCGCTCAAAGAGCTTAAGATAGGCGAAGGGTCCGACGTTTTCTTTGTTGGATTGTTCACTAGCTTTTACGGGCAGCGCAAGAACTTCCCAATCGCTCGCTTTGGGCGAGTAGCCATGATTTCGGACGAAAAGATTCCATGGCGAGATGGACCGAGCCAACCAATCCAAGAGGCAGACTTGTACCTTCTTGAAACGCAATCCTACGGAGGTAATAGTGGTTCCCCCGTATTCTTCTATTTGGGGCCAGACCGCATTCCGGGCCAGCTTTTCACCGGCGCAGACATTAAGCTCGCCGGGGTTATGCGAGGCACATTCCTGAATGGATCACCAATTCAGTTTAGGCAGTCCCCGACAGCTGTGATTCCTTTCTCAACTCAGAACATCGGCATTGCCGCGGTTACACCCGCTCACCTTTTGCACGATATTCTGTACTCCGAACCGTTGGTAAAAATGCGGGCGGCCATCGGTGGAGATAAGAAGCCCCAAGAGCCCGCCTCAATCAAGCCTACCGAACCGGCACAATAGCGCGTTACGCCAACAAGGGACGGAACCGTATAGGAGTGGGCCGCGGGGAAGAGAAGACCTGCTCGCAAGTATCGGTCTTCGCCCGACGCCTTTCCTTCCGAGCTTACTCCACGAAGCGAAGCTTGGTTGATCCGTGATCTGCGGGACCGAGTTCGGCTTCCAATAGGGTCTTCATCGTCCAATGGATACCGGTGTGAATCTGGACGACGTGCGTCCACTTCAACTCCAGACCGTCGGTATGTTTGACGCCCTTCTTGTTGACCAGATCTAAGCGGTCGAGTTCGTGCAGCGCGACCGGCAGGAACCGAAACCGCTCTTGGTCTTCCGGGCTCCAGGAACCGCTCTTTTGCTCCAAGGTCTTCTTCGCCGCCCTGATCAGTTGACCTAGAGGTCTCCCCTCTGCAGGTGTACCCAACACCGAAAGCACGCGCCGTAGGATGGACTCCGCTACCCTGGACCAGCGGACGATCATCGCGTCGATAGGCTCTCTATTCCGTTCATGTTGTCGCATGCGACGGGCCCGGAGGAACAAGGACTCGGCCTCGACCAGACTATCCTTTTCCTCGCGTCCGATCGTGTCCCAAACTGCAGGAGAAAACACCTCGCGCAGGATCGACGAGAAGTCTTCCTGCGGCGCCGTGTCGATCAGCGGAAGCCATGACAAGACGCCGCCGACGTCGCGGCGCAATTGCGGAATGTTGGCCGACTCCCTTTTGAGGATACCAAGAACTGCGTAGACGCTCGACCGGTGATCGGCCGGCAACCCTGTTATCAGCCGAGCAAGTACGACGAGGTCCGGTAGCGGTTCGCGGCGATGAAGCGTGCAAAACAACAGCCATCCGCCGATTAACATGTCGCACAGAGCGTGGTCCCCCCGCTCGGCAGCATTGGCGATTACTTCGGGAAACGTTATCGCGCTAGGATCGTGATCGCCGGTCCATAAGGATTGACAGGGATGCGGCCCGTCCATCTCGTTCCGATCGCCTCCGATGCCGAACAGTCTGAACAACTCGAAGGCCTCTGGAGCCTTTTCCTCAAGCGTTCGCCTCATCTTCCGCCCGGGCTCAAAAATTGTCCCCCGCATGGGCAACGGTCCGGTCGGAAAGACCGAATGACCGGCCTGACTCGTCAGTTCGAGCGTCGCCTCGAGCAAAGGTTCGAGGACGTCAGCCTGATCGGAATACTTGGCCGACGAGAATGCGGGACCTGGATCGTAGACCAGTCTAAAGCGATTGCTTCCGTCGGGCTCTTGCGCGTCGAGCCAGGCCATCAAGTCTGCCGTCCTCGGTCGGCCATCGTCCAAGCGTCTGGGCAGTCTTTCGAGGACCCGTGGAATCTCCTCGATCATCTCGACGTCGAAATTCTCGCTATCGCCGGCCAGTTCTCCGAGGATCTCCAAGACGAGAATGACGTCGAGGTTATCCATGCCGAATAGTTTGTCCGGCCCTGGCAGCAGCGAAGTCAGGGCTTCGACCCCTTCGCGACCCGACAGCACCTCCACGTCGCCAGACCAGATCGCGATCAGCCTTTTGACCCTGTCCGCATCATCGCATTGGAGGGTCTCGGCGAGGCGACGAACGAGACCGACCACTGCCCAACCATCGTGGGGAAAGGGACAGCCGTAACGCGAAAAGTCGTCGAAGCGTTTGAACCACAGAGACAAGCGAACAGCCATGCGCGAAAATGGATCGGCTTCGCCCAGCCTCTGCGCGACGTCTGATAACTCGGCGGCAGCGGACCCGAAGGTCGTATCGTTCAGTAGTCGTCTCGGATCGGTTTCCGGGAACGCGGAGAAGACCTTTCTCTTCTGGGCCTCCTGCCGGGACTCGATATCGTCGACGATGCCCACCATTAGCCGATTGAGCTCGCCACTCGCGTTTGCGACCTCGATCAAGCGAGCTATTTCGGGAGGCGGTGCGGGTCGCGGAAAGGATTCGATACGAGCCCGCGATGTGACAAGCAGTGCCAGCGAACAAATGTCCCGTGGTTTAATCCCTATTCTCGCGGCGGTCGCCTCAAGTCTATCGACCACGATCCGTTCGCGGTGGGGATCCTCTAGGGCGCCGGCCAGCGCGAGCAGTCCTTCCCGCCACGACGAAAAGGAAAGCGAAAGCGTCTCTATTGCCATACCCCCCCTCCTATCCTTGGATCACGGTAGTTGAGGCGGGCGTTCTGCACAATTCGCTTGTGTATCCAGATTGTCAGTGACCTGAACTAAATCCGAGGCAATCCAAGCCCAATAAATTCACAAAATTCTGGATGAATTTATCTTTGCCTCCAGCAACATAACGAAATCGAATCGTTCTTGTCGCCCCCCAAATCGAGGCGTTCATAGAGGGGAAACCGAGTCGTTCTTGAAAAGCGACCCCATGTGATATCAAGCAGTTAGCCGAATCGTTCTTTCGTAGTCCGCATACGCGCGAGCGAGTGAAGGCTCGCCACGCCGGAGCCCATGGGGCAAAGGTGGGCTACTCGGCCCGCGAGCTACGGCTCGGCAAACCACGCCAGGACGAAGCGTGTCCGGCGTAGCTTGAGCGCGGCGAAAGCGAAGACGGACTTCGCTGGCCCAAGAATGCCTACTTCCCGCTGAACCTCGCCGCGCGCTTATCCACGAACGCCCGTCGGCCCTCCAGCGCGTCCTCGCTGCGGCGAATCTCGGCCTGCGTCTCGATCTCACGACGGAACTGCGCGGCGTAAGTCGCATGCCCGCTTTCCTCGAGCAGCGCGCGGGTGGCGACCTGCGCCCGCAGTGATCAGAAGGAATTTCATCCAGCGATCGACGTTTTTCCATACGATTCGACAATGAAAGGTGCGGGCAGCTATTGAGTTCCATGGAACACTTCAGCACCAGCAGGTTGACCGCGGAGAAGCTACACGAAGGCCATCTTGCCGACCTGGTGGCGCTGCACCTCGACCCGGACGTCTCTCGCTACCTGGGTGGCGTGCGTTCACCGGAGGCGACGGAGACGTACCTAACCGTCAACATCGCACATTGGGAGCGGCATGGATTTGGGCTCTGGGTATTGAGGACGCATACGGGAGAGTTCGCCGGGCGAGCGGGGATCCGACATCTCGTCCTCGATGGCGTAAACGAGGTCGAGATTGCCTACACGTTCAAGC
The DNA here is from genome assembly GCF_018736085.1 of Bradyrhizobium sediminis. Taxonomy (NCBI): domain Bacteria; kingdom Pseudomonadati; phylum Pseudomonadota; class Alphaproteobacteria; order Hyphomicrobiales; family Nitrobacteraceae; genus Bradyrhizobium; species Bradyrhizobium sediminis. Next base: position 1,289,542 of record NZ_CP076134.1, on the reverse strand, counting down.
GCGCACTTTGGGGCCAGGGATTGGCGAGCGAAATCACGAAGGCACTGATGAACCTCGGTCTGGTGCAGCTCAAGTTGCCGTCCCTGGTCGGCGTGGTAGCTGTCGAGAATACGGCGTCCCGGCACGTTCTGGAAAGAGCAGAATTTATCCTCGAGAGGAGCGGGATATATCACGGCGACCAGGTTGTGATTTATCGCTCGCCAATCGCTGTACACGTTCCAGGACATCGGCGAAGGCCAGCAAACGCTTGACCCCCTGCCTGACGCTGCCTGACTTATCGTACACACGAAAGGATCAGAGCATTCTCTCGCCGGCGCTGGGTCACGAGCCGAAAAGCTCAACTTGAGCAGGTTACTTCCGCTTTTCGTCCGACAGCGAACACGACTCTAGCTACGCGCCCCCGTGCAGTTCACGACGGCTTGGCCAAATTAAGCTGATACCGGGTGTGACGCAGCTCTCCGGTCTTGGTCAATGCGCCCTTCTCGACAAGATCCTGCAAATCTCTCGTCGCCGTGGCGCGGGAGGTTCCGGTAATGCTGATATAGTTCTCTGCGCTCAAGCCGCCCTTGAAGCCGTCGATGCCTTCGCGGAATATCCGGGCGATGACTTTCTCCTGACGCTTGTTGATCGTGCCGCGATGCTTCTCGTAGAACTTCGCCTTGGCGACGTAGAAATCCACACGCCTGATGGTGTTGTTCTGGGCTTCCAGAATCGTGTTCGCAAAATATTTGAGCCAGCTGGTGATCTCGGTCTCTTTGTTATTGCGCTCCAAGGAGGCGTAATAATCATTGCGCTTCCGCTCAATCGTATAGGCGAGCGCAATCAGGCTGGGTTGACCAAGATTTTGCGCGAGGGATTTTTCCGCGAGGGCGCGGCCTATGCGGCCGTTGCCGTCTTCGAACGGGTGAATACACACGAAGTACAGATGGGTAACGCCGGCGCGCGTCAGCGGCGACAACGGAGTCTTGCCTCCGGGCGCAGTATCGTTGAACCAAGTGACGAACCGCTTCATCTCGTCCGGCACGCGGCTGGACGGCGGGGCCTCGAAATGCACCGTGGGTTCATGGATCGGGCCCGAGACGACCTGCATGGCTTCGGCGTGCGTCCGGTAGCCGCCGATGACCCGGATGGATCTGTCGGCGCCCAGCAACATGCGGTGCCAGTCGAACATCGTCTTGTCGGTAAGTGAGTCCGCAAAGCTGCGGTAGAGATCGACCATCATTTTCGCGATGCCGCGTTCAGCCGGTGTTATGCCGGGCCCTTCTGCTCCCAACCCAAGCTGATGGCGCAGCGACGATTGAACGCTGTCGCGGTTGAGGATTTCGCCCTCGATTTCGGAGGTTTTTACGGCCTCGTCGCTGATGAGCTCGATTTTGAGGATATCCTGGTCATCAGCCCCTATATGCTTGAAAGCGCCGATGAACTCTCCGGACTGGAGCAGGAACCGCTCTTCCAGCGGCGCCAAAGCCGTTGAATCATATGTGAAATTCGGCCAATCCGGTTTTTCCCAGTTCCAGCTCATGAGCCTTGGGCGCCTCTCTATAACTCATTATTACGCTAAAAATGAGTTATAGCAACAAATTCTATAGCTCATGGGTCTCGACGCGGGAAGTTGGAAGCGTGTCCGACGCAGCTCGAGCAAAGCAAAAGCGAAGACCGGACTGGAACTCGCAGAGCAAAGAACACTACCTCCCGCTGAACCGCGCCGCGCGCTTCTCCACGAACGCATTGCGGCCCTCCAGCGCATCCTCGCTCTTGCGAATCTCGGCCTGCGTCTCGATTTCGCGGCGGAATTGTGCGGCGTAAGTCGCGTGCTCGCTTTCCTCGAGCAGCGCGCGGGTCGCGACCAGCGCCCGGGTCGGTCCTGCGGCGAGGCGCTGGGCCAATTTGACCGCCTCGTCGAGCAGGTTCGCGTCATCGACGACCTGCCGCACCAGGCCCCATTCCAGCGCCCGCTCGGCGGAAAGCGGCTCGTTCAGCAGCATCAGTTCGAGCGCGCGCTGGCGGCCGATCAGGCGCGGCAGCAGCCAGGTCGAGCCGAGATCGGGCACGAGGCCGATGCGGCTGAAGACCTGGATGAAGCTCGCCGAACGCGCCGCGACGATCATGTCGCCTGCCATCGCCAGGCTGAAGCCGCCGCCGGCCGCAACGCCGTTGACCGCGACCACGACCGGCACGCGGCATTCGCGCAGCGCCCGGAACGCCGGCCAATAGAAACGCATCACGCCGGCGGCGATGTCGCTGCCCAGCGCCTCCGACGCCTTGAGGTTCTGGCCCGAGCAGAAGCCGCGGCCCTCGCCGGTCAGCACCAGCGCCCGCACCTCAGCGTCAGCGGTCATCTCGGCGATGGCCGCAGCCAAGGCACCGAGCAGGTCGGGCGTCATGGCGTTCAGGCTCGCCGGCTCGCTCAGGGTCAAGAGGCCGACGGCGCCGTCCCGCGTCTGCTTCACACCGGCCATGCTTGCTCTCCTTCGCGTTTGTCTCGATCGTTGGCAATGTGGCATTGTTGGCAGCACTTCGCCAACTCGGCGCAAGGTCAAGAACAACAAGGCGACACCATGAGCGACCAGTTCTCCAACGCCCAGCAGATCCGCAAACCCGCCATATCCTCCAAAGGCGGCATCGTCGCCGCGCAGTCGCGCAAGGCCGCCGAGATCGGCGCCGCGGTGCTGGCTGATGGCGGCGACTGCGTCGACGCCGTGATCGCCACCACGTTCGCGCTCGGGGTGCTGGAGCCCTGGATGAGCGGCGTCGGCGGCGGCGGGGTGATGGTGCTCTACCGCGCCCGCGACAACCGCTATGAGGTGATCGACTACGGCATGCGCGCGCCGAACAGCCTCAACCCTGCGGACTATCCGCTGACCGGCGAAGGTGCCGCCTCCGACATCTTCCCCTGGCCGCGGGTCACGGACGACCGCAACCTGCACGGCCCCGGCTCGATCGCCGTGCCCGGCGTGGTCGCCGGCATGGAGGAGGCGCATCGCCGCCACGCCAGGATGCCGTGGCAGGACCTGCTGGCGCCGAGCGTCGATCTCGCCGGCAAGGGCCTCTCGGTGGACTGGTGGACCACGCTGATGATTGCGAGCACCGCTGCCGACCTGCGCCGCTACCCCGCCAGCGCCGCCGCTTATCTCAAGGACGGCCTGCCGCCGAACGCGCAATGGGGCATCAAGTCGACCGTGCGGCTGCCGCAGGACCGGCTGAAAGCGACGCTGTCCTACCTCGCCGCCGAAGGCCCGCGCGATTTCTACCAGGGCGACCTCGCACGCAGCATCGCAACCGACGTGCAGGCCGCCGGCGGCTCGTTGTCGGCCGCAGACCTCGCTGCGTTCCGCGCTTACGGGCGCGAAGCGCTGGCCATTCCCTATCGCGGCGGCAACGTCTACGCGACGCCGGAGCTGACCTGCGGCCCGACGCTGGCGCATACGCTGCGCCTGCTGCAGCAGAACCTGAAACCCGGGCGCAATGGGCCGGATGCGGCCGCCTACACCGAATATGCGCTGGCGCTGCAATCGGCTTATCGCGAACGCCTGCAGGACATGGGCGACGCCGACGGCCGCCGCGCGCTCGGCGCCGAGCATCTGGCCCCCAGCTGCACCACGCATTTTTCGATCGTCGACCGCGACGGCAACATGGCGGCGGTGACGCAAACCCTGCTGTCGACCTTCGGCTCGAAATTCGTGACGCCGCAGAGCGGCATCACCATGAACAACGGCATCATGTGGTTCGATCCGACGCCGGGCCAGCCGAACTCGCTCGAGCCGGGCAAGCGCTGCCTGACCAATTACACGCCGGTACTGGCGGAGGCCGCCGACGGCCGGCGGCTCGCGGTCGGCGCTTCGGGTGGACGACGCATCCTGCCGGCGGTGACGCAATTGCTGTCGTTCGTGATGGATTACGGCATGGACCTGGAATCGGCGATCCACACCCCGCGCATCGATGCCAGCGAAGGCGCGGTCGTGATCGGCGACGTTCGCCTGCCGGCGCAGGTGCGGGAAACCTTGCGCGGACGCTTCGACTACGAAGAGGCGCGGGTGCAGACGTTCCCGATGAAGTTCGCCTGCCCGAGCGTGGTACTGCGCAACGGCGAGACCAACTCAGGCGCCACCGAAATCGCGCAGCCCTGGGGCGACGCGGTGGCGGAGGGATAGATGAAGCGGTCTGATCGGCGAACGTATCAGCCCGCCTTGGCATCGACGCTCGCGGCCAGCGGCCTGACCGAGGGCCGTATCTCCGGGGTGAGGACGATCCCCTCATAGCCCATGGCGGCGACCTCGCTGATGGCGGCGACATATTTCGGCGCGCCGCCATTGTAGACGAAGTAGCGGACCTTGCCCTGCTCGTGGCCGGGGACGTTGGAGTTGTAGCCGGTGAACCAGGACTTGGCCTTTCGCATCAGCATGATCGAATACATCTTGGTGACGTGGGCGGTCCAGCGCGCTTCGGCCGCGGCCGTCGCATCGGCGCGCGCATAGCCGCGGTCCCACATGTGCTGGAGCAGAGCGGTGCACCAGTTGACGCCGGTTTCGATGCCGCGCGGAAAGTTCGTCGACGCCGAGCCGCTCTGCGGCCCGGTCGGCATCAACAGATTCGGGAAGCCGTGAACCAGCATGCCGAGGAAGGTCGACGGGCCGTCCTTCCACTTGTCGAACAATTTCTCGCCGCCGACCCCGCTGATGTCGATGTGGTCGAACGCGCCGGTGATGGCGTCGAAGCCGGTGGAATAGACGATGATGTCGAAGTCGTAGTCGCGCGCGCTGGTGCGCAGGCCGGTCTCGGTGATCCGCTCGATCGGCGTCTCGCTGATATCGACGAGGTGCACGTTGCTGCGGTTATAGGCCTCGAAATAATTGGTCTCCAGCGGCACCCGCTGCACGCCGAAGCCGTGATCCCTGGGGATCAGCTTCTCCGCGACCACGGGATCCCTGACGCGGCGGCGGATCCGGTCGGCAATGTAGGCGGAGAACTCCGCATTGGCCGCCTCGTCGGTAAAGATCTCGCGGAAATTGCTCAGCCAGATTCCGAAACCGGGCTCGTCGTAGAGCCGGTCCCACAGCTTCAGCCGTTCCTCGCGCGTCACCTCGTAGAAACCGCGGCGATCAGGCTCATGCTCGAAGCCGCCGGGGGTGCGGGCGCAGGTCGCCCAGATTTCGTCGTAGCGCGAGCGGATGTCGGTCATCTCCGCGTCCGAAATCGGCGAGTTGTTGAGCGGCGCGCTCCAGTTCGGCCGGCGCTGAAACACCGTCAGTTCGCCGACCTTGTCGGCGATCTCGCCGATGATCTGGATGGCGGTGGCGCCGGTGCCGATGATGGCGACCTTCTTGCCGGCCATCTCGACCGGCTGGTGCGGCCAGTAGAAGGTGTGGAACGAGCGGCCCTTGAAGCGGTCCATGCCTTCAATCCGCGGCAGCGTCGGCGCCGAGAGCAGCCCGACCGCCATGATGACGAAGCGGCAGGTCAGCTCGCGGCCGTCGCTGATCCGGAGTCGCCACAGGTCGCGCGCCTCGTCGAAATGCGCCGCCTCGACCTTGCAGTTGAACTGCATGTATTTGCGCAAGCCGAACTTGTCGGCGACGAAGTTGAGATAGCGCAGGTTCTCCGGCTGGCTCGAAAACCGTTCCTTCCAGTGCCACTCGTCGAGCACTTCCCTGGAGAACGAATAGCCGTAGGTGTAGCTCTCGGAGTCGAACCGGGCGCCCGGGTAGCGGTTCCAGTACCAAGTGCCGCCGAGGTCGGAGGCTCCGTCGAGCACCAGGGCATCCACCCCGAGGTCGGCGAGCCGCTTGATCTGATAGATCCCGGCCACACCCGCGCCAACGACGATGACCTCGTAGTGTGACTTGGTTTCCTCGGTCATGCTCCGCTCCGGTCCATGTCTTTTTGACGTCGACGACAGACGACATCGGCGCTTTTGTGCTTACTATACCAGTAATCCGCGCTTTGCACTTGCGTCAGGACGCCGGGATTGCAGCGTGGAAATCAGCCGTAGAACATTGTTTGAAAGCGAGACGCCAGATCGGCCTGTTTGAGGCCCGTCCGCGGAGATCGGCCTGAACCTCGACCGCAAACGGTGCGACTTAAAGCGCGGGAGCGGCATTCCGCCCGCCTTCGAGGGCCTGACATCCATGTCCGCTTCACGCCGTCTCTCGGCACTGGCCGTCGCCGCCGCATGTCTGGTACCCGTTTCCGCCAACGCCATGGACGAATATCTGCGCGCCTCAAGTCACGGGCCGACCCTGCTCGGACTGTGCGGCGGCGCCGGCGCGGCGGCCTCGTCCGCCGCCTGCACGGAAATGGATCTGGACGCGCTGACCGCTCGAATCGAGAAGGCGCTGCAGGTTGCGCTCGCCAAGGCGCCGGCGACGATCCGGCCGCTGTTGAAGCGCGACCAGGCATGGTTCAATGAAATCATGCTGAATGCGGCGGAATCGATGACACAACCCGATGACGATTTTCGGGAGGCGTTCGTGGCGACGCTGCGCCGGCGCGCCACCACGCTCGAAGGCGTAGCGCAAGGTTTTGGCCGCCCCGGCGTCGCCGGGCGATGGGTCAATGCCTTCGGCAGCGTGACCGTGACCCCGGCCGACGGCGGCTATCGGCTGGCGATCGACACCAGCGCGGTTTACGGCACCGGCAGCGACCGCCGCCGGGAATGCAAGGCGATGGCTGAAGTCAGGCCTGGGCCGGGAGGCTGGTTGACCGGCGTCGTCCTGCCCGACGATGCGAAGCCGGCGAAGGCGGAGGGCGGCGGCATCAAGATGAGGCGTCAGGGCGAGACATTACGCGTGATCGGCGGCCAGCAATGGCTCGACGAAGAGCGGCCGAGCTGCGAATATATGTGGCAGGTCACCGCGAGCTATTTCGCCGACGGCAGACCGGACGCGGTGGCGGCGGCGGACAAGGCCGACGCTTCATTCGTTGCGCCGACCTTCGACTGCACGCGGCCGATTACAGCGAGCGACGAGGAGATCTGCGCCGATCCTGATTTGGCCGAAAACGACCGGAAGCTGAACCGGGCGTGGAAAGCGCTGCTGCCGCGGCTCGACGAGGCGACGCGCCGCGCCCTGACCGAGGACCAGCGCAACTGGGTCGGTTCGCAGACCAACCAGTATCCGCAGTTCCTGCATCCCGCCTGGGAGAAGACAACGTCCTACATGCATTTCACGTCAGACGCGCGCGACAAGCTGGACCGGCTGCAGCGCGAACGGATCGCGCTGCTCGACGGCTTCGACGACAAGCGCAGCGGCTTGGCCGGCATTTGGCTCGGCTACAACGCGATCCTGAAAGTGACCGCGACAAAGGACGGCGGCCTGAAGGCCGAGGGCTGGAAATGGGACCAGGGCGACTGGAAGGCCGGCTGCGACTACGAGATGACAGGCAAGATCGTCAACGGCGCCTTTCGCTCCGGATCGGGACGCAAGAACCCCGACAAGAACCCCGATACGCTGGAGCGCGATCACGCAAGCCTGATCGTCAACCGCCTGGACGACGTCTTCGCCAGAAAGCGCGACGGCTCCGACGAGGCCGACGAGCCGAAATGCAAACGCAATTACACCAACTCGTCGACCGCGCGGCTGTTCCCCGCCCGCCCCTCGCCCGACATCGACAACCTCGGCGGCTCGATCCGGTAAGCTCGGGGCTTCCTGCGCGCTAAGCCGCCTCGACGCGATCCGCGGCTCGCTGCCGCCAGATCTCGATCAACGTCAGGGAGACGGCGACGATGAGAGGGCCCAGCACGACGCCGGGCGCGCCCAGCAGCATCAGGCCGCCGACCACGGCGATGAACGAAAGCACGGTGTGCATCTTGAGTTTGTTGCCGACCAGTATCGGGTAGACGACATTGTCGACCAGGCCGACGACGATGGTGCCCCAGACCGCCAGAATGATGGCGGAGGAGTAATTGCCGCTGAGCGCGAGGACTGCCGCCGTCGGCGCCCAGATCACAAACGCCCCGAGGAATGGAACGATGGCGAGCAGTCCCATCAGCACGCCCCAGAACACCGGCGCCGGCAATCCCAGCCACCAGAACATCGCGCCACCGAGCCCGCCCTGCAGCGCGGCCACGGCCGCCGTCCCCAGCACCGTGGCGAAAATGGTGTCGACGACCCGGTCGGCTACCCTTCCGAACTCGCTTTCCGACAAGGGCAAATTCTGCTGGATGACCGCGACGGCTTCCGACCTGTCGCGCAGCAGATAGAACAGGAAGTAAAAAGTCAGGAACAGGCTGACCAACCCCGAAAACGAAGTGCGCACCACCGATCCGCTCCATCCCGCCAGCCACGAAGCCAGCGTGCGGAGCAGATCGGGAATGTCGAGCCGCTCGCTGATCCACTGCAGCACCGGCGCGAGCCGTGGATGGGCATCCATCGCACGCGTCCAGCCGTGCGCGTCTATCAAGCCGTTGATGACGGGCGCGCTGCGCACCGCCTCGTTGACCAGGGTACCGGCCACCAGGATGCCGGGAACGACGACGATGATCGCCGTGATGGCGACCGTCGCGGCCGCGGACAGACCGGGAAATCTGATTTTCTTTCCGATTCTCGCGTCGAGCGGCGAAAACAGGATCGCAAGCGTCACCGACCAGACGATCGCGGCAAGAAACGGCACTGCGAGCAAATAGCAAAGCACGGCACCGAGAACGAGGCCCAGAGCCAGCGCGATATTCGAAATGGCTTGGCGGGTGAGCGAACGGCTTTCGAACATGGCATGTTTCTGAAGGATTCCGCGGCGAGTGTCTACGCCACTACCGGGCTCGAACGCGGAAGCCGCCTGCCTATCGGCCGGCATCCGATCCCGGCAGCATCCGGGTCAGCGTGCGATCTCCGAACACCCAATGATGCACCAGCGCCGCCGCGGCATGCAGGGCGGCCAATGCCAACAGCCCATGCGACAGCAATTCGTGAATTCCCTTCAGATCGCGCGCGAAAGCGCGGTCGGCGGGCCACGGCGAAGCGATCTCGAACAGCCCGAACACCGGCAAGCCATTCCCCCGGGCAAACTGCACCGCGATGCCGACCAGGGGAGCCGCCACCAGCAGCACGTACAACCCGAAATGCGCCAGTTTGGCTCCGAGGCCCATCCAGCCGGCAAACGACCAGTCGCCGAATTCGGTGCTCTCGGCCGGCGGCGACGGATCCACCGTGCGCCACAGCAGGCGCACGAACGTCAACACGATCACCAGCAATCCGGCGGTGATATGAATGTAAAGCCCCGCCTCCCGCGCCGGTCCCTTCGGCAGCAGGTCGTCCGATACGCCGAGCACCCAGGCCAGGATCACCAGCACCACCACAAGCCAGTGCAGCGACTGTGCAACGGCGCCGTAGCGCGTCGGCGAGTTGAAGATTTGCATGGCTGTTCCATAGCCAGAGACGACGGGAATATGGTTGATTTGGATCAACCTGATACATCGCTAGTGTGACGGAAGCACGCCCGGTGCCAATTTGCCGGCAGCATCCGCACCCGATTGGCTTGCCGGGAACGGCCGGGCCTCGACAACCGCGCCGGAAAGACGGCGATACAGATCGCGGCGTCGAGCGATCGGCCACCAGTCGTACAGGAAGATTTCGAGCGGGCGCCAGTTCGCGACCCAGCCCAGGATCAGGAAACTCTCCTCGATCATGCGGCTGAGCGGCCTCTCGACAAACCCGCTTGCGAGGTGAGCGACGGCAAAGCACGCGATCAGCACGATCACGCCGATGCCGAGCGAACGACGGCCGATCCGGAACAGTTCGGTCAGGTCGCGCTGCTGGACGGTCGACCTGTAGGAAAAATACCTGCGGAAGGCTTCGGCCAAATCCTGCGCCGCCTTGCGCTGAAGGTCGCTTTCCGGGAAATGGACGACAATTCGGATGGGCTGGTCGACCGGCAGTTCGCGCGCCCAGCCGACGATGAATTCCTCCGCCTCGCGGTCGAGGTCACGCTCCCGAAACGGAAACGGGTCCAGGGTATCGAAGAGCTGCGCGATCTCGTCGACACGCAGCTCGATCGAATCGTTTGTGTTTCCGGTTGTCATGGTCACCGCAACGTGAAACTGAGCCGACCGCGGGAAATGGACTTCAGGGCTTCCAGGGCAACAAGCACTACAATGCCTGCCCCCAGCGTCAAGGCGAGATCGTCGAGGTGCAAGGGTCCGAAACGGAACAGCGCGCTGACGGATGGGACAAGCAACGTCACGCCCAGCATCACGGGCACCACCAGCAGCACCCATGCCAGCGCGGCGTTCGGCCGCCGCAGCGCCGTGATCAGCGACGCCGAGAAGGATCGGTTGACGAAGATCAGGCTGACAATGGCCAGCACCAGCGAGAAGAACGTCAGCGCCCGCACCTCCGCTTCCGGCACGCCGCGATCGATCGCAACCAGGTAGATGACGGCGACAAGCGCAAACGCGAGCGTTCCCTGCACCAGGCTCCACCCGATCAGGTTGGCCGAGAACAGCGGCTGCTCGGGTGGCCGCGGCGGACGGCGCATGACGTCGTCCTCTTCCGTTTCGGCCTCGAACACCAGCGAACATACGGGGTCGATGATCATCTCGAGAAACGCGATGTGAATCGGCCCGAATATGATCGGCAGGCCGAACAACAGCGGCAGCAGCGCCAGTCCCGCGATCGGCACGTGCACGGCGAAGATGAACCCCATCGCCTTGAGGAGATTGTCGTAGATGCGGCGGCCGAGCCGGACCGCCCGCACGATCGAGCCGAAGTCATCGTCGAGCAGCACGATCGAGGACGCCTCGCGCGCCACGTCGGTGCCGCGGCCGCCCATCGCAATTCCGATATGCGCCGCCTTCAGCGACGGCGCGTCGTTGACGCCGTCACCGGTCATGGCGACGATTTCGCGATTGGCCTTGAGCGCTTCGACGATGCGCAGCTTCTGCTCGGGCATGATCCGCGCGAATACCGTTGCCGTCCGTACGCGCTGCGCCAGTTCTGCTTCACTGAGCGCTTCGAGTTCTTCTCCGGTCATGAGATCGTGAGTGTCCAGACCCGCCTGCCGGGCGATGGCCCTGGCCGTCGCCGGGTAGTCGCCAGTGATCATCACCACCCTGATGCCGGCGGAGCGGCACTCGGCGACGGCGGCGGGCACGCTCTGCCGCAGCGGATCGGCAAGGCCGACCAGGCCTGCGAACTCGAATGCAAATTCGTGCTGCGAGGCAGGCCATGTGTGGCCTGCGAAGGTGGCGCGGGCGACACCCAGGACGCGCAGGCCTTCGGCCGCCATCGCGTCCCCTGAGCGCTTCACTGCGGCAAGCTCGGCGGGGCCGAGGCGGCAAAGCTCGGCGATCGCTTCCGGCGCGCCCTTGGCCGCGACGACGAATGGCTGGCTGTCCTCGGATGATTGCCAGACCCGCGACATCGCCAGCAGCCCGGGGCGCAGCCCATAGGTGTGCATCAGCTTCCACTGGGGATCATGCAGATGTTCGGTGCCGGCCAGCCGCTCGCCGCCGAGCAGATGGAACGCCTTGTCCATCGGATCGAACGCATCGCGCGCGCTGGCAAGGATTCCGCATTCGGCCAGGGCATGGAAGCGCTCCGGCATGGCTGCGCCTGGTGTCTCCCTCGGACGGAAGGTCTCGTCGTTGCGGAGCCGCAATTCGGCGATGGTCATCTGATTCTCGGTCAAGGTCCCGGTCTTGTCCGTGCAAAGCACCGTGGCAGAGCCGAGGGTTTCGATGGCGGCGGCCCGCCGGGTCAGCACCCTCGCCTGCGAGATCCGCCACGCGCCCATCGCCATGAACACGGCGAGCACGACCGGAAACTCTTCCGGCAGCATCGACATGCCAAGCGCGATGCCCGCCAGCACCGCATCCAGCCAGCCGCCGCGCATGGTGCCATAGAGCAGCACCGCCAGAATGCTGACCGCAGCTCCGAACATGGCGAAAACGCGCACCAGGCGCCGGGTCTGCGCCTGCAGCCGCGGCGGTTCGGTCTCCAGCGTCGAGAGCGAATGACCGATCTTGCCGATCTCGCTGCGGATGCCGGTCGCCACCACTTCGCCCATTCCGGTCCCGCGCACCACGAGCGAACCGGAGAACACGTATGGAAGATCATCGCCGCCGGGCCGCCGGCGATCCGAATGGACGGCGCCGGCACGCGTGGTCTTGCGCACCGGGACCGATTCCCCCGTCAGCAGCGATTCATCGGTCTGCAGGTCGCGGCATTCGAGAATCACGGCGTCGGCGGGCACCCGGTCGCCTTCGGCCAGCACGAGGACGTCGCCGCGCACGACTTCGCGGCCGGTGATCCTTTTGCGCACGCCGTCGCGGATGACCAGCGCGCGCGGACTGGTGAGGTCGCGCAGCGCCTCCAGCACGCGCTCGGTGCGGGTTTCCTGGATCACCGTGATCGCCACTGAAAGCGTCGCAAGGACGGCAAGGATAACGGCTTCCTTCAGGTCGCCCAGCAGCAGATAGATCGCGCCGCCGCCGAGCAGCAGCGCCAGCATGGGCTCGCGCACCACCTCAAGCAGGATGCGCAGCGGCGTGCGCCGGTCCGGCCTCGGCAGCTCGTTATAGCCTTCGGTCTTCAGTCTGATCTGGGCATCCGCCTCGCTGAGGCCGGGAACCGGGGCGGGCGATGGCGTTTGGTCGGGCATTTCACCTGCTGGGTATTTGCTGGGTATTTATTTGGACTTTGGGCGGGATCCGTACCCTGGATGCTACAGGAAGTTCGCAAGGGACCATGACCGAACTCCCGCCGGGTGACAGAAAATTTATCGGCTTCGGGCTCCCGGCATTTGATTCATCGCAGAAGCTGCCGCACATTTCCCGCGGAATGCCCCTTTTTTGCATCGCCTGCGACGGAACGAAGCAGCGGTCGCGGGGCATGGTTGAACCTTGTGCGGGGGCAGCTGCGTATCCGAGGGGTACGACCACCGCCAAGCGGAGCAACGTCATGCGCGCCTTCCTCCTGCTCGTCGCCTTCCTGATCGGCCTCGCCTCTCCCTCCCGCGCCGGTATGAGACGCTTTCCAGCGCAGACTTTTTTGAATTGCATTGGTTGAGAGTTGGGCGTTACTTGCCCGCACAGCGCGTGTGCATGCTTATCCGGGAGAAGACTCAAATGAAAACAGTGCAGGCAATGCTCGCCGAGGCCGAAGCCGTGGTGCCGCGGATCAGTCCCGAGGAAGCCAAGGGACTGGTCGGCCGGCCCGACGTGCTGTTTCTCGACGTCCGCGAACCGGCCGAGGTCGCGGCATCGGGAAAAGTCCCGGGTGCCCTCGCCATCCCGCGCGGACTGGTGGAATTTCGCGCCGATCCGGCTTCCGCTTTGCACGATGCGGCATTCGACCGGGCCAAGACCGTGGTTGCCTACTGCGCGTCGGGCGGACGTTCGGCGCTGGTCCTCAAGACGCTGAAGGAAATGGGCTACGAAAACGTCCGCAACCTCGGCGGCTTCAAGGGCTGGCTCGATGCCGGCGGCGAGGTCGAAAAGGGATAGCGGCGCGCCGCCCATGCAGCGTGACATGAGAGGGCTTCAAACCTGGCGCACTAGCCCCTGATGCTGCGTTGGTTTGCCGTTCTTAGTTTGCCATCAAGAAAATCCACGAAGGCTCGAACGCGGGGAATGTTCTGCCTGCCGGGAGGCATCAACGCATTCAACGGCGTCGGGTCATCATCGTGGCAGGTCTCGAGAAGTGGAACGAGTTGTTTGGCAGAAAGGGCGGCTTCGCCCAGGAAATCTCCGAGACGAACGATGCCGATTCCGGAGACGGCAAGATCGAGCAACAGGTCGGCGCTATCGGAACTCATTGATCCCGTCACGGGCAACAGAACCCGCTCACCGTTTACGTACATTGGCCAGCCCGCGAGACGCGAGAAGCCGCGGAGGTGCAAACAGTTGTGCGATAGCAAGTCGCGCGCCTGCTTCGGTGTGCCGTGACGTCTAAGGTAGGCTGGACTTGCCGCAATAATACGCCGGACTTCACCGAGACGATGCGTAACAAGCGAAGTATCGCCCAACGGGCCGACACGAATGGCGACGTCGACTTGTTCGGCAACAACATCGACGCGGCGGTCGGTCACTGAAAGCTCGACGGTCATATCCGGGTACTTCTTCAAGAATTCCGGCAATAGCGGCGCCAATCGGTGCTTGGCAAAGGCCGTTCCGGTGTTGATGCGAAGGTGCCCCCGCGGCTGTCCGCGGCCGGCGGTTACTTCGGCCTCGGCGGCTTCAATTGCGGCCAGAATTTCGCGGCCGCGGATGGAATAGGTCTCACCTTCCTGGCTAAGAACCAGCCGACGCGTCGTCCGCTGCAGCAGTTTGACGCCGAGACGGTCTTCCAGTCGCGACACAATTTTCGAAACCGCCGAGGGCGAAAGATTGGCCTCCTTGGCCACAGCGGCAAAGCTGCCCAGATCTACGACGCGGATGAACACGGCAATGTCGTGGGAGGGATTCATCGATTCTCCATTCGTGACAAGAAGTACGTATTGAATGCAAGAATTGCATATTTATCGCTATTTTATGATGCAATATCACGCGAAGTGACAGTTTGGTCAACTTGAGGAGCACGCAATGCCGCTGGCACGTATTTCAATTCCCTCGCATCTGGCGGCCGCCAAGGCGCTGGCGCTGGCCGACGCGGTGCATGAAGCGTTGGTATCGACGTGCAACGTGCCGGCGAACGACCGGTTTCAGCTCGTGTCGCGGTTCGAAGACAAGGACATGCTTCTCGATCCCACATTCCCGGAGGTTGAGCGCTCGGCTGATGCCTCGATCGTGGAAATCATCTTCTTGGCCGGGCGGAGCGACGACCGGAAACGCTCGCTGTACAGGGCGATCGTGGCGGGTGCTGTTGCAGCCGGCTTCCGTTCCGATGATGTGATGGTGACGCTGATCGAAAACAGCCCGATCGACTGGTCGCTCGGGCGCGGTGAAGCCTATGACAGGCACGGGACCACGTAGTGCAAATCCTATCGCGGCGCTACCGCTACGCCAGCGCCAGCCGCGAGCGCGCCCGGATCAAGAGCGCCACAACGATGGCGACGTTGACGGCGTTCCAGGCGACGCCGTTGAGGAACGCCGCGGCATAGGAGCCGGTGGCGTCGAAGATAACGCCGGAGACCCAGCCGCCGCCGGACATGCCGACCACGGAAGCCATGATCACGATGCCGACGCGGGTCGCTGCTTCGCGCGCCGGCATCGATTCACGCACGATGATGGCATAGCTCGGCACGATGCCGCCCTGGAACAGGCCGAACATCGCGGAGATGACGTAGAGCGAGGTGAGGCCGTCGAAGAACAAATAGAAGAAAAGCGCAAAGCCCTGCGCCACCGATCCGATCAACAGGGTGCGGATGCCGCCGATCTTGTCGGCCAGGAATCCCGAGCCGATCCGGCTGACGACGCCGAACGCCATCATCAGCGACAGCATCTCGGCGCCGCGCGCCACGCCGTAGCCGAGATCGCCGCAATAGGCGACGATATGGACCTGCGGCATCGCCATCGCCACGCAGCAGGAAATGCTGGCGATGCACAACAGCGCCGTCAGCGTATTGGTCGAGAGCTGCAGATCGACCCGCGGCGGCGGCGCATTCGCGTGATCGTGCGCCACAGCGCCGCCGATCTGCGCGCGCAGCACCATGAGCACGACCGTCATCGCCACCGCGCAGAAGATGCCGATGGCGATATGGGTGGTGCGCCAGCCCCAGGTTTGCATGCCCCAATTGACCAGCGGCGGCCAGATCGTGCCGCCGACATAGTTGCCGCTGGCGACGATGGTCACCGCCAGCCCGCGATAGCGCTCGAACCAGTGCGAGGCTTCCGCCATCAGCGGGCCGAACGTCGCCGAGGTGCCGAGCCCGATCAGGACGTGCACCGCGATGAATTGCCACAGCGTGCTCGAAAGGCCGGCGAGCACATAGGCTATTCCCAGGAAGCCGATGCTGAGCGCCATCGCCGCCACGATGCCGAAGCGGTCGGTGATCCGCCCCGTGGCGACGCCGCCGAGGCCGAAACCGAGCATGGTGAGGGTAAAGGCCAGCGACACAGCGCCGCGGGTGGCGGCGAATTCGGTCTGCACCACCGGCAGCACCACCACGACCGACCACATGCCGACGCTGCCGATCGAGCCAATCAAAACCGCGAGCGCAAGCCGTACCCAGGCCTGACCGGAGTCGGGGGTGAAGCGGCGCGAATCTCTGTGGCTGGAGGGAGCGTGCACGGGCGGCAAGTTCGTCGCCCGCTGCGCCGGGGTCAAGCCACATGGCGCGATATTGGGCATGCAGATGCGGTGCAGCAGGGCCGTAAGTGTCATTCCGGGATGGTCCGAAGGACCAGACCCGGAATCTCGAGATTCCGGGCTCGCCGCTGCCGCGGCGCCCCGGAATGACGTGCCGTTAACCCTTTCCTAACCATAAACCGGGCAAAAATTGCCCAGTGAAGTCGAGTGTCGTCAGCCGCGTAAGACGGGAGAGCCCCCGTGGACGCCAGTGCGGTGCCTCACTTTCGAAACGGTGGCCCTTCGGCCGCCGCGCAGACGTTTGGCGCCCGGGACCGGCATTCGCGGGGGGAAGCAGCTACGATGGTCGATGTCACGGCGGGTCACGGCGCGGGCGCAACGGGCGGATTTCCCGGTTTTGGCGAGATGGGCCGGATCCTGAAGCGCGGCGATCTCGGGCTGGCGTTCGGCATCCTCACCATTCTGGTGGTGCTGATCCTGCCGCTGCCCTCGGTGGTGCTCGATCTGTTTCTCGCGATCTCGATCACGCTGTCGATCCTGATCCTGATGACGTCGCTGTTCATCCAGGCGCCGCTGGAATTCTCGTCGTTTCCGACCATCCTCCTGATCTCGACCATGCTGCGGCTGTCGCTCAATCTGGCTTCGACCCGGCTGATCCTGTCGAAGGGGCATGAGGGCACCGCCGCCGCCGGCCATGTCATCGAAGCCTTCGGCAATTTCGTGATGGGCGGCAATTTCGTCATCGGAATTATCGTCTTCGCGATTCTGGTGATCGTGAATTTCGTCGTCATCACCAAGGGTTCCGGCCGCATCGCGGAAGTCGCGGCGCGCTTCCACCTCGACGCCATGCCGGGCAAGCAGATGGCGATCGACGCCGACCTCGGCGCCGGCCTGATCGACGAGAGGACCGCCAAGGAGCGCCGCAAGGCGCTGGAGGACGAAAGCGGCTTCTTCGGCGCCATGGACGGCGCCTCCAAGTTCGTGCGCGGCGACGCGGTCGCGGGCCTCCTGGTCGTGTTCGTCAACGTCATCGGCGGCATCATCATCGGCGTCGCCCAGCAGGGCATGGGCTTCGGCGATGCCGCGCGCACCTACACGTTGCTGACCGTCGGCGACGGCCTGGTGACGCAGATCCCGGCGCTGATCGTCTCCACCGCGGCGGGCCTGCTGGTCTCGAAGGCCGGCGTCACCGGCGCCGCCGACAAGGCGCTGATGAAGCAACTGTCCGGCTATCCGCAGGCGATGGGCATGTCGGCCGGCGTCATGCTGGTGCTGGCGATGCTGCCGGGCATTCCGATGATCCCCTTCCTCGCATTGGGCGGCGGCGCTGCCTACCTGGCGCTGTCCGCGCGCAAAAAGAGACATGCCGCCGCGGCAGCCGAGGCTGTCGCGACCGCCGCTCCGGATGCCGCCGCCGCCGCGGCCGCGGCGGAAGAGCCGATCTCGACAGCGCTGAAGATCGACGATCTCAAGATCGAACTCGGCTACGCGCTGCTTCCGCTGGTCAACGGACCCGACGGCACCGACCGCCTGACCGAACAGATCAAGGCGCTGCGCCGCTCGCTCGCGGTCGAAATGGGGTTCGTGATGCCGGCGGTGCGCATTCTCGACAACGTGCAGCTGGAAGCCAACACCTACGTCATCAAGATCAAGGAAGTAGATGCCGGCACCGGCAGGATCTGGCCGAACCAGTTCATGGTCATGGACCCCGCCGGCAACCAGGTCGGGGTACCCGGCATTCACACCATCGAGCCGACCTTCGGACTGCCGGCGACCTGGGTCGACGCCAGCCTGAAGGAGGAAGCCTCGCTGAAGGGCTATACGGTGGTGGACGCCGCGACCGTGCTCTCGACCCACCTCACCGAACTGCTCAAGAACAACATGTCGGACCTGTTGTCCTATGGCGAGGTGCAGAAGCTCCTGAAGGACCTGCCGAAGGAGCAGGGCGAACTGGTCAAGGACATCGTGCCGAGCCAGGTCACGGTCTCCGGCATCCAGCGCGTGCTGCAGCTGCTGCTGGCCGAACGCATCTCGATCCGCGACCTCTCGACCATCCTCGAGGGCATCGCCGACGCGCTGGCGTTCTCGCGCAACCCGGCGACCATGGTCGAGCACGTACGCGCCCGGCTGGCGCGGCAGATCTGCGCGCAAAACACTTCCCACAGCGGCTACCTGCCGCTGATCGCGCTGTCGGCGAAATGGGAACAGGCCTTCGCCGAGTCGATGATCGGCACCGGCGAGGAACGCAGCCTGGCGATGCAGCCGTCGAAACTGTCGGAATTCATGACCGTGGTGCGCGACCGCTTCGAGCAGGCCGCGCGCGAAGGCGAGGCGCCGGTATTGGTCACCTCGGCGGCGATCAGGCCGTTCGTGCGTTCGCTGGTGGAACGCTTCAGGTCGCAAACTACCGTGTTGTCGCAGGCGGAAATTCACCCGCGCGCGCGGCTGAAGACCGTCGGCAGCGTGTAAGACAAATCTAAAGCCGGTCAGGCGGTCGACGCATCGTATCTTCGCTCGATATGGAAGGACTTGGCCGTAATCAGCCATCGACCATCGATACGGTGGTAGGATAGGTAGTCGAGATACTGAAGTGCATCGATCCTGACTCGAACCTTCGCCACCGCTTGAACGGCTGATGCGAAATCGACCAGCAGTATTTCCTGATGGCGCGGGGCGTTCTTGGATTTCGGCGATGGCCCGGACGCAAGTGCCTTCTTGTAGTCTTGCGCCGGCAACAGGCGCAAATTGCCGTCGCGCAGCCCGTGCAATTGGGCGCTCGAAGCGAACACCAGATCGAAGCGCGACATATCATTGTCGAACATCAGGTCGAAGTAATGCTCGATGGCGGCAAGCAGAGACTGGATGGTCGCAGGATCGGACATCGCCATGTCACTCCGTGAAGACGCCTAAAGATGTCACCGAACCCTGCGCCATGTCCTTGCGAAACATGCTAGAATTGGCCATCGATTAGCAATTACTCACCTCTTCGATCCCCAGAAGTTCATAGCCATGCCAAAACACGACCTTGATGCCATCGATTGCCGCATCGTCGCCGAACTTCAATCCGACGGCCGCCTGAGCAACGTCGAACTCGCGGACAAGGTCGGCTTGTCGCCATCGCCGTGCCTGCGCCGCGTCAAGCGGCTGGAGCAGGAAGGGTATATTCAAGGCTATCGCGCAGCGCTGCAGCGGGACCGCGTTGGTCTGGGATTTTCGGTCTTCATCGGCGTCAAGCTCAATGGCCACGCCAATGACTGCGCAATGGCCTTCGAGCAGACCGTCGTCGAGATGCCGGAAGTCGTAGCGTGTCATCTCGTCTCGGGTGAGGCGGACTATTTCCTTGAAGTCGTCGTACCGGAGCTCGCTGACTACCAGCGCTTTCTGGTGGGAAAGCTGCTCAACCTGCCGCAGGTACGCGAAGTACGCAGTAACATCGCGATCCAGACCCTAAAGTCCGGGGGCCCCTTGCCGCTCGAACACCTCAAGACCGCGATGGGCGCAAGAACCATCGTGGCGGAATGATCGAGACAGACCGTCGGCAGCGTCTGAACGCCGCGTTGATTTCGCGATTGAAGTTGCGTGTCATGCGCAGAAAAATTCTTTACTAGAATTGTTCAAGGCTGCGGGTGACGCGCTTGCTGTCGAAACATCGCGGCGCTACTGAAGCGCCATGTTGGCTTCGCCGCGCGCACCTGATCTTCCCTGGCCCCTTCCACTGCTTCGCCTAGTGCCACTTCCGCTCCTGCAACCTATTCTCACTCTCATCGGCACCCAGGTTGCGAAAGCCCAGCCCGACGTCTTCTCGCGCCTCGGGCCGCACGCGCAGAAATCCTTCGTCATCGATCCGACCGATCTTCCGTTCGTGCTGGTGCTGAAACCGAAACCCGAGGCTCCCGCGCTCAGCGCCTGGCGCCGCGACAGCGCACCTCATTCGCATGCGCGGATCGCGGGCTCGTTTCTCAATCTGTTCGACCTGATCGACGGCTCGCTCGACGGCGACGCCCTGTTCTTCTCGCGCAAGCTCCGCGTCACCGGCGACACCGAAGCCGTCGTCGCCTTGCGCAACGCGCTCGACGACGTCGACGGCGGGGTCGTGGAAAGCATCACCAAGGCTTTCGGTCCGCTCTCCGGCGTCGCCGCGATGACGGTCTCCCATATGCGCACGCTTGGCGGCCGAGGACTTGGCAGCAGAGGACTTGGCGGCAGAGGAAGAAACCATGAATGACCATGTCGCCCCCCGCCGTCCCGAACTGGTCTGCCCGGCCGGCACGCCGGCGAGCCTGCGCACCGCGGTCGATGCCGGGGCCGACGCCGTCTATTGCGGCCTGCAGAACGCGACCAATGCGCGGAACTTTCCCGGACTGAATTTCTCGCCCGACGAGCTCGGAAAATCGGTCGACTATGCCCATGCCCGCGGAGCCAAGGTTCTCCTGGCCGTCAATACCTTTCCCCCCGCCGGCCAGTTCCAGCTCTGGAAGGATGCAATCGGAATTGCGGCTTCCGTCGCGGCGGATGCGATCATCGTCGCGGACATCGGGGTTGCGGCCTATGCCGCGCGCGAGTTCCCGCAACTGCGTCTGCATCTGTCGGTGCAGGCCGGCGCGTCGTCGCCGGAGGCGATCCGCTTCCACTGCGAGGAATTCAACGTCAGGCGCGTGGTGCTGCCGCGCATCCTGACGGTGGCGGAGATCGCCGACATTCACCGGCAGATCCCTTGCGAGATCGAGGCGTTCGTGTTCGGCAATAT
The DNA here is from genome assembly GCF_018736085.1 of Bradyrhizobium sediminis. Taxonomy (NCBI): domain Bacteria; kingdom Pseudomonadati; phylum Pseudomonadota; class Alphaproteobacteria; order Hyphomicrobiales; family Nitrobacteraceae; genus Bradyrhizobium; species Bradyrhizobium sediminis. The sequence goes on along the minus strand of NZ_CP076134.1, from coordinate 1,268,617 downwards.
CGGCATGATGGCCGAAGGCCGCTGCAGCCTGACCAACTACGTGACCGGCGTCTCGACCAACATGGACGGCGTGTGTTCGCCGGCGGCCGACGTCCACTATGAAGAGGAAGCCGACGGCACGCTGACGACGAAGCTCGGATCGTTCGTCATCGATCGCTATGGCTGCGGCGAAAACGGCGGCTATCCGACCATCTGCAAGGGACGGTATTCCTGCTCGGCGCAGCCCGAGCCCTATTACGCCTTCGAGGAGCCGCGCTCGCTGAACCTTTCGGCGCTGTTGCCCGACCTGATGCGCGCCGGGGTCACCGCCCTGAAGATCGAGGGACGCCAGCGCAGCCGCGCCTATGTCAGATCCGTGGTCGCCGCCTTTCGCAAGGCGGTCGACGAGATCATGACTGGCAAACAACCGTCGCTGACCGACCTGATCGCGCTGACCGAGGGCCACAAGGAGACCCAGGGCGCCTTTCAGAGCAAGAGCTGGAGATAACCGAACATGAGCGGCGCGCGAACCGAACTGACGCTTGGCCCGAACCTGTTCAACTGGGCACCCGAGACCTGGCGCGACTTCTATTTCCGCATCGCCGAAGAAGCGCCGGTATCCGTGGTCTATCTCGGCGAAACCATCTGCTCCAAGCGCGCGCCGCTGTTCCGGGATCATTACGAGGCGGTTGCCGAACGTCTGCGCGCAGCCGGCAAGACCGTGGTGCATACGACGCTCGGCGAAACCGCTTCGCGGCTCGACCGTCGGCTGGTCAGCGACGTCTGCGAGCGGACGTCGGAGCTGGTCGAAGCCAACGATGCCTCGGCGGCGTTCCATTTGCGCGGGCGGCCGCATTGCATCGGCCCGCTGATGAACGTCTATAACGAAGAGACCTTGCGCTTTCTCGCAGCCAAAGGCGCGCAGAATATCTGTCTCCCGATCGAGCTGCCGTCTTCCGCGATCGGCGTGCTCTGCGCGGCCGCAGGACCTGCGAAGGTGACGATCGAGGTTCAGGTGTTCGGCCGCCAGTCGCTGGCGCTTTCGGCGCGGTGCTATCACGCCCGGGCGCACGGCCGCACCAAGGACACCTGCCTGTTCGTCTGCGAGAACGATCCCGACGGGCTGGTACTTTCGACGCTGGAGCGGAAGCCGTTTCTCGTCGCCAACGGCGTGCAGACCTTGTCGTGGGAGTACCTGAACCTGGTCCAGGAAATCCCGGCTCTGAAAGCTGCCGGCGTTTCCCGCTACCGGCTGTCGCCGCACAGCTGCGACATGGTCCGGGTTGCGACCGCCTTTCGCAGCGTGCTGGACGGGGATCTGACGGTCGCGGAGGCGTTGGCCTGCCTTGAGGAACTGCCGCTCGATGCACCGTTCTCGAACGGCTTCCATCACGGCCGCCCCGGCTACGGCTGGACCGCCCTCACCGGCACGGCGCCGCACTGAGCGGCGCAAATCAGTGCGGAAGAGGTGGACTTTTTCGCCACAGGCAAATGTTTTCTTGATCAGCGCCAATTGCCGTCATTTTGCACCGCGGCAAGTCAGAAAAATATAACATACTGCAATAATTCGATAACTTGCTGTCTCGAGGGTTGTTGCCCTGCAACCGGATCGCGGGCGTTCAAGTCTTTTCACTGCCTTGTGATCGCATCTTAGGAACCAAAGGCCGAATCCCTACGTTTCCAGCCGGGAGACGTTGAACCTGTCGGCGGATGCACCAGACAAATTCCGTAAGCAGGAAGGCGGCAGGAGGCTTCCATGAACCATTCGATCTACAGCGCAGATCGCTCGACCCATCTGAAGATCGTGGTCGTGGCGCTCGTTGCTGGTATCGCGGTGGCAGGCTTCAGCGTCTTGGCACGCACCACGTCAGATGAAGGATACACCCAGACCGCGCGCGTCATCAAAGCCGGCAAGCCGGTGGCGATCACCAGCGCGACCACCTCGACGGTTCGCTAACGGAATTCACGGAATTCACGCGGCTCTTTATCAGCCCCCCAAGGTCGCCACGTGGATATTTAGAAGACCCCAACTACCCCCAAGTTGACTACGGAAAACGCCCGCTCCCCACGGGCGTTTTCTTTTGTCGGCTGCCTCAGCGGGGCGCAGCAGTCGCCGGCGGAACGCTCTCGATCAGCTTGCCGGTAAACACGATCGGGCCGGTGGCGACGCCGGTCGGCGAGCCGCCTTCCGGCTCGACCGTCACGGCATAGGTCGCCTTGTTCACCGTGTCGGTGTCGTAGGACGCCAGCGCCGGCCGCATCGTGAAATCATTGCCGCCGATCACGCCCAGCGAACGCGGCCGCTGCAGCTTGTCGGAGACCAGCCACAGTTCGTAGCTCTTGCCGGGCTCGGGGGTCGCGCCGACCCGACGCACCGTGAAGTTCTTGGTGGTGCCGTCCACCGTGAGAATGAAGGCGGGCGACCCGCTGTCCTTCTGCAGCAGGGCGACATATTGCGCCGACGGCGTCGGCGCAACGGTCGTCTTCACTTCGACCACCCGGGTCCGCACCTTCGGGCGCAGGCCGTCGGGCAGCAGATCCGGCTGGTAAAGCTGGGTCGCGATCATCGCCACCAGTGCTGCGGCCATCGCGGTCGTGAGCGTCGCGATGTTGCGCCAGCGCCGGGCCTGTGCGGACAGCCGGATGACGTTGGAGGTGTCGACGGGCGCAGCGGGCTCGCTGACCTCGGGCGCGGCCGGCGGTGGCGGCGCTTCGGGAAGCACCAGCGGCGACTGCGGCTCGGAATGTCCTATCGCGGTCTTGATTTTGTCCCAGACCTCGGGCCTCGGCTCGATCGATCCGACCATCTGGTTCAGGACGCCGAGCTTGCGCTGCCACGCCTCGACCATCGCCGTGAAGTCCTTGTCGACGGACATCATGGTCTCGACCTGCGCGCGCTCGTCGGCATCGAGGGTGCCGAGCGCATATTCCGCGGCGAGCGCGATATGGTCTTCGCTGTAGGCCATCATCTAGAGTCCAAGATCTCTCAAAGCCCGAGACACTCCCGGATATCCATCATGCTGCGGCGCAGCCATGTCTTCACCGTATTCACCGGCGTCTCGAACTTCGCCGCCAGCTGCTCGCGGCTCCAGCCGTTGTAATAGGCCAGCAGCACCAGCTTCTGCCGGTCCGGTTCGAGGCGGCCGACGCATTCCAGGAGCCGCTTCAACTCCTCCGTCATCTCCCGGCGCGCCAGCGGATCCGGGCTGTCGGCGGCCACTTCCATGGCCGAGGGCTCCTCTTCGATCGAGACTTCGCTGCGCTTGCGCACGATGTCGATGGCCCGGTTGCGGGCGATCGACGCCATCCACGTGATCGGCGACGACAGACCGGGATTGAATTGCCCGGCGCCGTTCCATATCCTGGCGTAAGCCTCCTGGAGGACCTCCTCGGCGAGATCCTGTCGCCGCAAGATACGCAGCACCACGCCGAAGAGTTTCGCGCGCGTGGCCGCGTAAAGCCGCTCGAAAGCGGCCTGATCCCCTTTGGCAACGGCGGCAATCAGCCAGACCAACTCAGCCGGCGTCAGCATTCAGCGTCCCCAAATCGCGATGCCCCATCGCTTCTCACATACCGGAGCGGCAGTCCTGACATGTCAGTATCATACCTTGCGCCGGAGCGGGCCACCAAGTCGCCGATGACAGGCCTGTGGACATTCCAACGACAACCCCGCCAACGACAAACCCGGGCCTTGCGGCCCGGGTTCTCGATCTTGCTGAAATCTCGGAATCGAAGCCGTCAGGCAACCGCCCCGATGCGGGCGCGCATCAGGCCGATACTGTCGAGATCGGCCTGTTCCCGGGCGCTCTCCTCGGCCCGTTCGCGGGCCTGGTCGCGCTCGTCTAGGAGCTCGACTTTCTTGAGTTCGTCGAACGCCTCGCCCAACAGGCTCTTGGCGTCTTCGAGCTGGATCCGCAATTCGTCGGCCGAGCGGGTCAGATTTTCACGCCGCTGGATCGCGGCCTTGGCATAGGTCGGATAGGCGAAATGCGTGGGATCGTTGATCCCGGCGCGCTCCTGTTCGGTCTGGATTTCGCGCTCCAGGTCGACCGACATCCGCTGGAAATCGGCGATCATGCCCTCGATCTGGGCGACCCTTCGGCGCTTTTCGTCGACCTGAAATTTCTTCAGGCGGATCAGCGTTTCACGTGACTTCATCGACTCATACTCCCCAGAAGTCCCGGCCTGAACGCGGGACGGAACCGGCGCCCCTCAGGGGCCCCGCCGGTGCAGCTCGTTGTGTGGCGCGGATGATGGCCTGACAAAGTTAGCGTTCCGTTTCCAAGTCCTTCAGGATTTGCTCAAGCTGCCGGTAGCCCTCGTTCAGGCCGGTGGTCTCGTCCTTGGCCTGGCGCAGGAAGCTTTCCAGGGGTTCGTGCAGCCGGATCGCCTCGTCGACCTCAGCGCTGGAGCCCTGGCGATAGGCCCCGAGCCGGATCAGTTCCTCCATGTCGGCATAGGTCGCCATCACCTGGCGGACCCGGGTAATGACGGGCAGATAGGCCGGATCGGCCGATTTCGGCATGGTGCGGGAGACCGATTTGAGAATGTTGATCGCCGGATAGCGGCCGCGCTCGGCGATCGAGCGCTGCATCACGATATGGCCGTCGAGAATGCCGCGGACCGCGTCGGCGATCGGCTCGTTATGATCGTCACCGTCCACCAGCACCGTAAAAATACCGGTGATGGTGCCGGCGCCGACCCCCGGTCCGGCGCGCTCGAGCAGCTTCGGCAGCTCGGTGAACACGGTCGGCGTATAGCCCTTGGCGGTCGGCGGCTCGCCCGCCGACAGGCCGATTTCGCGCTGCGCCATGGCAAAGCGCGTCACCGAATCCATCAGGCACAGCACGTCCTTGTCTTCGTCGCGGAAATATTCCGCGATGGCCAAGGTCAGATAGGCCGCCTGCCGCCGCATCAGCGCAGGCTCGTCGGAGGTCGCCACCACCACCACCGAGCGCGCCAGGCCCTCCTCGCCGAGGTCATCCTGCAGGAATTCCTGCACCTCGCGGCCGCGTTCACCGACGAGTCCGATCACGGTGATGTCGGCATCGACATTGCGCGCCAGCATCGACAGCAGCACCGATTTGCCGACGCCGGAGCCGGCGAAGATGCCGAGCCGCTGGCCGCGGCAACAGGTGAGAAAGGTATTGAGCGAGCGCACGCCGAGATCGAGCGGCGCACCGACCCGCTTGCGCGAATGCGCCGGCGGCGGCGAGTTGCGATAGGGCATCGGCGAGGCGCCCTGCTGCAGCGGCCCCTTGCCGTCGATCGGCTCACCCATCGCGTTGATGACGCGGCCGAGCCAGGACGGCGAAGGCCGCACCTGGCTTGCGGCATTGGCGATCACCGCCCGGCAGCCACGGCGCACGCCTTCGAGGCCGGCGAACGGCATCACCACGGCGTTGTTGCCGGAAAAGCCGATGACCTCGGAGGGAATGAAACGGTTGCCGCCGGTATCGATGACGATGCGGGCGCCGACCGACATCGCATGGATCGGCCCCGCGATCTCGACCATCAGGCCGCGGACGCCCACAACCCGGCCATATATATTGACGCCGTCGATGTCGCTGATCTGCTCGGCGAGCGCCTTCATTGCGAAAACCTTAAGTTTAAGCGCTTTAGGGCCCTACCCTTAACTTCGTGTTTACCCGCATCGTTAATCATTGCGTCACTGTCTTTGGTGACTGAGAGCGCTCGCCCATCAGAAGAAGGACGAGTCGCGAGAGTCGGTTAGGCCCGTCTCTTAATGTGAAAACTGAACGGGAGTGGTTACGAAAACTTGCTTCACCGCAATATCTTAGGGCGATTCGATGAAAATTGCACTGAAAGACCTTGCGAACAGGAATCAGATTTTGTTAACCATATGTCGTCAGGATCCGAATCAGTTGTTCAAAGGCGTTTTGAGTGCCGCAAGTGCGGCCGACCTGACGCCCGGAGCGGCGACTATAGGGGACTGGCATGCGCGTTTTGCTGATAGAAGATGACAGCGCCGTTGCGCAGTCGATCGAGCTGATGCTCAAATCCGAGAGCTTCAACGTCTACACGACGGATCTCGGAGAGGAAGGCGTCGATCTCGGCAAGCTTTACGACTACGACATTATCCTTCTCGACCTCAACCTGCCCGACATGTCCGGCTACGACGTGCTCAAGCAGCTTCGGGTGTCGAAGATCAAAACCCCCATTCTGATCCTCTCCGGCCTTGCCGGCATCGAGGACAAGGTTAAGGGTCTCGGCGTCGGCGCCGACGACTACATGACCAAGCCCTTCCACAAGGACGAACTGGTCGCCCGCATTCATGCGATCGTGCGCCGTTCCAAGGGCCACGCCCAGTCGGTGATCCAGACCGGCGATCTCGTGGTCAATCTCGACACCAAGACGGTGGAAGTCGGCGGCCAGCGCGTGCATCTGACGGGCAAGGAATACCAGATGCTGGAGCTGCTCTCGCTCCGCAAGGGCACCACGCTCACCAAGGAAATGTTCCTCAACCATCTCTATGGCGGGATGGACGAGCCGGAACTGAAGATCATCGACGTCTTCATCTGCAAGCTGCGCAAGAAGCTCGCCAACGCTTCCGAAGGCCGCAACTTCATCGAGACCGTCTGGGGCCGCGGCTACGTGCTGCGCGAGCCGCACGAGGTCGAAGAGCGCATCCCCGCCTGATCGAAGAGCTCTACCGAGGGCCTCTGGCTCTCTCCTCCCAGACTGGACCCCGCCGCAAATGGCGGGGTTTTTGTTTGTGGGGGTTAGAAGCGCGTGGTGAGATCGGTCAGCCATGCCGGAGAGGCTTCGACCAGCGCGGCCTCGACCGCCTTATCCATCCCGGTCAGGATCAGCGCGCCGACGATCAGCAGCACGGCGCCGAGCGCGGATTTCATGCCGCTGCCGGCCGACAACAGGCTGCTGCGCCAGCGCACCATGGTTTCCCTCGAAAGCCATCCGAGCCCCAGCAGGGGAAGCGCCGCGCCGACGCCAAAGGCCAACATCGTGAGCGCGACCTGCGCCAGGTTCGTGCCCTGGGCCGCAAGCAGGGACGCGGCCCCCAATGTCGGCCCGACGCAGGGACTCCAGACCGCACCGAGCAGAACGCCGATCCAGAATTGCCCGGCGATGCCGGCGCTGCGGTTGCCGGCGAACCTGCTGTCGGCCCAATTGCCGATCGGCCCGGCGGCAACCGCCAGCCGCGCCTGCAAGGGCGGCAACAGCAGCACGGCGCCGACGATCATGACCAGCGAGGCCGCGACATAGCGAAGCCGTTCCGCATCGAGGCCGATGGCGTGACCGATGGTGGCCAGGAACAATCCGATGGCCACGAACGAGAGCGACAGGCCCGCGGCAAGCGCCAGCGGGCCGTGCCGATGGCTCGACGCGGCGGTGCCGAGAACAACGGGCAGGATCGGCAGCACGCAGGGCGAAAGGATCGAAAGAACCCCTGCTGCGAATGCCAGGAACGTATGGCCGATCGTCATCGCATCAAGCCGCCTCTGTTGACCATCTTCATCTCGTCACGCGCCGGCGAGGTATTCGATGAGCGCGCTTGCCGACGGCTCGGCCCAGTTCGCCGCACCGGGCATGTAGCCGACGATCCGGCCCGAACTTGCGATCAGGTAGGTGATCGGCATTCCGTAAAGGGCAAATGGAGCTTCGGTCCTGTTGTCCGGGTCCGAGTGGGCGACGTAGCCGTTCGGATCCAGGTAGATCGGGAGGTTTCGAATCGAAAGGGATTGGACGAAGCGGCTTACCTGCTCCCGGCCAACTCGATCTTCCGATACGGCGATGACCTTCAAGTCGTCGTTGCGCGTTGGTTCGGCGAGTTGGTCAAGAATTGGCAGTTCGATCCGGCAGGCGGCACACCACGTCGCCCAGAAATTCAGAAGAATTGGCTGACCGCGAAGCGTGGCAAGGTCGAACGACCCTCCGCCGAGACTGAAGAGACGGACGGACGGCAGGATACGCTGCGGAGAGAGAAGCGTGAATTGATGCCTTCCCGACGTGAATGAGGGAGGCAGGGCTGGTTGGGCCGCCACAACGCTGTCCGGCAAGAGCCAGGATCCGGCTGCGGCCAGTCCGCCGGCGACGGCGCTGCGCCGCGAAGGCAACCCGGCTGCCGGCCCCGGGGACCGGACGCTGCTTGCTTCGCGGCTGCGGAGTTGTCCTGGCAAGGTCGGCAAGGCTAGATCGACTTCTCGACCAGCGCGTAGATCGACGCCCGCCTGGTGTCGCCGACCGAACGTCCCTCTTCCTTCTCGCCCTTGAAGGCGATCAGGGTCGACTGCATGTTGGCGCCGAGGCGCTTGACTACATCCTTCTGGCTGTCGAAGTCGACGACGAAGTAGGCAAGGTCCTTGAACCTGGGATCGGCCCTGAGCTCGCTGAGGATCGGCGCCTGCGCCTTGCAGGTGGGGCACCAGGACGCGTGGATCGCGATCAGGATCGGTTTGCCGGCCTTCTGCGCGTCGGCAAAGATTTTGGCATCAAAAACCTTGGCATCGAATGCCGGCGCCGTTTCGGCAAGCGCGGGCGCCATCACGAGGAAGCTTGCAACGAGGGAGGCGACCAGAATTGAGCGGCGGGACAACATGAAATTCTCCTATCTTGGTTCAGGGAGTTTCGATCTTGAGGGCGAAAATGTTACGCTCGGTCACGGACTCTTTTGCGCAAGAACCTGCGGTCCAAAGCGGCCCAACAGCCAATGATCAACCGACAGCGCGCCGGGACCTCGGCACAGCAAGACCAGCAGCATTGCCGCCCACTGAATGTGCGTGGGCCATGCCAGGGGATAGACGAATATCTCGATCACCGCGGTCATGCCGAGCAGGACGAGGGCTGCCGGCCGCGTCAGAAGGCCGAGCAGCAACAGGACGGGCGCGGTCAGTTCGACAGCCGTCGCCACATCGGCCGCGATGACCGGAGGAATGAGCGGCAGCTGATACTCGTCGGCAAACAGGGACAAGGTCGTGTCCCAGTTCGCCAGCTTCGCCATCGCCGAATTCCAGAATATGGTTGCGACCGCAAAGCGCAGCGGCAGCGCCAGCCAGGTATAGCTGACGCCGTCGAGCGCGCGGCGGATGTCCCAGAGCATGCCGGAAATCCCCCGGGACGGCTGAGTGGTTCTGGCAGCGTCCGTCATGCGGTCTTCCTCACTCGGCAGCCGGTGTTGCGGGCAATACGAATTCGGCAAACCTGCCGAGCGCGAGATGCTCCGCCAGCGCCGTCGTGCAATCGAAATCCTTGATATCGTCGAGGGCCGATTCGATGGATCGGCCGGCACAAAGCGCCAACAGGAAGCGCCAGGCCTCATCGGTGAGCCGCTCGACCTCAACGCCGGTCGCGCGTCGCTCGATCAGAAGCTTGATCGGGCCGGAACCGAGATCGACGCTGCCCAGCGCATCGTCGTCGGAGGCGAGCACTGCGCGCCATATGACGTCGACCGGGTATTCCAGCCGCAACAATCGGATCGAGGGATCGGCAACGAAGGAGACCAGTCCCTGGCTTTCGGGTTCGACGGCGCTGAGAGCGGCAACGTCCAGCGGCGATACGTCCGCGGCGTGCAGCGCAGCATTCACGGCCCATTCCAGCTCCGCCACCTCGCTGAGATAAACCAGCGACCTCGCCTGCGGGAGCGAACGCAGAAAGCCGGCGAATTCGCCGCCATACTGATCGAGCCATGCCGCCCGCGGCGGATGCTGGGCAACGAAGATCTGCGCGGCGCCTTCGAAGAACTCCCCGCCGACCAGTCGTTCCGTTATCGGGAAGGACAACCGGAGCGCCCTGGTCAGGGTATGGATGAAGGTATTGCGATAGACATCCAGCCGGTCCGCGCCGATGTGCCGGGCGAGCATCGCGGCAACCGCCTGCCCGTCCCGGTGAACGAGACTCGCCCGCATCGCCGTTTGAAGTTCAAGCAGCGTCGGCATGACTCGAAGCCCTTCTTGAGCCGTCAATGAACCGGCCTGCGTGTTCGGCCTCCTTAAGCAGGATCTCCAGCGCCGGCACGTCGTTGTCCCACTCGATCAGGGTGGGAACGGCGCCGAAGCGCGCGATCGCCTCCTGGTACAGCGCCCAGACCTCATCGCTGACCCGAGAGCCGTGGTCGTCGATGCGCAGGGTGCTGCCGTCGGCAAGGGTCTTGATGCTGTGTCCCGCGAGATGGATCTCGCCGACCGCGTCGGGTGGCAACGCCGCGATATAGGCTGACGCATCCCAGCCGTGGTTGTGGGCGCTGACACAGATATTGTTGACGTCGCAGAGGATGCCGCAGCCGGTGCGCGCGGCGACCGCCGTCATGAACTCCCATTCCGGGACGATCGAATTGCCGAAGGCAATATAAGTCGACGGGTTTTCGACCAGGATTCGCCGCTTCAGATAGGTCTGGGTCTGGTCGACATGGCGACAGACGACCTCGAGCGCCTCTTCCGTCATCGGCAGCGGCAGCAGATCGGCCAGATAGGTCCCGCCCACGACATTCCAGGCGATATGCTCCGACATCAGGCCGGGCTCGATGCGTTCGGCGACCTTCCGGATGCGTTCGAGATGAGCGGGATCGATCCCTTCCGCGCTTCCGAGCGAGAGCCCCACGCCATGGAGCGAGATCGGCGTATCGCGGCGGATGGCGTCGAGATAGCGCAGCGGCGTGCCGCCGCCCATGTAGTTCTCGGTGTGGACTTCCATCCAGGTCACCGCGGGCCGGGTGTCGAGCACGGCCTGATGATGCTGAAAGCGCAACCCGATCCCGGCTTGCGCCGGAATCAGGCCGCCTTCGCTGATGCTGGGGACGCGCATCATCCAACCGTCTCAAGTCGCGGTGGTCTTGCCGCCCTGGATCTTGCCGCAGTCGCCTGCGGGCAGCAGCACGAAGGATTTCGTATCGCGGGCCTGTGTTGCCTGTCCGGCGCAGGAATGCGCGCCTTCGGCGCAATCGTTCTTGCCGGCGGCGCTGATGCCGTAGCACTTTTCGAGCTTGTTCTTGCTCATCCGCTCCATGTTGTCCTTCACGACCTTGGGCGGATTGGCCATGCCCTGGGCCTGGACGGCCGGAGCCTGCATCGCAAGCGCGAGACCAACGGCAGCGGTCAAGGTGGAAATGGCAAACAGACGACGATTCATGGTGTCTTCCTCTCCTGTTGGGTCCCATCGCGGAACGCACATCACGAGGTTCGCCGCCGAATCGGAAAGGTTAGCGGGGTTGGAAAAAATTCATTGCTGTCGCGGCGCTTGCAGCCGTTGTATTTTTGGGTCGCGCCGACGATCGCTGACGTCAGGGCCGGGAAGCAGGCGGAAAGCATGCCGAGTTGCGGAAAGCAGGACCCTCCCTATCCCCATACGCCAAGGCTGACGCTTGTCGTCTCGACCGAGCCTGCGAACAAGCGGGCTTCCGGCGGCCAGTCGGACTGGTCGGTCCTGATGGTCAGGGCGCAGGATGGCGACCGCGATGCCTATCGGTCCCTGCTGAAGGAAATTGAGCCCTATGTCCGATCGATAGCGATCAGGTGCTTCAATCGGCCTTTCGACGCCGAGGACGTCGTTCAGGATGTCCTGCTGACCGTCCACGCCGTCAGGAATACCTACGACCCGAAACGGCCGTTCGGTCCGTGGCTGGTGGCCATCGCCAACCGTCGCATCATCGACCGGCTGCGTCGGCATGCCCGGCAGAAAGCCCGGGAAATCGAATTGTCCGCCGAACATGAAACCTTTGCCGAGGCTCCGGCGAACCTTGATAGTACGATATCGGCAGAGCTTGCGCTGGTTGGCGCCATCGACAAGCTGCCGCCGGATCAGCGCGAAGCGATCAGAATGCTGAAACTCAAGGAAATGTCCCTGAAGGAGGCATCGCAGGCGAGTGGCCGGTCCGTCACGGCGCTGAAGGTCGCGACGCATCGTGCCATCAGGAATCTGCGCCGGCTGTTGAAGGGCGAACCGTCGTGAGAAATACATCCGACCTCATCGATGAACTCGTCGATTCCGCGGCTCCGGTCAGGCGCCTGCGTCCGCCATTCCTGCGTGCCGCCCTGTGGCTTTCGCTGGCGGTGGTCGTGCTGGGGCTGCTTGGCGTTGCCCACGGGGTGCGAGCGGATATCGCCGCGCGGTTGCAGCAACCCGTGTTCGTCGTGAGCATGTTCGGAGCGCTCGCCACGGCCGTCCTGGCAGCGCTGGCGTCGTTCAAGCTGAGCCTGCCGGATCGTTCGCGCTGGTGGCTCCTGCTGCCGTTTCCGGCGCTTGGGGTTTGGGTGTCGACGATCGGCTACGGGTGCCTGACCGACTGGGTCAGCATGAGCCCCGATGGCGTGCGCATGGGCGAGGCGGCCCGGTGCTTCGCGACCCTGCTGTTGACCAGCGTACCGCTCTCGATCGCGATGCTGGTCATGCTTCGCCATGCCGCCTTGCTGCGACCGACGGCGGTCAGTGCCGCCGGGGGTCTGGCCGTGGCTGCGATGACGTCGTTTGCGCTGTCGCTGATCCACGATCTCGACGCAACGATCATGATCCTGATCTGGAATCTCGGCGTGGCAGCCCTGATTGCAGGACTGGCGTGCGCGTTCGGCCGGCCGACCCTGGCGTGGGTTGCCGCCCGCGTCATGCCGGCGCTGCCTCCGCAACTCTCGATCCATCCGAAAACCTGAAATCCGCAGGGCGCCCTTGGGGCTTCCTGGCTGACACGTCGGCATACTGAAGATCCTTCGCGTCATCAGAATGGGATTGACAAATTAATGTATCTACACTAGTGTATCTACATCAATTGGAGCCAACCGATGACGAAGCCGACAATCCTCGTAACCGGCGCCACCGGCAAAACCGGCTTTCCCGCCAGCATGCAACTACTGGCGAGGGGCTATCCGGTTCGGGCCTTCGTTCGCAAATCCGACAGCCGAAGCGCAGCGCTCCAGGACAAGGGTGCGGAGATCTTCGTCGGATCGCTCAACGACATCGATGACGTTCGGCAATCGCTTGAAGGGGTTCATCGCGCCTATTTCTGTGCGCCGCTGCTTCCGGGTTGCCTCAATGCCAGCGTGATTTTCGCGACCGCCGCGCAGGAGCGGCGCCTCGAAGCCATTGTTGTCATGAGCCAATGGCTCGCCTGCCCGTCGCATCCATCCGCACATACGCGCGAGACCTGGCTTGCCGACTCCGTGTTTGCCCAGATGCCGGGCACTGCGGTCATGACCATCAACCCCGGCTGGTTTGCGGACAACTATATGACGGTCATGGAGTCGGCCGCGCAGTTCGGACTCTTGCCGATGCCCTTGGGTGACGGACTGAACGCTCCGCCCTCCAACGAGGACCTCGCCAGGGTTATCGTGGGCGGCCTCGACAAGCCCTTGCAGCATGCCGGCAAGACCTACCGCCCGACCGGCCCGCGGCTGCTTTCGCCACAGCAAATTGCCGCGGCCTTCGGCAGGGCGCTTGGCCGGACAGTCACGTATGTCGATGCGCCCATCGGCATGTTCGCCCGGGTCGCCCGATCGATGGGTTTTCCAGAGTTCGTGATCGCCCAGGTGGCCTGGTACTTCAGGGACTATCAGAAGAATGCATTTGCCGTCGGCGCGCCGACCGACGTCGTGCGCGAGGTCGGCGGACAGGCGCCTGAGGATTTCGACGCCATCGTCGGGCGCTACGTCGCATCGTCGCCCCATGCGAGGCGCAGCGTCGGATCGCGCATCAAAGCCGCTTTGGGGGTTGCGGGAGCGATGCTGGGCCGAGCTCCGGATCTTGATGCCTTTGACAAGCGCTGCACGCCAGAAATCCCTCGCGCCGTCCTCGCGGCGGACTCGGCGGCCTGGATGTCCGTGCACGACCTGATCCCGCACGCTGCTGCCAACATGGAACGCTGAACATGGTGACGCTCCAGGACGCTGCGGCAAGTTGCGCGTGTCTCAAGGCGCGAAAGGCGGCGCGCGCGGTAACGCGGGCCTATGACAGGGCGCTTCGGCCATCCGGCCTCAGGGTCACCCAGCTCAACATCCTGGGGGCCGCCGGCGTAACCGGTGGCGCACCGCTCGGGAAGCTTGCAGACATATTGGGCATGGAGCGCACGACGCTGACGCGCAATCTTCAATTGATTGAACGTGAGGGATTGATCAAGGTCGTCAATGTCGATGGCCGTACTCGTAACGTCATGCTGACGGCGGCTGGCAACAAACGCCTCACACAAGCCCTGCCCCTTTGGGAGAACGCGCAAAGCGAGCTGCGCCGCAAGCTTGGCGCACGGGACTGGACCGCGGTGCAGGGCGCCTTGACGACCCTGGCGAGGATTGCCCTGTGATGTGCCCGCCCCGCCGCGCGCTCTCCGTTCACCTCCACAAAATGAGAACGATATGATCGTAGCCTTGTTGGTCACCCTGGTGCTCGCCGTCGTCCTCGGCCACCTGCTTGCCGCCTGGTTTTCCGCGCGGCGAACGGGATTGCCGCTGAAACAGGCCGCCTATTTCACCGGATACGTCGGAGCCGGCGCGGCGTCCCTCCTGTTGCTGTCCGTTGCCGCTTCCGTCTCCGGCCTCATCGCCAACTTCGATGCCACCCCACCCTATTTGATGCGCTTCCTTTTTCCACACCTGGTCTTCACACTGATCCTCGGATCAATTTCGCCGTACGGCCGCCGCCTGGCGCTTGGTCTGCCAATCGTTGTACTCATTGGCCTCCAGGCGTTCCGCATTCCCGTCGAACTCTTGCTTGATGCACTCTACGCCGAAGGAATAGCCCCGGTTCAAATCACCTATCGCGGGTGGAATTTCGACATCCTGACGGGGCTGACGGCGCTCCCTGTGGCATGGCTCGCCGCGCATGGCAAAATCTCGCGCACTCTGCTCATGGCCTGGAATATCGTGGGGCTTGCACTGCTGGCCAACGTCGTGATCGTCGCGCTGACATCGATGCCCGGGCCATTGCGACTGTTCATCAACGAGCCATCGGCGGGATTCGTCGCCTCGCTCCCCTACATCTTCATACCCACCGTGTTCGTGACGACGGCGCTCCTGGGCCACGTTCTCCTGTTTCGGCGTTTGCAGCTCGACGCCAAATCGGCGGAACTACGTCACGTCCGCGTGTAGTCGTCCGCAAGCCGGCAGGCTCGAGGCCCACAAATTGAAGCGGCGGCCCCCGCCCTCTACAGCGTCTTCAGATACTCGATCAGGTCGAACCGCTCATCCTCGGTCAGCATCCGGCCGATCACGCCGTTCTTGCCTGGCCCCGGCGTCCCCTCCAGCGAATGGCCGAGAACGCTGTTGCCGTGGATCGGCTTGCCGTCGCTGTCCGTCATCGAGAACAGGGTTTCGCCGGTCTTGCAGGATGTCGCGACACGAAAACCGACGTGTTCCGGATCGAAGTCGCGGGCGCCCATGCAGAACTGCTTCGGACGCTCGGCCGCGGGCTTGAGCATCCAATACAGCGAGGGCACCGAACCGTTGTGGAGATAGGGAGCGGTCGCCCAGACGCCGTTCAGCGGGCGCGCGCGATAATGCGGTCCGTTTGGCGCGGTATTGGGACAGTTCTTCCGCGGCCCCCACAGCGCGGCCTGATCCGTCTCCGAAAGCTTGCGGTCTTTCATCCATTTGTCGCTGACCTTGTCCACCACGATCATCAGCGCGATGGCGAACGGCATCTCCGTCGAAGAGTAGGCGGGAAGATCGGCACATTTCCCCCGCGAGTCGAGGTCGCGTGCGGGCTGCAGGTTGAAGAAGCCTGGAATCTCGACCGGCCGTTTTGCGAGAACATTGGCCTGGGCGGGATCCGTTCCCATGCCGGCCACGCCCTTCTGGACGGGGTTCAGCACGGGATCCGCGCTGTCGCGGTTCTTCCAGCGATCCGAGGACCAGAAGCTCTTGTCCGGGAATTGCGTGCCGAATACGGGGTCGGCGACCGGTCCGAGATGGCACTCGACGCAGATCTCCGCGTAAATCGCACGGCCCCTGGCGACGCGCTCGGGTTTGATCTTCCATGCCGGATCGCCGGCGAAGATCCTGGACGGCCATTCCGGCGATTTCAGCCCGGCGAAACCTTTCGGATTCTGGCGAAAAGGATCGGGGCCGCGCAACATGTCTTCGATGTAGACGAGATTGTTGAGGGCGACAGACGAGCGGAACAATGCCTCCGGGGGAGGATTGGGTGAAAGATTGACCAGCGCGGAAACGCCGAGCGCCTCACCGGCGTTGCGGATCAAGGGCTGCTCGATCGAGGCGTCGTATTGCGCCCACCAGAACCACGGCACGCTCCAGATCGGCGGGAAACTGACCGGCGCATCAACCGCGTACAGGTTCTTTTCATATCCGGCGAGACCCGACATCACCAGATCGGTGTAGAAGACCTGATTGCCGATCCGGTTCAGCGCGTCGAGCCGCCCGAATCCTTCCTCGGTATCCTTCTGCTTGTTGCCGTCGAACCCTTTCCTGCTGTCGATCGCTTTCTGATAGATCTTGATCTGGGCGAGCAGGAAGTCGCGAATCTCCGTCAGCCCCTTCTTGAGCTTGTCGCGCTCATCCTTGCTGGCATCGGGACCGAGTACCCGCGTCGCGAAACGGTTGAAACGGCCGGGCACCCACGTGGTGTAGGCAATGGACAGGCCGGTCGCGAGCTCGAGCTTTTTCAGGTTCACCGTGGCCGGGCCACCATCATAGCGCACGCTGACGCCCTTGTAATTGATATGCCCGGTGTGACAGGCCGCACAGGTCAGCCCGATCTTGTCGGCCTCGGGGGCGCCGGTGCCGGGGTTGGTGACCCCGTTCATTCGCGCGAAACCGACCGGCAGGCCGTCGAAATTCTCGGCCGGCGTCGGCTGCAAACCCGCCGCCAATTTCGGCGCCGGCTCGGTCTTGGCATCGGAGGTAGCTGAATAGCCAAAGCGGCGCAGACTCGCGGCATCCGTATCGACGGATTTGGGGCTTGGAAGAAAGCCGAACCGCTCGAGGTAAGCGCTGTCGGCGAGCATGCCGGGTCGGGTGAACAAGTGAATGCCTGGCTGTTCCAGCGCGAGAAACCAGGCATAGGGCACCGGGAAGGTCGCCGTGCCCTGGCTTGCATGGTGGAACCAGTGCCTCCTCTCCGTCGGCCAGTTCTGGTCGAGCCAATGTGCTTCCTTTGCCGGGGCGCTGTCCGGCAGCGGCGGCGGCAGCACCTGCGCCAGCGGCGGCACGATCTTGCCGACCTGGTTGGGAAATTCGGCGATCGCCACGATCGCCGCGACGGCCAACGCCACCAGCCAAACCGCGACTTTGAGGGCCTTGCGCAGCGGACCGTGCGCAGGCGCCGTTGCCGGCTGCGACGCCAGGCGCGCGTTGATGCGGTCGGGCAGCCGGCGGTCGACGAACAGCGTTCTGATCTCCGCCACGCTGAGGTAGCGACCCCTGCCCTCACCCTTGCCCATGATATCCAGCAAAACCGGCCATTCGCCGTTCATCAACAGCCGGTCGAACCAGCGCCGGTGCCCCTTGGCGCGCGCGAAATTCGCGTTCATGTAGGTCGTGATCTCGCTGCTCGTCAGCCCGATCTCGACTCCGCCGGACGGGTCCTGCCGTTCCTTTCCGAATCCGGCGAGACGGACGATTTCGTTCTCGTGCACCTGGGCGTTCGCGTCCAGGATGCGCGAGCCGACGCCATGCTTGTCCAAGGGACCATTGCGTAGCGCGTCGAGCTCTGCGCCTGACCACCAGCTGCGCAACAGGCGCAAGGGACTAAGGCCGTTGGCGATCAGGGCGACCGGGTAGGTCTTCAGGCCGACCAGCTTCATCTGCAGTCCGGTCTTGCCGCTGGCGGCCTCGACGGTCCTGCACAGCTCCGGGATCGGCACGATGTGGCCGCCGACGAAACCTTCCGCCACGACGGCGCGCAGGAAGGGGCACGGATTGTTGGGCGAAACCGGAATCTGCGAAACAGCGGCGCCGCCCGCTCTATGAATGCTGTCGTCTTGCATGGATCTGAATCCTGAAAAGCAACGAATTCCTGAAAAGCATTATGAAAATATGAAACTGACTCGCCCTGATTTGAAAAAGGCGAATTTGCCTGCGGCACGCTACCTTAAGCTGCAGCGGAGTTTTGGCGGAATCCGAATCCGAGTCAATTGGAGTCCGAGCCGGAACGGCGTTCCCCACGGGCCTCGTGCGTCGGCCGGAGGCTTCTTCGGCCGCACCAGGCCAGATTGCGGAAGTCGAGCCCCAGGAGCGCCAGCGGAATGTTACGCGCGCTGACCGCGTCCTAGGTATTGGCCGTCCGTTTCGAGCCAGACCCGACGAGGGTCAGGTTGCGCAGGGGGACGCCGGCTTTCAGAAGCCCGTCCCGGTAGTGGGCGGTGTCGGCCGGGGATTTCCAGCGGAAATTCTTCAGGTGCCGTTCGACGGTGAGGCCCGGAAAGCTTCCGAGCAGGACTTCGACGGCCTTGGCTGCTTCCTCGGTCCGGTCCAATTGCGCAAGCGCCGCCGCCCGGACACAGAGCACCTGAAGATGATTGGGGTTCAGGTACAGGGCTTCGCGGGCCCAGGACAGCGACGCGTCATATTGCCGGAGCAGGTAGTGGCTGAACGCACTCAAGGCCGGCCACTGATACCGCGGGTCGCTGTTGCCGCGCTGCACGGCCGTCGAAAACAGCTCGATGGCCTGCCGATGCTCGCCGATCACGAGGTGACATATGCCGAGCACGCCGCGCGCGCCCATGTCGTAGGGGTTCAATTCGACCGCCTTGCGCGCGGCGTCCATGGCGGCGTCGTGATAGCCCTCCATCGCCTGCACATAGGCGAGAATCGAAAATGCGAACGACGAACGCGGATCGAGCCGGACACTGCTTTCCGCCAGTTCCATCGCCTCGCGCCATAATTCACTGGTGCTCTTGATCCAGCCGAACTGCACGCCCTGCACCAGGATGGTGGCAAGATAGGCGCGTGCGATCGAAAGCGCCGGATCGAGCGCGATCGCCTCCCTGAACAATTCGATCGAGGCTTCGTAATCCGCCTTGGTCGGCTTGTAGTAGTGAGAAAGCCCGCGCAGGAACCGGTCCCACGCGGTCAGATCGGTGGACGACGACCGCGCCGGCGCGGAAGCTTCGGCGCGATAGATCTCCGGGGCCAATGCCGCGCAGAGATTGGTGGTGATTTCGTCCTGCATGGCGAACAGATCGCCGATGTCGCGGTCATAGCGGCCGGTCCATAATTGCTCGCCATTCTCGGGAGCGATCAGCTCGGCGGTGACGCGAACCTTGCTGCCGGCGCGGCGCACCGAACCCTGGATCAGATAGGTTGCGTCGATTTCCCGCGCGATCAGGCGGGTGCTCAGGCTCTTGCCTTTGAAGGCGAAGGTCGAGTTCCTGCTCAGCACGCGGTAAAACGACTGCAGCGACAGGGCGTGGATCAGGTCCTCGGTGAGACCATCGGAAAAATACTCGTCAGCGCTGTCACTGAGATTCGCAAATGGAAGCACGCCCACGATCGCCGTTCGATATTGAGCGGGCAGGTTCGTCGCGGTCTTCTGCTCCCGGCCGGCGTCGTCATATCCGACCGGCTTCCAGGTCCAGACATGCACCGGTTCGGCGATGTTCTTGAAACGGTGCGTACCGGCGTCGACAAAGGGAGCGCTGAGGTGCTTGCTGGCCTCGTCGTAGGCCTTCGCCGAAACGGCTACGCCGCCGGGCGCGGCAATCGCCTCGAGGCGGACGGCGATGTTGACACCGTCCCCGAACACTTCGTCCTCGTCGGCGATCACATCTCCCATGTGAACGCCGAGACGAAATTGCATCACCCGATCCGCAGGGAGCTGGTCGTTGCGTTCCACCATCAGCCCCTGCATGGCGATCCCGGACTCGATCGCGCCGACGACACTCGGAAACTCCAGCAGGAAGCCGTCGCCGGTGTTCTTCACGAGCCGGCCGCCGTGATTGAGAATGATCGGATAGATCGCGCTTCGATGGGCCTTGAACGCGGCGTGGGTGCCTTCCTCGTCGGCGCCCATCATTCGCGAATAACCGGCGACGTCCGCGCAGACTATGGCCGCTAGGCGTCTCTCCATCTCCTGTGCCCCTGAACTCGCAGCCCTTAGGGTGGGTGGCCGGCTGACCGAATCCTGTTGCTTTTAAACCACCTGTCGCCGCCAGATGCCAGTTCGCATGTATGTGACAGGCGGGAGACAGCATTGCCGCCGCGCAAGGCGCGAGCTGATCCTGAACAGGTTACCCAACCGTCGCGATTGCGGCAAAGATCACCGACAACTTCATCTAAAAGTTGTGTAATAAGCGCACAAACACCTCTGGGCGTTCGCGCTTCCGCCTCTCAGCTACGCAGGCCCGGTGCTTCCTGGCCGGTGCGCGCGACATACTCCGTGTAGCCGCCGCCATACTGATGAATGCCCTCGGGCGTCAGTTCCAGCACCCGGTTGGACAGGGCGGCCAGGAAATGCCGGTCGTGCGAGACGAACAGCATGGTGCCCTCGAATTCGGACAACGCGTTGATCAGCATCTCCTTGGTCGCCATGTCCAGATGGTTGGTGGGCTCGTCCAGCACCAGGAAGTTCGGCGGGTCGAACAGCATCTTCGCCATCACCAGCCGCGCCTTCTCGCCGCCCGACAGTACCCGGCACTTCTTCTCCACGTCGTCGCCGGAGAATCCGAAGCAGCCGGCCAGCGCGCGCAAGCTACCCTGCCCGGCCTGCGGAAACGAATCCTCCAGCCACTCGAACACCGTGCGCTCGCCGTCCAGGAGGTCCATGGCGTGCTGGGCGAAGTAACCCATCTTCACGCTGCCGCCGAGCGCCACGGTGCCGTCGTCCGGCTCGGTGGAGCCCGCCACCAGCTTCAGCAGCGTGGACTTGCCGGCACCGTTGACGCCCATCACGCACCAGCGCTCCCTGCGGCGCACCTGGAAGTCCAGCCCGTCATAGATGCTGCGGTTGCCATAACCCTTCTGCACATTTTTCAGGCTGACGACGTCCTCGCCCGAACGCGGCGCCGGCAGGAAATCGAACGCCACCGTCTGGCGCCGCCGCGGCGGCTCCACCCGCTCGATCTTCTCCAGCTTCTTGACCCGGCTCTGCACCTGGGCGGCGTGGGAGGCGCGCGCCTTGAAGCGCTCGATGAAGTTGATCTCCTTGGCGAGCATCGCCTGCTGGCGCTCGAACTGGGCCTGCTGCTGCTTCTCGCTCAGGGCGCGTTGTTGTTCGTAGAACTCGTAATTGCCCGAATAGGTGGTCAGCTGACCGCCGTCGATCTCCACCACCTTGTCGATGATGCGGTTCATGAACTCGCGGTCGTGCGAGGTCATCAGCAGCAAACCCTCATACCCCCTCAGGAACTGCTCGAGCCAGATCAGGCTCTCGAGGTCGAGATGGTTGCTCGGTTCGTCCAGCAGCATGGCGTCGGGACGCATCAAGAGGATGCGGGCCAGCGCCACGCGCATTTTCCAGCCGCCCGACAGCGCGCCGACATCGCCGTCCATCATCTCCTGGGTGAAGCTTAACCCTGCGAGCACCTCGCGCGCCCGCCCCTCCAGGGCGTAGCCGTCCAGTTCCTCGAAACGCCCCTGCACCTCGCCGTAGCGCTCGATGATTTTCTCCATCTCGTCCGCGCGGTCGGGATCGCCCATCGCGGCCTCGAGTTCCTTCAGCTCGGCCGCCACGGCGCTGACCGGGCCGGCGCCATCCATCACCTCGGACACGGCGCTGCGGCCGGCCATCTCGCCGACGTCCTGGCTGAAATAACCGATGGTAACGCCGCGATCGACGGCGACCTGGCCCTCGTCGGGCTGCTCCTGGCCGGTGATCATCCGGAACAGCGTGGTCTTGCCGGACCCGTTGGGACCGACGAGGCCGACCTTCTCGCCCCTCTGGAGCGCCGCGGAGGCCTCGATGAACAGGATCTGGTGGCCATTCTGCTTGCTGATATTGTCGAGACGGATCATTTTTGCCTGAGGGAAAGGGAAATTGTTGCGCCGCTCTTATTCCATGTGGCGCGCCCAAGGAAGGGCATTCCGGGCGGCCCAGCTACCCGTTCCCATGCCCGAAAAAAGGAGGCTCCCGCCTGCCCGGCCGGCCCTCGCCCAAATGGCGGGGTTTTTGTTTGGGGATTGAACGCGGGCCTCGCGTGCGCCGACAGAGGGATCGTGCAACCCTGCGATGGCAGGACTGAGGGCGCCCAGGATGATTCTTCAATCTCTCGCCGGATTGCCGGCGTTTCTGGTCTATTTCTGCACGGCGCTGGTCGCCGTGCTCGCCTATCTCTTCGTCTACACCCGCGTCACGCATCACGATGAATTCCAGCTGATCCGCGACAACGTGCCGTCGGCCGCAATCGCGCTGGGCTTGAGCCTGCTCGGCTTCGTGCTGCCCGTGGTCAGCGCCATCGCGCACTCCGCCAATGTCGTGGATTGCCTGGTCTGGAGCGCGATCGCGCTGATCGTTCAGATCGTCGTCTATTTCGTGGTCAGGATACCGGTGCCCAACCTGTCGGCGCGGATCGCAGCCGGCGAGCTTGCGCCTGCGATCTGGCTCGGGCTTGCCTCGCTCGCCGCCGGCGCGCTCAACGCGGCTTCGATGATCTATTGAGCATGACCGAGAAACCAAAAAAGGATTTCGGGAGGCGCCGGCCGGTTGCGGTCCCCGCAGCCCCGCCCGCGAAGCGCTCCAACCACGTGGCGCTGCTGTTGATGGGCACCCTTGCCGTCGGCGGTGGCGCCTATGCGCTGATGCCGAGCGAGAACTGCGAGCCGAACAAGCCGGGAATGGCGGCGCCGTCGGGAACGCAGACCGGCACCGAATGCCGGTCGCGCGGATCTTCATCCAGCCGCGGCTCGTCAGGCGGAACGTCGTCGCGCAGCAGCTTTTTCAGCAGCGATTCCTCGTCGAGCCATGCGTCATCGGGCACCTCGCCGTCCGATTCCGGATCTGGCCATGTGACGCGCGGCGGCTTCGGCGGGTTTGCGCACGCCTTCAGCTCGCATTTTTCCGGCGGTGGTTAGCGGCCGTCCATGCAGCGCATTACTTGCCCCGAGCGTGACGACTGGCGCCAAACCGCCGAGGCAACCGGGTTCGATTTCCACACCATCGACGGCGAGCGCTATTGGGACGAGCGCGCTTACTATGCGTTCTCGCTCGACGAAATCGAGCGCCGGATCGAAGAGCCCACCGGCGAAATCGACGCCATGTGTCTCGAACTCGTCGGCCATGCGGTCGATGACGAACGCATGCTGCGCCGGTTGAAGATACCGGAAGCGTTCTGGCCCCTGATCTCGGAAAGCTGGCACGAGGACGCGAGCAGCCTCTACGGCCGGCTCGATCTTTGTTTCGACGGGCGAGGGCCGGCGAAACTGCTGGAATACAACGCCGACACGCCGACCTCGATCTTCGAGGCGGCGGTGTTTCAATGGAGCTGGCTGGAACAGGCGATCGAACGGCGCATCATCCCCGTGCGCGCCGACCAGTTCAATTCGATCCACGAGCGCCTGATCGAGGCGTGGAAGAAGCTCGCCGGGGGACGCCACCTGCATCTCACCGGCACCACCGGAAATACCGAGGATGCCGGCACGCTGGCCTATCTCGAGGACACCGCGAGACAAGCGGGCCTGTCGACCACCTTGATCGACATCGAGGACATCGGGCTGCGCGACGACGGCCGCTTCGTCGATCTCGACAACCGCGAAATCGAGCTGGCGTTCAAGCTCTATCCCTGGGAATGGATGTTTCACGATGCGTTCGGCTCCGGGCTCGCCAGGGCGCCGACCGGCTGGATCGAGCCGCCGTGGAAGGCCATCCTTTCCAACAAGGGCATTCTGCCCCTGCTGTGGGAGATGTTTCCGCATCACCCGAACTTGCTGCCGGCCTATTTCGAGGATGATCCGGAAGCCGCACGGCTCGGCGCCTCCTTCGTGCGCAAGCCGCTGTATTCCCGCGAGGGCGCCAATGTGGCGCTGGTCAGCAGCGGCGTCACGCTGGTGGAACAGCAGGGACCGTACGGCGCCGAGGGTTTTGTCCGCCAGGCCCTGGCGCCGCTGCCGAATTTTTCGGATCAGTATCCGGTGCTCGGCAGCTGGCTGATCGACCACACGCCGTGCGGATTATCGATCCGCGAGGACGAAAATCCGATCACCGGCAACACCTCGCGGTTCCTGCCGCATGCGATCCTGTGAATCCTGCAATAGCGTTTTCGAGCGAAGTGGGCACCGGTTCGCGCAAAGAAAACGCGTCAAAACAAAAAACTGGAGCCCGGTTCTGATTCAATCAGAACCGGGATGCTCTAGCGCGCGGCGGCGGCAACCAGCTTCAGCGCAGCCGGCGCGGCACCGGCGCGCACGGCCCGGGCCGCGTTCGGACGGTAAAGCCCGCGCCGCTCCGGATAGGGCTTGAAGGCGTCGGTTATTCCGACCACGGACTCGGCCGCCCCCAGCGCCAGCACGCCGTCGGGTTCGAGCATCCTTGCAAGACGGTCGAAAATACCGGTCTTGGTGTCATGGTCGAAATAGATCAGGACGTTGCGGCAGAAGATCACGTCGAAGGTTCCGAGATGGGAAAAGTCCTGCAGCAGGTTCAACTGGTAATGCTGCACCATGCCGCGGATATCGGCATTGAGCTGCCACAACTCCCCCGTCTGCTTGAAATACTCGACCAGCATCTGGATCGGCAGGCCGCGCTGCACCTCGAACTGGCTGTAGATTCCCGCCTTCGACTTCTCGAGCACTTCCTGCGACAGATCGGTCGCAACGATCTCGACCCGCCATCCCGTCAGGCCGGCGAATTCCTTCACGCACATCGCGATCGAATACGGTTCCTGGCCGGTGGACGAAGCCGCGCACCAGATGCGCAAGGCGCGGCGGCTGGCGCGCGCCTGCACC
This sequence comes from Bradyrhizobium sediminis, assembly GCF_018736085.1. NCBI lineage: Bacteria > Pseudomonadati > Pseudomonadota > Alphaproteobacteria > Hyphomicrobiales > Nitrobacteraceae > Bradyrhizobium > Bradyrhizobium sediminis. The sequence continues at coordinate 1,243,853 of NZ_CP076134.1, read as the reverse complement.
AGCGCCGGCAACACCGCTTCCTTCAGATGATCGAACGGAATCTTGTCGCGGAAAAAGAACGTCTCGTTGGTGGTCATCGCCTCGACCACCTCCGACGTCAGCCGGTCGGCTCCGCCCCTGAGCCTGGCCACGAGTTCGGGAATTCCGGGCAGGCCAGTCCTACGCGCCAGCGGAACCAATCGGCTTTCAACCAGATATTGCTTGTCGGCGGACAGGTCGAGACCGGAACGTTCCTTCAGAAGCTTGCGCAGAAACTCATAGTCCAACGGCGTCACGAGCGATCCCCCGAAAACAACCGGACCAGTTTCGGCGCGATCTGACCGAGCGGCAGAATGGCGGAGCATATCCCCGCATTGGCGGCGGCGCCCGGCATTCCCCACACCACACTGGTAGCTTCGTCCTGGGCGATCACGCTGCCGCCGGCCGCGACGATCTCCTTGCCGCCGCGCATCCCGTCCGAACCCATGCCGGTGAGCACGACGGCCAGAATCCCGCCCTGCCAGACATCGATCGCGGAGCTGAACAGAGGGTCGACGGCCGGCTTGCAGAAATTGACCGGCGGCCCGTCATCGAGCGCGATCGCGACATCCGTGCCGCGGCGCACGACCCGCATATGGCGGCCGCCCGGCGCGAGATAGATCTGGCCGGCCTTGACGATCTCGCCGTCGACGGCTTCATGCGCCGGCCGATGGCTCGAGCGTGCCAGATGCTCCGCCAGAATCGTCGTGAAGGTCGGCGGCATGTGCTGGGTGATCAGCACGGGGAAGCGATCGATCACCGCGCCGATCTCGCCGACCAGCGTCATCAGCGCCTGCGGTCCGCCGGTCGAGGAACCGATCAGAAGCGCGCGCGGCGCGTGGCTGCTGAACGCGCGGCGCACCAGCGGCGGCTGGGCAACCGGCGGCCGGGACAATGGCTCGCGCGGCCGATCCGGCGCCGGAGGCGGATTTGTCGTATGATGACCAGTCCCAGGAAGATTTGGCGAAGCCGGAACGTTGCGGCGCAGCTTGGCGCCGAGCGAACGTATCTTCTGGATCAGGTCATGGTGAAACGTCTCGGCGGCGGCCTGTTCTCGGGTGCTTTCCGGCTTCGGAATGTAGTCGGACGCACCGAGCGACAGCGCCTTGAAGCTGATCTCCGCGTTGCGGCGGGTCAGCGTCGAAGCCATGATGATGATGAGGTTGCGCTTCTTCGCCAGCAGCAAGGGCAGCGCGGAAATGCCGTCGAGTTCGGGCATTTCGATATCGAGCACGGCGACGTCGGGATTGACGCGCTCGATCTGGTTGACGGCGTCGAGGCCGGTGCGCAGCGATGCCGCGACCACCATGTCCGGTTCGGATCCGACCCAGCGGGAAATCAGTCCGCGAATGACGACGGAGTCATCGACCACCATCACCCGCAGCGGCTCCTGCTGCGTCGAATTCGAAGTCGGGGAACTTGCCAACGCAACACTCATTAATCACCAGACGCAACTGAGAGCGGCACTAGAAAAATACCGAGGGGCCGTTCAGCCGCCGGATCGAAACAGGCAGATCAGATCAGGCCGACTTCCTGGAACTTCGCGGTGACGATGTCCTTGTCGAACGGCTTCATGATGTATTCGTTGGCGCCGGCGTGAAGCGCGCGCGCGATATGCGCGACGTCGTTTTCGGTGGTGCAGAACACCACCTTGGGCGCGTCGCCGCCGGGCATTCGGCGCAGATTGCCGAGGAATTCGTAGCCGTCCATGATCGGCATGTTCCAGTCGAGCAGGATCGCATCGGGCAGGCCGCGCTTGCAGACCTCGAGCGCCTTCTCGCCGTCCTCGGCTTCGATGATCTGGAAGTCCATGCCTTCCAGGATACGCCTTGCAACCTTTCGGATGACGCTCGAGTCATCGACAACAAGACATGTTCTCATATCAGCCTCTACTTCTTCCCTATCCCAAAGGGACGTTTCCACTCAGCTCTACGCTTTGTCCGCCGCCGGACATTATGCCGCCAGCAGGTCGGGCACGATTTCGAGAACGCGATCGACGTCGAGGACGACCATGAGCTGACCGTCGAGGCGATGCACGCCGCCGGCAAGCTTGGCCATGCGGGGATCGAGGTTGACGGGGTTTTCCTCGCGGCCGTCGTCGTTAAGCTTGAGCACCTCGCCGATCTGGTCGATCAGGAGGCCGTAGGATTCGCCGCGCAGGTCGACGCCGACCGCCATCGGCGGCTTGCCGTCGTCGTTCTTCGGCAGGCCGAGCCGGGCGCGCATGTCCACCACGGTGACGATGCGGCCGCGCAGATTGAGCACGCCGGCGATCTCGCTCGACGACAGCGGCACCCGGGTCAGCCGTTCCGGCATGAACACGTCCTGGACGCGGGAGATCGGCAAGCCGAACAGCTGGCCGCCGATCATCGCGGTGACGTATTCGGAGACGGCGCCTTCGGTGCTCTGGGTCTTGTCGGTCATGGTCTTCTTCCTTTAGGCCGCGGCCCTGGAGATCTCGGCGGTCTGTTCCTTCAGCGCGGCGATCAGGCCGGGGCGGTCGAACTTGGCGACGTAGTCGTGGAAGCCGGCCAGCCGGCCGCGCTCGATCGCCGCCGGCGACACCACCGAGGACAGCGCGATGATCGGCACCGAACTCAGATGCGCATCGGCCCGGATAACTTCCGCGAACTCGAAGCCGTTCATGTCGGGCATCTCGATGTCGGTCAGCACCACGTCGAAGGCCTGGCCCGAGCGCAGCGCGGAGAGGCCCTCCTGGGCGCTGGGCGCCACCCGCACCTTGTAGCCCGCGGCCTTCAGCACCGGCGCCAGCATGTTGCGGAAGAACGCGCTATCGTCGACCAGCAGCACCGACTGCGCCGATACCGAGGGGCGCATCTCCTTGCGGGAGAACCAGTCGGCGAACGCCATCGGCAGGAAGTGGCCGACGTCGATCACTTCGGTGGCCTGGCCCTTGATCACGGCCGAGCCCAGGATGCCGTCCCTGGAGCCGGCGACCTCGATGTTGAGCCGTTCCTCGACGATGTCGATGATCTCGTCGACCACCAGCCCCATCGAGCGGCCGTCATCGGCGAACACCAGGATCGGCTGCGATCCGGAGCTCTGGACGCTGACGCCTTCCATCTGCACCAGCGGCATCAGCTGGTCGCGGTACTGCACCATGTAGCGGCCGTTGGAGAGTTCGATCTTGTCGGTGGCGAGCTCCTCCAGCCGGGTGACGAGCCCGAGCGGCACCGCCTTGGGCTGGGTCGAACCGGCGCGAAACACCAACAGCGAGGTCAGCTGCTCGGCGGCGCTGGCGCGGGACGCGGCGTTCTCGTCGGCGATTTCGTGGGAGGCTGAACCTGCGGCGCCGAGCGCCTTCGCAATGCCGTTGGGATCGATGATCATGATCACGGCGCCATCGCCCAGGATGGTATTGCCGGAGAACATGTCGATGTGGCGCAGCTTGGTCGACATCGGCTTGACCACGATTTCTTCGGTGTGGAACACGCCGTCGACCACGATGCCGAAGGTCTGGCTGCCGACCTGCGTCACCACGATGAAGCCGTTCTCCGGATCGGAGGAGGAGCCGTCGTCGATCTTCAAGAGCTTCTTCAGGTGCATCAGCGGCAACAGCTTGTTGCGCAGCCGCAACACCGCGGTGTCCTTGATGCGCTCGATGCGGTGCTCGGAATTGGCGCGGGCGCGCACCAGTTCGACCACCGAGAGCTGGGGAATGGCAAAGCGGTCGCCGGCGGCTTCCACGATCAGCGCCGAGACGATGGCGAGCGTCAGCGGGATCTTGATGGTGACGGACGAGCCCTCGCCGGCCACCGACTTGACGTCGATGGTGCCGCCGATCTGGTCGATATTGGTGCGCACCACGTCCATGCCGACGCCGCGGCCGGACACCGAGGTGACGGTGGCTGCGGTCGAGAAGCCGGGCGCGAAGATGAACTTGTGGATCTGCGCTTCCGTCATCTTCTCGAGTTCGGCTTCGCTGACGAGGCCGTTGGCGACCGCCTTGGCCTTGATCCGCTCGGTGTTGAGGCCTCTTCCGTTGTCGGCGATGCAGATGATGATGTGGCCGCCTTCGTGATAGGCGGACAGCCGGATGGTGCCCTGCTCGGGCTTGCCGGCCGCGGCGCGCTCGGCCGGGGTCTCCAGGCCATGGTCGGCCGAGTTGCGCACCATGTGCGTCAGGGGATCCTTGATCAAATCGAGCACCTGGCGGTCGAGCTCGGTGTCGGCGCCGTGCATCTCCAGTTCGATCTGCTTGTTAAGTTCGCCGGAAAGGTCGCGCACGATCCGCGGCAGCTTCTGCCAGGCGTTGCCGATCGGCTGCATCCGCGTCTTCATGACGCCTTCCTGCAGTTCGGCGGTGACGTTGGACAGCCGCTGCAGCGGCACCTTGAACTCGGTGTCCTCGTTGCGCCTCGATATCTCCAGCAGCTGATTGCGGGTCAGCACCAGTTCCGACACCATCGTCATCAGGTGTTCCAGCGTGTCCACGTTGACGCGGATCGACTGGTTGGCGACGGAATTTTCGGCTGCTTCGGGATCGGCAGCAGCTCTTTTCTCGGCAACGGCCTTCTTCGCCGCCGGCTTCTTCTCTTCCGCTGGCGCAGCGTGCTGCGCGGGCTTGGGCGCGGGCGCCATGGGAGGCGCGGCCTCGATGGCGGTCTCGCGGAACGCGCGCTCCAGTTCATCCAGCGACACTTCGCCGGGACGCAGCGGACGCTCCAGCACCTGCGGCACCAGCGTGCCCTGCGCCACCGCGGGAACATCGGCGATGGCAGCGGCCGGCGCGATCGGCGGAGCCGACGCTGACGCGATCGGCGAAGCCGACGCTGGCGATTCCGGCTCGAAGGCGCGCATGCTCAGTTCGACCAAGGGATCGATCAGATCCTGGTCGGTGCCCTCGGGCTCGGCCTCGGTGGCCTCGAGCCCTGCGAGAATTTCCTTGATACGATCGATGCTGGAGAGGATCAGCGAGACGGCTTCGGAGGTGACCGGCATTCCGTCGCGGAATTTGCCCATCAGCGTCTCGCCGGCATGGGCGAGCGCTTCGAGGCGCGGCAGGCCGAGAAAGCCGCAGGTGCCCTTGATGGTGTGGACCAGCCGGAAAATATTATCCAGAATCCTGGCGTTGTTCGGATCCTGCTCGAACTTCACCAACTGGTTGTCGACCGTATCCAGGCTTTCGCTGGTCTCGGTCAAAAACTCCCGCAACAAATCATCCATGAAACCGGCCTTCGAACGCACCGGCGCGCGACATCGACGCGCCTTTCGCAGTTTGGCCAGCTTCTATGCAAAGCGTTTAATATTGGTTGAGCAAATGGAAAAGAACGGGCTCAACAAAGAGATAAGACGGCTTCATTGAATCCGGGGGCGCTGTAAACGCTTGGTTAACCATGTTTACGCACATCACGCCTCAGGAGGCGGTCACGACCACCGCTTCGCCCTCGGGTGCGAGCACCACATTCAAGCCGCAGGCCTGCGCCAGCAGCCGGGTATAATAAGGCTGCACGGCATGGGCATCGATGCTCGAGGCCGAGCCGGAACTCAGCATATCGGCGATATTCTGCGGCATGCGGGCGTTGAGCCCGGCGGCGGCGACGCGAAAGCCTGATGTCTCGCCTTCGCCGACCGGATCGACGGTCAGCACTCCGCCGCGCGGGATGGTCTGCTGCGCAATCACCATCATGTTGAGGAGCAGCTTGACCCGGTTTTTCGGCAGCAGCACCCGCGGCAAGTTCCACGCAATCGTGGTCTTGGCGTCCTCGAGATGGCCGCGCGCCATGGTCTGCGCGTCGCCGAGATCGATCTGCGCGCCCGCCGATCCGGCAGCGCCGAACGCCAGGCGGCAGAACTGCAGCCGCGCCGAGGCTGTCTTGGCGCTCTTGCGGATCAATTCGAGCGCAAACTCGCGATCTTCCGGTTTGGGATTGTCGTCGAGGACCTCAAGCCCATTGACGATCGCGCCGACCGGACTGATGAGATCGTGACAAACCCGCGAGCACAGCAGCGCCGCCAGTTCGAGGGCGTCGGGGGCGGGACCGGGAGACGGGGTGCCGGACATAAGATGTTCCTGGAAATCCGTGACAGACGCGGACATGGCGAATCACGCATGCTCGCTGGCTTGATACACTGCGGACGCGCGTGCTGCCAACACAAGGCAGCTCAAGTGGAAAGACGACTGTAGATGACACCGCCCATGAATGAGGCACGTTCCTCAGGCCCCGTGATCGATCGCGATGCCGCGGCCGCGCTGATGGAGCCCCTGACCGATCTCGTGGTCCAGGCCGGGGCGGCTATACTCGCGGTCAACCGGGCCGCGATGAGGATCGAAGGTAAGGTCGATGGCTCGCCGGTAACGGAGGCGGATCTCGCCGCCGACCGGATCATCGGCGAAGGGCTCGCGCGGCTTGTTCCGGAGCTGCCGGCGCTGTCCGAGGAGCGCTTCCAACTGGCGAAGCCGCCCTACGGCGACAGTTTCTTTCTGATCGATCCGCTCGACGGCACCAAGGAATTTGTCGCCGGCCGCGACGAGTTCACGGTCAATCTCGCGCTGGTGACCAAAGGCACGCCGCTGTTGGGCATCGTCGGCGCGCCGGCGCTGGGATTGATCTGGCGCGGGCTGGTAGGCCGGGGCGCGGAGCGGCTGACCGTCGGCGGCACGTCGCTGGGGGTGCCCGAACCGATCCATACCCGCAAGCATCCTCCGCCCGGCGCCCCCTGGATCGTGGCCGTCAGCCGCTCGCATGGCGATCCCCGGACCGAAGCCTTTATTTCGGCGAGGCCCGGCGCGGTCCGCGAGATGCTGGGCTCGGCGGTGAAGTTCGGCCGGGTGGCGGAGGGCGCCGCCGACATCTATCCCCGCCTCGCCCCGACCAGCGAATGGGATGTTGCGGCCGGCCACGCCGTCGTTACCGCGGCCGGCGGCAGGATCACGGATAGCCGGGGCGCGGCGCTGCAATTCGGCGGCGGGCGGGAGGGCTTTCTCGTGCCGGAATTCATCGCTTGGGGCGATCCTGCCGCGGCGGGCAAACCGTGAGATGTCATTCCGGGGCGCATCCAACGGGTCCGCGCAAGGCGCGGTCCTGTTGGATGCGAACCCGGAATCTCGAGATTCCGGGTTCGGTGCTGCGCACCGCCCCGGAATGACGGCGTGTGCCCTATTGCGCCAGATTTTGCTCCAGCGCCGGCCAGCGCGCCTTCGCCTCCCGCAGGATCGGCGCCGGGTCGGCGGCGAACGCATCGCGGTTCTCTTCCCGGCCAAACAAATAAAGCCGCTGTCCCGCAATCGCCCAGAACCGGGGGTTGCCGGCATAGGTGACGCCGCGGGCCAGACCGGTGGGATCATAGCCGCCGAACTGGGGACCGTAGATCTCGGGATGGGCAACAAAGGAAGCGCGATTGCCCTCGTTGCGGAAACGCCAGACCGCCCCCGCCTCCGACGCCTCGAAGTCCGGCCGGCCGAGCTCGGCGCGGCCGTCGGCGAAATAGGCCACCGGGTCGTACCCCTCGATGGCCAGACCGCTGTAACGGTTCATGATCACCCGCTCGGTGGTCTGGGCCCGGGCCGCCGACGGGGAGCAGGCCAGCGCGACCAGGCCTGCAAGGCCGGTCAGCAAACCGATCAAGGCTATTCCGGGGCGAAAATGCGCTCCGCGGCCGCTGCCATTTCCTTCCTGCCGTTGTGCCGTCATAGTTGGTACCGATAACATCCGAGTCGGGGGACACCGGACGCAACCTAAATCCGTGCCTGTTGGCATCAGGTTAAGGCGGTGGCCGGGATACGATACCCAGGGGTTCTTTTATGATTTTCGCATCACGCCTCGCCGCGGCAGCGCTAGCCGCGCTGATGTGCTGGACCGTGCCCGCTTCCGCGCAGCAGGCGCCGCCGCCGCAATTGCCGCCACCGCAGCGCCAGCCGACCCCCAACACCTATGGGCCGGACGAACTGGTCAACGCCGGACACAAGTTCTTCGGCAACGTCTCGCGCGGGCTGGCTTCGGTGATCGAGCGCGCGGTGAGCCAATGGGGCCTGCCGAACGGTTACGTCCTCGGCGAGGAAGGCTCCGGCGCCTTTGTCGCCGGCTTGCGATACGGCGAAGGCACGCTCTACACCAAGAACGCCGGCGACTTGCGGGTGTACTGGCAGGGACCGTCGGTCGGCTTCGACTGGGGCGGCGACGGCGCACGCACCATGACGCTGGTCTATAACCTGCCCGCGACCAACGCGATCTACCAGCGCTTCGTCGGCATCGACGGCTCCGCCTATATCATCGGCGGCTTCGGCATGACCGCGCTGACCGCGAACAACATCGTGCTGGTGCCGATCCGCTCCGGTATCGGGCTGCGGCTTGGCGCCAACATCGGCTATCTGAAATACACCCCGCGCGCGACCTGGAACCCGTTCTGACGCGCCTATTTCCTGCCTGTTCCCGCGCCAGCGTCGCTCCGGTTACGAATTCACGTTAACGCTGCAATAGGCTGGCCTTTCCCGTGCCCCCCATGGCATTGTGAAAAGTAGAGTTTTCTCGCAGGGGTATCCTCCATGATCGAACCGATCATGTATCTGGCGATCGGTTTTCTGGTCTCGATGCTGTTCGGGCTGATGATCGTGCCGCTGGTGCATAACCGCGCGGTGCGGCTGACGACCCGGCGGCTGGAAGCGGCGACGCCGCTGTCGATGGCCGAAATCCAGGCCGACAAGGACCAGCTGCGCGCGGAATTCGCGATGTCGGCGCGGCGGCTCGAGATGAGCGTCGAGCAGCTCAAGAACAAGACCACCAGCCAGCTCGCCGAACTCGGCAAGAAATCCGATGCGATCAATCGCATGAAGCTCGAGCTTGGCGAAAAGAACGCCACGATCTTTTCGCTCGAGGCGCGCGAGAAGGCGGTCAAGGAACAATTGCGGGCGACCGAAGAGGAATTCACCGCCAAGACCGAATCGCTGCGCGACGCCGAGCAGGCGCTCAAGGCCAAGCAAACCGAGCTGGCGAAACTCAACAGTGAACTGTCCGAGCGTTCGATGACGGCGGAAAGCCGCCAGGTCGAACTGGTGGCGGTGCGGACCCAGATCGACGCGCTCAAGAATCGCGTCGGCGACGCCGAAAAGGAATTTGCCGCCACGCAAGCCCGGCTCGAACAGGAGCGCACCGATTCCGAGAAGGCGACGCGCGAACTCGCCGAGGCGCGCAGCCGCGTCGAGAATTTGAGCCAGCGCGTCACCGATCTCGACCGCCAGCTGATCATCCAGGTCAAGGAAGCCGAAATGCTCGGCAACCGCGTCAACGATCTGGAAGCCCGCCTTGCCACCCAGGGCAAGCTTCTGGCCGAGCGCGACGTCGAAAACAACCAGCTGCGCCAGGCGTTGGCCGCCGCGGAACAAGCGGCCAAGGAAGCGCGCGACGAACTCAACACCACCAACAGCGGCAAATGGCCGGCGCTGGAAAAGCTGAAGGCCGAAAAAGCGGCCGTCGAGGAACAGCTCACCGTGGCGCGCGACGAACGCGCCAAGCTGCAGCGCGACATCAACGCGATCCAGCAGCAGGCCGAAAGCTCATGGGCGACCGAGCGCATGGAAAATGCGCTGCTGCGCGAGCGCATCAACGATATCGCCGCCGAAGTGGCAAAGCTCGCGATGCAGCTCGAGGGGCCGAATTCGCCGATCGAGGCCATGCTGGCGGCGGAACCGGCCCCCCCGCCGAAGGCGGCGAAGGCCGCCAACGGCACAGCCGCCAATACCGGCGTTTCCGAGGGCGGCGGCACGCTGGCCGAGCGCATCCGGGCGCTGCAGTCCCACGCCTCCCGCGCCCGCCAGCAGCAGCCCGGCTGAAACTTCGTCGTTCAGCCGGTAGCCGAACGACCCTTGCAGCTTGACACTATGGCCCCGCACTTCGTAAATCGCGGGCAGCGACAGCGTGCAATGTTCGCCCAAGCGCCGTGTTTCGGCTCTTGATTTTGCACGAAAATCCCGGACGCATAGCTCAGCGGGAGAGCGTTCCCTTCACACGGGAGAGGTCCAAGGTTCGATCCCTTGTGCGTCCACCATGCCTCTGCAGCCTGCTCCTCAAAGCCAGTCAGTTGGCGCGAAGCGATTGCCGGATCCGGTGCCGATGCCCCCTCAAAAGCTCGTCGTTCTCATCGCCAGCCTGACCGGAGGCGCGATCGGCCTGTTTGCGCCGGTGGGTATCGTGAAATGGCTGCTGCAAACCGAACCCGAGGACGCCGGAATCCTGACACTGTTCTTCCTGCCGGTCTGGTGCCTGATTGTGGTCGCGGGACTGTTGACCGGCCGCAGGCTGGGATTGCTCGCGACCGGCAAGCGGGCGCTGCACCGATAGGGTATTTGGTCGGGCCTTGAGGCTACGCCGTCAAATCCCGAGTAGCCAAACCGCAACCACGGTCCCGAGCACGGCCAGACCGGAGATCGTCCAGCCCGTCGCGTAAACCGCACCATCGGATTCCGGCCTCTCCACCATCGTATCGTGCCAGTGGGTCATGACAGCCTCCTTGGGGGGTGCCTCTGGTGGTTAAGTCTGCGCCAGCGGCGCGAGGTTCAACCCATCGACAATAATCGCGACCGGGCCCTGCGGGTTCCCGGCCGCATCGCCGCGACCATCTTGCGCCGCACCAATGCCACCGCATCGGGAGCCCATGGAATTCGGCGAAATTTCCGTGGGCGCCGTGCGCTTCGCTCTTGCGCCCCGCGCCTTCGTGCTGGTGAGTGGTAGCGCCCGGGAAGACCGCCCCTGCCGACTTAACGTGGAGCCACTGTGAGCGCGAAGAACCTCCGAATTGCCACGTGGAATATGGCGTCGAACCAGAACTACGATGCGGTTGCTGCAAAGATCGCGGAATTGGATATCGATATCTGTGCGTTGCAGGAAGTATCGCTCGATCCGGCGGCTGACCTGCCGGTCCTGTTTGGCCGCGGGCCGGGAAATGCATCCGGCTATTGCTGGCACTTCACGCCTGCGCTCGTGCCGGAGGAGTTGGGCGGCGGCAAACCGGAATATTATGGGCTCGCGATCCTATCCAGAATTCCGCTGTCCCGAACGGCCGCGTTTCAACTGGGTCCGGCGAGCACCGGTTCAGCCGTCGATGCTGAAAATGAGCCACGCATCCTGCAGGTCGCGGCGCTGGCGTTGGAGCGGCCGGCGTTCATCGGCAACACCCATCTCGCCGCCACCGCAGACTGGTCGTCGTCTGCCGTGCGGCGATCTCAAGCCGGGAAGATTGCCGGCATGCTGCGGCCGCTTGCAGCGCAAGGGCCGCTGATCCTGTGCGGCGATTTCAATGTAGAACCATCGAGCAGCGATCTTGCGGAGTTAAGGCAGACCCTGCCCTATTCCTATTCCAGCACCGAAAGGACCTACCTCGAGGACCATGGCCGGCCGCCGATCGATTTCTTCTGCTCGTCCGTCGCGCTGGAAGCGAAGGTTTCCGTCTTCCCCGCGGATGGCCTGTCGGATCACAATATCGTTGTCGCGACCTTTTCCGGGCTTGGGAGCCGCGCCTGACGCCGGGTTTCCGGCCGGCGCGCGCGTCAATGAACATTCAACGGCCATCGAGCCACGCCGCCAATTCGGCGGGTGAGCCGAGGACTGCATCGGCATAGGGAGCAAGGATTGCTGACGGCGCCGGGCCGGTCAGGACACCGATGGCCACAGCGCCGGCTGCACGGGCGGCGGCAAGGTCGTGAACGGAATCGCCGACGACGGCGATTTCCGAAGCAGCTACACCGACGGCCTGCGCGAAGGCAAGAACCGGTCCGGGGGCCGGCTTGGCGCCAAAGCTGGAATCATATCCGGCGACGAACTGCAGAACTTCATCCAGGCCAAGCTTGTGCGCGTGAGCGCGCGCGGTGATTTCGGCATCGTTGGTGATCATTCCGAGCCGATAGCCCCGCGCGGCGAGCGAGGTCAGCAGCGTCCTGGGATCGCCGATCGCCGTCAGATGCCGGGTGGTCGCGTCGCACAGCAGACGATCGATCTCGGCAAACAACGCCGTATTCGCAGGCCGCCCGAGCGCCGTCGCCCAAAGCACGCCATAGACGCTGGTCGGCTCGGCGATGAGCGGAGAATCCGGCAGCAACCGCTGGCCGTCTTCGACAAAATGGCTCGCCGCCACCAGCCGCTGGTAGGCGGCGCGGTCGCCGCCTGAAAGATGCTGCATCACCTCCCGAACCGCCGGGCCGAAGCTGCGCTGGAAGTCGACGAGGGTGCCATCCTTGTCGAACAGGATCGCACGGATTGGCCCGACCTTACCGGATTGCGCCATGTGCGATGGTTTTTCCCGAGACAGCGGGGCGGTGCGACATGCCTCAGCCTTCGAACGTAACGCCGATCCGGCGTTCCTTTCGCCAGACGACACGGCACGGCCGGGTAAAATCATTGGCCTCAATGACCAGAACAAACTGCTGGGGGATTCCGACCGGACTGATGACGTCGAGCGCAGCGCCTGCCTCTGAAAGGTTGCGAACCGTGCAGGAGATGCCCGCGCCGCCGCCGAACGTTATCGTTCCAGCCTTCAATACGCGGTGTCTTACCGCCTTCCGTCCCTCATCCATCGCCTTCGTCCGATATAATAAATGTTACAGCGACCGCTCGCGCGCAGTTGCGACTGACCCGCAGTAGCGACTGCCCCCAACGCAATCCATCTACCATGATGCATGCAAATTGCGACCGATCAATTCCATATTGAAACAGCAGCGGTCGCAGTCCCGCTTCAACGGAAAAAAGCCGCTGCTGCGGTCCGAAGAACGCAGCAGCGGCTATTTTGGTTTGAGAAGGGATAGCGGATCGACAGCCACGTTAACTCCGCACCCCGAACTATTGTGTAGCTCGAAGTCGTTTACGGAGACTTGCGGAGACCGTCCGAAGGGTCGGGCGGCGCGACGAACTTCAAAGGATTCAGGCGGCGGCGATGTCGCCTTCCGTGACGGTGCGGTTTCGGCCGGATCGTTTTGCTGCAAAAAACCGTCCACACTTATGGCAACGGCGCCAAACTTCCACTAGTCTCCCGCCGTCCCGGCCCGTTGCGATTCCAAGATTTCATTGACGGATTCACCGATCGCTTTTGATCGTCATTTTGAATGGATGGATTTCCAGTGCGCTACCACGATCAATTCACGTCACAGGGCATGCGTTGCGTCCAACAGGTGTCGTTGCTCAAGCTATGGGAGCGGCTGCGCGGTTCTCAAGAGCTTCCTCAATTCAGTACATTGGCGGCCGAGGACATTTCGCGATCGGTCGACAAGCTTTCAATTTGCGAGGTGGTCCACACCGATTCGGGGCCACGCTTTCGTATCGTCAAGAGCGGGGCACAGTTCGAACGCATGTACCCGGAAAGACGCGTCGGGCAGTTCCTCGACGAAACCCTGTCGCCGGCGATCAGGGACCAAGCGCTCGAACATTACAGACGGGTGGTGGCCAGTCGACAGCCATCCTTCAGCTTCACGGCGGTGCGCAAAGATGACGGCCCGATCATCAGATATGAGCGGCTGTTGCTGCCCTTCACCTGCGACGGCTCCCATGTCGAGCGAATCGTCGGCGTCATCACGCTGTTCAGCGAGGAAAACGGTTTCGACGCGAGCGACGTGACGAGCGGACAAATCATCAAACTATAGCAGGCGACCGAATTGCCATGCCAGGAGGTGGCGATCGCACGGTCATGGAAAGCGGCATCGACGGCGAAGTTGCCGCCACCTGACGCCATCACCGCGCCGCGGCGATGCCCAAATCCGGATTGTCGAACACGACACGGTTCCGGCCGCTGTTCTTCGCAGCGTAGAGCGCGCGATCCGCAGCGGCAATCACGTCCTGCGCCGAGTTGGTGGCGCCGCCTGAAATCGCCACGCCAAAGCTTGCCGTGATGGTCCTGCCTTCGCTGCCGAGGTCGACAGGTGAGACGGCAATGGCCTGGCGCAGGCGTTCGGCGGTCTTGCTGATGGTTTCAAACGTGGCGTCCACGATGATGATCAGAAACTCTTCGCCTCCATACCGGCCGAGTTGATCGCTTTGGCGAAGTGCTCCCGTGAGGCGGCGCGTCACCTCCTTCAGGGCTGCATCCCCCGCTGCATGTCCCAGGGTATCGTTGATACGCTTGAAATGATCGATATCGACCATGATCATTCCAACCGATTTATGCGTCTTGGCTGCGTCTGCGAAGGCCCGCTCCGCCAGCCGCATGATGGCGCCGCGGTTGAGCACTCCCGTCAAGGCATCATGGCTTGCGGACTCTTCGAGCTTTCGCCCTTCCTCCACCAGTTGGCGGTTGCGCTCGATCATCTGTTGGTAGAGATGGCTCTTGTCGATGACGAGCGAAATCTGGTTTGCTATCTGCCGGAAGATGGTCTGGTGCACGTCCCGATAGGTATTCTTTTCGCGGCTTGTGAAGAACAGGAATCCGATCGGCCGATCGTCAACGATCAGCGGGCAGGTAAGACTGGAACGTCCCCCTTCCAGAACGATCCGCCGGGTTGAATCCGACTCGGGCTTGGCTTCCAGGTAGCTTTCCAGGTCATTAATAATACGTGGCTGGCCCGTGAGCAGTATCTGCTCCAGGCTGCTACCGGCCAGGGGCCGGGAGTATCCCGCCGAGACCTGGACCGACCCAAGCTTCGAACGGGCCCAGTAAGCGGTCAGGTGAATGCCATCACCCGAAAGAAACGCGCAGCCGATACGCTCGTACGGGATCAACCCGGCAAAGCCATCGAAGATGCGGCTCAGGACGTCTTCCACCAACACGCCCTGCTCCACAGTCTCGACCAGATCGAACAGCTGCCGGAGCTCCCGCTCCCGCCGAGCCAGCGTGTCTGCGAGGAGTTGCAGTTCCCGGGCGAGCCGGGCCAACGGATCGGAACTGTCAGGATGGAGTTCAGGAACCGATCCGCCGCTTCGCAGCTGCGTGACCCAGGCGGCGTACGCATCCACCCGTTCCCGTACCTTGTCGGTATCAGCAAGCTCGTCTGCCATCGCTGCCTGGTCCACTGGGATCAATGGGCAGGATTGAACGAAAGAGCTAACTTTCAGTGAATTGAGGCTCTAAAGCTCTAAAAATGGCTGATGATCCTGATGTTCAGCTCCGCCGTTTGGCTTCATACTACAGCCCGATATCCCCGAGCCGCCCGGCCAGCCAGGCCGATTGGGCCTGGTCGACCACTCCACCGACATAGACGTCCGAGGCGACACTCGTCTTTCCCAGCACGAGATAGAGCCCGATCCCGTAGGCGAACCACAAATGCGGATCGGTCAGCGCGCGGAGCTTGTGCCGATCGTGATCCGGCGGCTGATGATTGGATGTCTTGCGTACTTCGATCGCGAGCAGATTGTTGGGAATCTCGCGCTGGTGCACCACGATGTCGGGATAGACGGACTTTCCGAACTCGTCGTCGGTCGAGACGATCGTGCCATGCGGCATTCGCAGCCTGCGCTCGCCGAGCCGGTTGTAGTCACAATCGACGTTCCATCCCGAAAACTGCTTTTCGAGGTGCACCGCCAGCCGGTGCGTCAGCGTGCGCTCGCCGACGTCCTTCGCGAACAGAAAGGCCTCGTCCGCATAGAATGCCCGAAGCGCGGCTACAACCCTGTTCAACTCGCCTTGCATGTGGCCTCCGACAGCGACACCTTAGCGCCTGACCGGAAATGCATCGAGCTTTTTCGGACTCTCTGACAACTTAAAGGCGATTTGCAGTTCCGTCATGGCCGGGCTTGGCCGTTCGAAGAACGCTCGCCTATGTCCTCCCGGCCATGACGAGCGCCGCAAGTCGATCGCGCCTTCCGCCCTCTACATCTGGACTTCGATCAGCCGCGGTCCCTGTTCGGCGACGCCTTCGGCCAGCGCCTTGACGAATTCGTCCGATGTGGTGACCGCGCGGCCGGGAACCCCCATGCCCTTGGCGAGTGCGACCCAGTCGAGCGTGGGGCGGTCGATCCTGAGCATGTCCTGGGCGCGCTGACCGGGCTCGCCGGCGCCGACGCCGTCGAATTCGCCGCGCAAGATCTGATAGATGCGGTTGGCGAACACGATGGTGAGGACGTTGAGGCCTTCGCGGGCCTGCGTCCACAGCGACTGCAGCGTGTACATCGCGCTGCCGTCGCCGACCATGCAGATCACCTTGCGGTCCGGGCAGGCCACCGCCGCCCCGGTCGCGACCGGCGTCGAGAAACCGATCGAGCCGCCCATGTTCTGCAGCCAGTCGTGCTGGTGAGCCGCCGCGGTCGGCGGAAAGAAGCCGCGGCCGGTGGTGACGGATTCGTCGACCACGATGGCGTTTTCCGGGATCGCCATCGCGATCGCCTGCGCGATCGAGGCATGCGTCAGCGCGCCGGTCGGCTTCACCAGCTCGACCAGGGCCTGCGGTTTTGCATCCTGCGGCCTGGCGCCGAGCGCCGAGGCCAGCGCCTCCAGGGCCGCGACCGAGTTCTCGCCGCCCGAGGTCATGCGATGGACCTCGCAGCCCTCCGGCTTGAGCAGGCTCGGCTTGTTCGGATAGGCGAAGAACGCCACGGGATCGTTGGCCTCGACCAGCACGATATGCTTGAAATCCTTCAGGATCGGCAGCGCCTGCTCGATCACGTAAGGGATCCGGTCGATCGAGAACCGCCCCCGCCCGCGCGCCATCCGCGGATTATAGGTCTGGCCCATCACCTTGCAGCCGGTCTTGCCGGCGATCTGTGCCGCCAGCGCCAGGCCCTGCTCGGTCAGCGCATTGCCGGTCAATAGCAACAGCGTCTGCGCGCCGCCGCGCAGCACCTTCGCGGCATTGTCGACGGCCTGCGACGAATAGCTGACGCGCTGGGATTCCTCCGGCACCTGGGCGATGCCATCGGCCTCGTTCCATGCGGTATCGGCGGGCAGGATCAGCGTGGCGATCTGCGGCGGAGAGCTCTTGGCCGCGGCGATCGCGGCGGCGCCGTCCCTGGCGACCGATTTCGCATCCGGCGAGGTCCGCACCCAGGACGACATCGGCCGCGCCAGGCCTTCGATGTCGGAGGTCAGCGGCGCGTTAAATCCGATATGATAGACCGCGTGCTGGCCGACGATATTGACGATGCCGGAATTCGCCTTCTTGGCGTTGTGCAGATTGGCAAGGCCGTTGGCGAGGCCGGGGCCGAGATGCAGCAGGGTGGAAGCCGGCGAGCCCTTCATGCGGAAATAGCCGTCGGCCGCGCCCGTCACCACGCCCTCGAACAGGCCGAGCACGCAGCGCATGCCCTCGACCCGGTCCAGTGCGGCGACAAAATGCATCTCCGAGGTGCCGGGATTGGCGAAGCAGACGTCAACGCCGCCGGCGACCAATGTCCGCACCAGACTTTCCGCACCGTTCATCATTCACTCCCGTTCGCGATCGTTTCTTGAAGCATCTCCTTGAGGATCAATCATTCCTGGCGGGTTTCGTCAAAGGTTACGCGGACATTGCTGCCATCGCGCAACAAGCGGGTGCTTTTTTAACCGCCGTGTTTGAAAATCAGGCGCTCACGGGCTCGTTGCTTGCGAAACTGCGCCAATTGTGGCCTGTCGCGCCGGGAACGGGATTTTTGCGGGGAAGATAATGGTCCGGGCTTTTGCTTTGCTGGTTGCGGCTACGACATTGCTGACGGGCGCCGGTCATGCCCAGGCCCAGGGTTTCGACATACGCGATATCATGGGCGGCGGACCCAATTTCAGCGTCGGCGGCTCCAGCCCGATTCGGCGGCAGACCGTGAGCTTTTCCGGTAATTATGCGCCCGGCACCATCTACATCGATACCGCCGAGCGGCGGCTTTACCTCGTGCTGTCCAATGGCCAGGCGCTACGCTACGGCATCGGCGTCGGCCGCGACGGTTTCCGCTGGTCGGGCACCCACCGCATTTCGGCAAAGAAGGAATGGCCGAGCTGGACGCCGCCCTCGCAGATGCTGAGGCGGCGGCCCGATCTGCCGCGCCACATGGCCGGCGGCGTCGACAACCCGCTCGGGGCACGGGCGATGTATCTGGGCTCGACGCTCTACCGCATCCACGGCTCGAACGAGCCGGAGACGATCGGCCAGGCGGTGTCCTCCGGCTGCTTCCGCATGACCAACGACGACGTGACCGACCTTTACAGCCGGGTTTCCGTCGGCACCCCGGTGGTCGTGAAGAACTAGACGGGTATCTGCGCCGGGGGCGCGCGATCAAGCCTTGCGCGCCCGCTCCGATTGCTGCAGCGTCACCAGGATGAGCGCTCTCGACTGGTCTTGGCATTTTCTCCGGATAGTTGCGGTCATGCTAGCCGGCATCGGGTTTGAGGCCGTCGCCTGGCCGCCCGTTGCGTCGGCCGAAATTCCCGCGATCGCCTCGCGTCAGCGCGCCGAAAGGAAGATCTTCACCGACAGCGAGATCGTCGACGGCTTCCTCAAGACCGCCTTCGGCGCCGAATACCATCTCGCCGGCCGGGTCGATCGCATCCGGAAATATCAAACGCCGGTGCGCGTGTTCGCCGACGGCAACCGGTCGGATCGAAAGGCCCAATTGACGAAGATCGTCGCCGATATCGCCAGGCGGGTTCAGCATCTCGATATCGCCATGGCCGACACCGGCGACGGCGCCAATGTTCGGGTCAAGCTGGTGCGCGACCGCGATCTCAATCGCACCATTTCGACATTCTACGGCAGCGAAAGGGCCCGCGAGATTCGCGGCTCACTCGATCCGCAGTGCCTGTCCGGCTTTCGCAAGAATGAACAATTCGAGATCGAGCATTCCGACGTCATCATTACGGTCGACAATGGCGATTTCACCTTTTTCGATTGCGCCTATGAGGAGCTGCTGCAGTCGCTGGGGCCGATCAACGACACCGCCACGGTGCCGTGGACCATGTTCAACGACAGCGTCTCGATGGGTTTCTTCGACGTCTACGACCAGTACATCCTCAACCTCTTGTACGACCCGCGCATCAAGGCCGGCATGACGGTGGCAGAGGTCAAGGAAGTCCTGCCCGCGGTGCTGGTGGACGTGCGAAGGTGGGTGAGGAAGGTGAACGGACTGACGGAGTAGGAAGTCTCGACGCGTCGTCCCTGCGAACGTTCGCAGGGACGACGAGATCAAGCCGACTTCTCGAACAGCTCGCGCCCGATCAGCATGCGGCGGATTTCGCTGGTGCCGGCGCCGATCTCGTAGAGCTTGGCGTCGCGCAGCAGGCGGCCGGTCGGATAATCGTTGATATAACCGTTGCCGCCGAGCAACTGGATGGCGTCGAGCGCGCATTGCGTCGCCTTTTCCGCGGCATAGAGTATGGCGCCGGCGGCATCCTCGCGCGTTGTCTCGCCGCGGTCGCAGGCCTTCGCCACCGCATAGACGTAGGCGCGGGACGCATTCATCGTGGTGTACATGTCGGCGATCTTGCCCTGCACCAGCTGGAAGGTGCCGATCGGCTGGCCGAACTGCTTGCGCTCGTGCACGTAAGGCAGCACCACGTCCATGCACGCCTGCATGATGCCGAGCGGGCCCGCCGCCAGCACCGCGCGCTCGTAATCGAGGCCGGACATCAGCACGTTGACGCCGCGGCCGACCTCGCTCAGCACGTTTTCTTCCGGCACTTCGCAATTGTCGAACACCAGCTCGCAGGTGTCGGAACCGCGCATGCCGAGCTTGTCGAGCTTCTGCGCGGTGGAAAACCCCTTCATGCCCTTTTCGATGATGAAGGCGGTCATGCCGCGCGGACCGGCGCCGGGATCGGTCTTGGCATAGACCACCAGCGTATCGGCGACCGGGCCGTTGGTGATCCACATCTTGCTGCCGTTGATGACGAAGCGGTCGCCCTTCTTTTCGGCGCGGGTCGTCATCGACACCACGTCGGAGCCGGCGCCCGGCTCCGACATCGCCAATGAGCCGACATGTTCGCCCGAAATCAGCTTGGGCAGATATTTCCGCTTCTGCGCCTCGCTGCCGTTGCGGCGGATCTGGTTGACGCACAGGTTCGAATGCGCGCCATAGGACAGCCCGACCGCCGCCGAGGCGCGCGACATTTCCTCGACCGCGATGCAATGCTCGAGATAGCCCAAGCCCGATCCGCCATACTCCTCCTCGACGGTGATCCCGTGCAGGCCGAGCGCGCCGATTTTCGGCCACAGGTCGCGGGGAAACTGGTTGCTGCGGTCGATTTCGGCGGCGCGCGGCGCGATCTCGTTGGACGAGAAAGCATGCACGGTTTCGCGGATGGCGTCCGCGGTTTCGCCGAGATCGAAATTGAAAATCCGATACGCGTTGGGGATCATGGTCGGGCTGCCTCCGGGCAAATGGCACTGGTGCTGACGCAGAGCCTTATTCTTTGGAAATAACCTTGTCACGGGCCAAAGATGCTGAGAAGGGGCCTTCCGCCCGCTTGGCATGCCACGCGGCGGATTGCGGCAAACTCGCCCTTGCTCTGGCGCGCGCAACGGGATGTAATTCGCCCAATAATCGCCCTCCGGAGCCAATCACGGAGGTCTCGACGGGATGACGGAATAACAAGGAGAGGTCCGATGCACGGAACAATCGATCATGCCGGGGATTCCCATCTGAGGGCCGCTTCCGACAAGGCATGGTCCGTTCCGCTTGCAGAAATCGACGTCAGCCAGCCCGAACTGTTCCGGACCGATTCGTTCTGGCCGTATTTCGACCGGCTGCGCCGGGAAGACCCGGTGCATTACTGCAAGGACAGCATGTTCGGGCCGTACTGGTCGGTGACCAAATACAACGACATCATGGACATCGAGACCAACCATGCGGTGTTCTCGTCGGCGGCTTCCCTCGGCGGCATCACCATCCGCGACGTCGCGCCCGACCTGCGCCGCGAAAGCTTCATCGCCATGGATCAGCCGCGCCACTCGGCGCAGCGCAAGACCGTGGCGCCGATGTTCACGCCGACGCATCTCGACCAGCTCGCGATCAATATCCGCAAGCGCTCGGCGGAGTGCCTCGACAACCTGCCGAAGAACGAGGTGTTCGACTGGGTCGACAAGGTCTCGATCGAGCTGACCACGCAGATGCTCGCGGTGCTGTTCGACTTCCCCTGGGAGGACCGCCGCAAACTGACGCGCTGGTCCGACATCGCCACCACGCTTCCCGGTCCGGACGGCCTGGTCGCGACCGAAGAAGACCGCCAGGTCGAACTGCTGGAATGCGCGACGTATTTCGCCGGGCTCTGGAAGGAGCGCATCAACCAGCCGCCGAAGAGCGACCTGTTGTCGATGATGGCGCACAGCGACGCCACCCGCGACATGGACCCGAAGAATTTCCTCGGCAACCTGATCCTGTTGATCGTCGGCGGCAACGACACCACCCGCAACACGCTGTCGGGCAGCGTCTATGCCCTGAACAAGAATCCGGATCAGTACAAGAAGCTGCGCGAAAATCCCGATCTGATCGACAGTTTCGTGCCGGAGGTGATCCGCTGGCAGACGCCGCTGGCGCATATGCGCCGGACTGCGCTGGAGGACTTCGAATTCCGCGGCAGGCAGATCAAAAAAGGCGACAAGGTCGTGATGTGGTACGTCTCGGGCAACCGCGATGAGGAGATCATCGACCGCCCCTACGACTTCATCATCGACCGGGCCCGGCCGCGCACCCACCTCTCCTTCGGCTTCGGCATCCACCGTTGCGTCGGGATCAGGCTGGCCGAGCTGCAACTCAAAATCATCTGGGAAGAAATCCTCAAGCGTTTCGACAATATTGAGGTGGTCGGCGAGCCCAAGCGGGTGTATTCGAGCTTCGTCAAGGGTTACGAGACCCTGCCGGTGCGGATTGCCGGCTGATTTCCGACTGCTTCCATTTGGGATCGATCAACAATGAATATTCAGACATCCGTGAAAGCCGATAAAGCCGAACTTCAGCGCCTGGCGCGCGAAGAGGCCTATTCCACGCCGCTGAAGGACTTTCATCCCGGCGCGCCACGGCTGTTCCAGAACGATACGCTGTGGCCCTGGTTCGAACGGCTGCGCAAGGAAGAGCCGGTGCACTACTGCACCAATGCGCCGATCGAGCCCTATTGGTCGGTCACCAAGTACAACGACATCATGCATGTCGACACCAATCACGGCATCTTCTCGTCCGACGCGGCGCTCGGCGGCATCAACATCCGCGACGCCCCGGTTGGCTATGACTGGCCGAGCTTCATCGCGATGGACCAGCCAAAGCATTCGGCGCAACGCAAGACGGTGTCGCCGATGTTTACACCGACACATCTGGACGAACTCGCAAAGCTGATCCGCGAGCGCAGCATCAAGGTGCTGGACGCCCTGCCCCGCAACGAGACCTTCAATTTCGTCGACCGGGTGTCGATCGAACTGACCACACAGATGCTGGCGACACTGTTCGATTTCCCGTTCGAGGAACGCCGCAAGCTGACGCGCTGGTCGGATGTCTCGACTGCGCTGCCCAAGAGCGGCGTCGTGAATTCGCCGGAGCAGCGGCGCCAGGAAATGGACGAGTGCCGGGCCTATTTCACCAAGCTCTGGAACGAGCGCGTCAACGCCGAGCCGCGCAACGACCTGATCTCGATGATGGCGCACAACGACGCCACCCGTTACATGGATCCCGACAACCTGATGGGCAACATCATCCTGTTGATCGTCGGCGGCAACGACACCACCCGCAACACCATGAGCGGCTCGGTGCTGGCCCTGAACGAGCACCCCGACCAGTACCAGAAGCTGCGCGACAATCCGGCGTTGATCGACAGCATGGTGCCGGAAGTGATCCGCTGGCAGACGCCGCTGGCGCATATGCGCCGCACCGCGCTGGTCGACACAGAACTCGGCGGCAAGACCATCAA
This sequence comes from Bradyrhizobium sediminis, assembly GCF_018736085.1. Lineage (NCBI taxonomy): Bacteria > Pseudomonadati > Pseudomonadota > Alphaproteobacteria > Hyphomicrobiales > Nitrobacteraceae > Bradyrhizobium > Bradyrhizobium sediminis. Next base: position 1,221,107 of record NZ_CP076134.1, on the reverse strand, counting down.
GAAGGGCGACCGGGTGGTGATGTGGTACGTCTCGGGCAACCGCGACGAGGAGGGCATCGAGAGCCCCAACGAGTTCATCATCGACCGCGCCCGGCCCCGCACCCATCTGTCGTTCGGCTTCGGCATCCATCGCTGCGTCGGCATGCGGCTCGCCGAATTGCAACTGAAGATCGTGTGGCAGGAGATGCTGAAGCGGTTCGACCGCATCGAGGTGGTCGGCGAGCCGAAGCGGGTCTATTCCAGCTTCGTCAGGGGCATCGAGTCGTTGCCGGTACGCATACCTGCATGAACAGACCGGCCTTGATCGCCGGCTTTGAGCAGCCTATCCACGGCGCAGGGTTTTAACCGCGCCGCGGGCTGCCATGCGCCCTCGATCCACCAGCCGAGTTCAGATGACCGCAACCGAACACCACGACGATTATGCCGATATCCGCGACGCCGTCGCCAAGCTCTGCGCCCAGTTTCCCGGCGAATACTGGCGCAAGCTCGACCGCGAGATGGCCTATCCCAAGGCCTTCGTCGATGCGCTGACCGAAGCCGGCTATCTCTCGGTTCTGATCCCCGAGGAATATGGCGGTGCCGGACTGAAGCTGTCGGCCGCGGCCGCAATCCTCGAGGAGATCCAGCGCGCCGGATGCAATGGCGGCGGCTGCCATGCCCAGATGTACACCATGGGCACGCTGCTGCGGCACGGCAGCGACGAGCAGAAAGCCAAATGGCTGCCGAAGGTCGCCACCGGCGAGTTGCGGTTGCAGGCGTTCGGCGTCACCGAGCCGACCAGCGGCACCGATACCTCCTCGCTGAAGACCTTTGCCAGGCGCGACGGCAACGGCGACTACATCGTCAACGGCCAGAAGATCTGGACCAGCCGCGCCGAATATTCCGACCTGATGATCCTGCTGGCGCGCACCACGCCGAAGGAGAAATCCAAAAAGCGCACCGACGGCCTGTCGGTGTTCATCGTCGACATGAAGGCGGCGAAGGGCAACGGGCTCACGATCAGCCCGATCCGCACCATGATGAACCACGCCACGACGGAAGTGTTCTTCACCGACATGCGGGTGCCGGCCGAAAACCTGATCGGAGAGGAAGGCAAGGGCTTTCGTTACATCCTCTCCGGCATGAACGCCGAACGCATCCTGATCGCGTCGGAATGCATCGGCGACGCTAAATGGTTCATCGCCAAGGCTAGCGCCTACGCCAAGGAGCGCAGCGTATTCGGCCGCCCGATCGGTCAAAATCAGGGCATCCAGTTTCCGATCGCCAAGTCCTATGCGGCGATGCGCGCCGCCGAGCTGATGGTGCGGGAAGCGACCCGCAAATACGAGGCCGGGCTCGATTGCGGCGCCGAGGCCAATATGGCCAAGATGCTGGCGGCCGACGCTTCCTGGGAAGCGGCCAATGCCTGCGTGCAGACCCATGGCGGCTTCGGCTTCGCGGAAGAATACGACGTCGAACGCAAATTCCGCGAGACCCGGCTCTACCAGGTCGCACCGATCTCGACCAATCTGATCCTGTCTTACGTCGCCGAACACGTGCTCGGCATGCCTCGCTCCTACTGAGTAAAACCAATGCTGCCGCTCGAAGGACTGACCGTCATCGCCGTCGAACAGGCGGTCGCCGCCCCGTTCTGCAGCTCGCGGCTGGCGGATGCCGGCGCCCATGTCATCAAGGTGGAGCGGCCGGAGGGTGATTTCGCTCGCGGCTATGACGCTGCGGCGAAGGGACAGAGCAGCTATTTCGTCTGGCTCAACCGCGGCAAGGATTCCGTGGTGATCGACCTCGCCACCACGGAAGGCCGGCAAAGCCTCGAAGAGCTGATCGCCGGCGCCGACGTCCTGCTGCAGAACCTCAAGCCGGGCTCGATGGACAAGCTCGGCTTTTCGCTGGAGCGCCTGAGGAAGGACTATCCGGCGCTGATCTGCTGCACCATCTCCGGCTATGGCGACGACGGCCCCTATGCCGATCGCAAGGCCTATGACCTCCTGATCCAGGCCGAGAGCGGGCTGGCCTCGATCACTGGCGGACCGGAAGGACCGTCGCGGGTCGGCATCTCGGTCGTCGATATCGCCACCGGCGCCACCGCGCACGCCTCGATCCTCGAGGCGCTGATCGCGCGCGGCCGCACCGGCAAGGGCGCCGACATCCGGATTTCGATGTTCGACGTCATGGCCGACTGGCTGGCGGTGCCGCTGCTCAATTCGGAAGCCGGCAACCCGCCGAAGCGGATGGCGCTGGCCCATCCCTCGATCGCGCCCTACGGGGTTTTCCAATCGAAGGACGGCAAGGGAATCCTGATCTCGATCCAGAGCGAGCGCGAATGGAAAAAGCTCTGCGCCGACGTGCTTGATAAGCCCGACCTGCCGAATGATCCCCGCTTCGCCAACATGGTCGAGCGCGTCCGCAACCGCGCGCTCACCGACAAGGCGGTCGGCGACAGCTTTGCCACCATGACCCGCGAAAATCTCCTGAAACGCCTGGCGGATGCCGACATTGCGTTTGCCGAGGTCAACACCATGGCCGATCTCGCCGTGCATCCGCATCTGCGCCGTATCGAGGTCGATACGCCGAACGGCAAAGTGACCTATGCCGCGCCCGCCGCGATCTTCGTGGGTGAGCCGCGTCACTATGGCGCCGTTCCCGGCATCGGCGACCACGGCGAACTTCCGAAAACCCCTCGCGCCCGGGCCACATCATCATGACCGAAGCCATCGCCGAAAAGCTCGACATCGATCACCTGCGGCAATGGATCGGCCGCACCGAGGAGGCGTCCGATATCGTCACCGCGCAACTGGTGAAGGGCCTGCGTGCCACGCTGTTCCAGGAGATCGGCGAACCGAAGCCGGGAGACGCGGCGCCGTGGACCGTGCATTGGTGCCTGGCGCAGCCGGTATTCCCGATGTCGGAACTGAGTCAGGACGGCCACCCGACCCGCGGCGGCTTCCTGCCGCCGGTGCCGCTGCCGCGCCGGATGTGGGCCGGCGGCGAACTGGAATTTCTCGAGCCGCTCCGGGTCGGCGATGAAGCCAAGCGCACCTCGCGCATCTCCGACGTGACGATGAAGAGCGGCAGCACCGGCGTGCTGTGCTTCGTCTCGGTCGAACATCTGATCACGACGCAGCGCGGCACCGCGATCCGCGAACGGCAGGATATCGTCTATCGCGACATGTCGACCGCGCAGCCGGCGGCGCCAGCCAAGGCCCCGCCACCGCCGCCCGTCGCGAAATATCGCGAAAGCCACATGGCCGATCCCGTGCTGCTGTTCCGCTATTCGGCGCTGACCTTCAACGGCCACCGCATCCATTACGACCGCGATTACGTCACCAGGGTCGAGGGCTATCCGGGCCTCGTCTTCCACGGTCCGATGCAGGCGGCCTTCATCGTCGAACTCGCCGCCAAGCTTCACGGCGGCAAGGCGCCGAAGAAATTCAGCTATCGCGGCGTGCAGCCGCTGTTCGAAGGCAGCGAGTTCTCCATCAACGCCAACGACACCGCTGCCGGCATGGAGCTATGGACCGCGAATTCGGCAGGTCAGCCGACCATGAAGGGTACCGCCACGTGGTGATACACACGGCCCCGTCATTCCGGGGCGATGCGAAGCATCGAACCCGGAATCTCGAGATTCCGGGTCTGGCGCTGACGCACCATCCCGGAATGACCGGCTCAAATCGCTTTTGAGGTCAAAGGCATTGTCCCGCAAGCCCGCCAAAACCGCATCGACATTGGTCAGCGTCAAGCAGGCCACGCTGGATCTGTTGCGGGCATTCGGCATCAAGAAAGTGTTCGGCAATCCCGGCTCGACCGAATTGCCGTTCCTCAGCGACTGGCCCGGCGACATCGACTATGTGCTGGGGTTGCAGGAAGCCTCCGTGATCGGCATGGCCGATGGATATGCGCAGGCCACCCGCAACGCCGGCTTCGTCAATCTGCATTCCGCCGCCGGCGTCGGCAACGCGCTCGGCAATATCTATACCGCGCACCGCAACCAGACCCCGCTGGTGATCACGGCTGGCCAGCAGGCGCGCTCGATCCTGCCGCTGCAGGCCTTTCTCTATGCCGAACGCGCATCGGAATTTCCGCGGCCTTACGTCAAATACAGCGTCGAGCCGGCGCGGGCCGAGGACGTCCCGGCCGCAATCGCGCGCGCCTATTACGTGGCGATGCAGCCGCCCTGCGGTCCTACCTTCGTCTCGGTGCCGATCGACGACTGGAGCCATCAGACCCAGGCCATCGAGGCCCGCAGTGTCAGCCGCGAGCTCGGCCCCGACGCCAGCGCGATGAAGGCGCTGGTTGAAGCGCTATCCGCGAGCAGGCGCCCTGCCCTGGTGGTCGGGCCCGGCGTCGACCGCGCGCAAACCGTCGACCTGATGGTGAAGGTTGCGGAGAAGACGAGAGCGTCCGTTTGGGTCAGCCCGTTTTCGGCGCGCTGCAGTTTCCCGGAGCGGCATCCGCAATTCGCGGGCTTCCTGCACGCCTCGCCGGCGCAGCTCTCGGATGCCCTGCGCGAGCATGATCTGGTGGTCGTGATCGGCGCGCCGGTCTTCACCTTCCACGTCGAAGGCCACGCCTCGATCTTCGACGGCGCCACCACGATCTTCCAGATCACCGACGATGCCGATGCGGCTTCGGTTTCGCCTGTTGGCACCAGCATCATCGCGACCATGAAGCCGGCACTGGCGATGCTGCTGGAATGGCTACCCGAGACCAAACGCGCGATTCCGGCCGGCCGGATCGTGCCGCCCGCACCAAAAGCGGCCGATCCGATTCCGGTCGAATACCTGCTGCACGCGCTCTCGTCGGCCATGCCCGGCGACGCCGTGCTGGTGGAGGAAGCCCCGTCGCATCGTCCGGCGATGCAGAAATTCATGCCGATGCGCGGGCAGGACAGTTTTTACACCATGGCAAGCGGCGGCCTCGGCTACAGCCTGCCCGCCGCGGTCGGCATGGCGCTCGGCCGCCCCGGCTGCAGGACGGTCTGCCTGATCGGCGACGGCTCGGCGATGTATTCGATCCAGGCGCTGTGGACCGCGGCGCAGCGCAGGCTGCCGTTGACGGTGGTGGTGATCAACAATGCCGGCTACGGCGCGATGCGCTCGTTCAGCCAGGTCATGCAGGTGCGCAACGTGCCCGGCCTGGACCTGCCCGGTATCGACTTTGTCCGGATCGCGGAAGGCATGGGCTGCGACGCCGTGCGCGTCGACAAATCATCCGATCTCGCGCCCGCTCTGCAGCGCGGCCTCGCACATGACGGCGTCAGCCTGATCGAGGTGATGGTGGATTCCGCGGTGCCGCTGCTCTACGCGCAGAAGAGCTGAGGCCCAACGCTCACGCCGTCATTGCGAGGAGCGTCAGCGACGAAGCAATCCATTCTTTCTTGCCGCTCTATGGATTGCTTCGCTTCGCTCGCAATGACGGCGAGGGCTCCTACTTGCCGTAACTTTCCCGCATCTTCGCCTGGATCTTCGCCATGCCGGCGATCCAGCGATCGTAATCCTCGGTCTTCTTGCGCATGTAGCCCAGCACTTGCGGGTGCGGCAGGATCACGAAGGTCTCCTGTTCGAGCCCCTTCAGCACATCCTGCGCCACCTGTTCCGGCGAGAGATCGCCGTCGCCGGATTGCGGGCCCTTCGGGATCGACCGCAGCATATTGGTGTCGACGCCTTGCGGGCACAGGATCGAAACCTTGATGCCGTCGGCCTTGTGCGAGATCGCAAGGTTCTCCGCAAACCCCACCGCGGCGTGCTTGGTGGTCGAATAGGCCGGGCTTCCAACCTGCGACAGCAGGCCGGCTGCGGAAATCGTGTTGAGGAAATAGCCGCCGCCGCGCGCCTTCATGCGCGGGATCAAATGCCGGGCGGCATAGACATGCGCCATGACATGGATCGCCCAGCTTCGCGCCCAGGGCTCGTCGGAATTGCCGCCGGCATTCACCGACAGCGGATCGAAACCGCCGCCGATGCCGGCGTTGGAGCAGAACAGCGCGATTGGGCCGAACTTCTGCTCGGTCTCCTCGATGACGTGGATGATGTCCTTTTCCTGCCCGACATCGCATTTGAACGCAGCACCATCGACCGAAGCAGCGACGGCTCGCGCATTTGCCACATCGAGATCGGCGACGACGACCTTCGCGGCGCCGGCGCGGTGAAAGGCTTCGCACAGCGCGCGACCGATGCCGTTGGCGCCTCCGGTGACAACCACGACCTTACCCGCCACCTGCATCGCCACGCTCCGAATTGTTTGTTGAAAATCTCAGGTCAGAACCAGATCGAGCACGGCAGTGTAATGGCAGCCCGCGCCCAGCAGCACGAAGCAATGCCAGATCGCGTTCTGGAAACGCAACCGCTGCCACGCATGAAAGATGACGCCGAAACTATACAGCGCGCCGCCCGCGAGCACGAACCACAGCGCCAGGCTCGGCAGCGCCGACACCACCGCATCGTAGAGCATGATGCCGCTCCAGCCCATTGCCAGATAGAGGCCGACCGCGACCCGGTCGTAGCGGCCCGGCAGCGCCAGCTTGAGCACGACGCCGACGATCGCCACGCACCACACCCCGATCAGCAGCACGACCGCGAAGACGCTGTCCTTCAATTCCATGATGATCGGCGTATAGGTCGCCGCGATCAGCACATAGATCGCCGAGTGATCGAAGCGGCGCAGCACCCATTTGGCGCGCGACACCGGCCACAGATTGTAGGTCGCCGACAGCACCAGCATAGCCAACAGCCCGGCGGCGTAGACCGAGACGACAGCCACCTGGAATGCGGTGGCGTAGACCGCGGTCAACACGATCAGCACGGTGGCCGCGACCACGCCGCAGAACACGCCGATGCCGTGCACGACGCCGTCGGCGATCAGCTCGGCCCGATCGTAATTCCAGAGCATGGCGCCGGCCGCATGGACGGAGGTCGAGGCGAGTTGTTTCAATTTGAAGACGGTCATGGCGCCCCGGCAGGCTTCGGTAGCGAAGCGTTAAGACATACCTCCGGGGAGGTCAACGAAGCCGGACTTCTCCGCCGCAATCGCGTCCTAAGTATGAAACTTGATTTTGCCCGGCAAATCGCCACTTTCCCCTCATTCTCCCGCCGACGGCCTCCCTCAAACCGAGCTCTCCCCGCCCGCATGGCCCTCAGTTTTCAAGATATCGTCGAGGAAGCGCGCCTGTCGGCGCGGGCCCTGATGGACTATGGCGACCATTTTTTCAATCCGACGATCCGGCTTGGCGTCACCGGGCTGTCACGCGCCGGCAAGACCGTATTCATCACCGCGCTGATCCATGGCCTCACCCGCGGCGGCCGCTTCCCGATCTTCGAACCGTTCGCAACTGGGCGGATCGCCCGCGCCCGGCTGGAGCCGCAGCCCGACGACGCGGTGCCCCGCTTTGCCTATGAGAACCACGTTCGTACCCTGATCGAGGAGCGGCACTGGCCGAATTCGACGATCGATATCAGCGAGCTCCGGCTCGTGATCGACTACCAGCGGCAGAACGGCGCCGACCGCACGCTGACCCTCGATATCGTCGACTATCCCGGCGAATGGCTGCTCGACTTGCCGCTGCTCAACAAGAGCTACGAGCAATGGTCGGCCGAGAGCCTCGCGCTATCGCGGGAGCCGCTTCGCGCCGGGCTGGCGGCGCCATGGCACGGCCATCTCGCCACCCTGGTCGCGGAAGCGCAGGCAGACGAACAGGCGGCGCTGACGGCCGCGCGGCTGTTCACCGACTATCTGCGCGCCTGCCGCGACGAACGTTTCGCCATGAGCCTGCTGCCGCCCGGCCGCTTCCTGATGCCCGGCAATCTCGCCGATACCCCGGCGCTGACCTTCGCGCCGCTCGACCTGCCGGTTGGCGGGTCAGCCCCCGAGGGATCGCTGTGGGCGATGATGGTCCGGCGTTACGAGGCCTATAAGGACGTCGTGGTCCGTCCGTTCTTCCGCGATCATTTCTCGCGGCTCGACCGCCAAGTCGTGCTGGTCGATGCGCTCTCGGCCTTCAATGCCGGACCGGAAGCGTTGCACGACCTCGAAGCGGCGCTGGCGGGAATCCTGGATTGCTTCAGGATCGGGCGCAGCACCTTTTTGAGCACCCTGTTCCGGCCACGGATCGACCGCATCCTGTTTGCCGCGACCAAGGCCGATCATCTGCATCATTCCAGCCACGACCGCCTCGAGGCGGTGCTGCGGCGAACCGTCGGCAAGGCCGCCGCGCGCGCCGAGGACACCGGCGCCGAGATCGACGTCGTCGCACTGGCCGCAGTCCGCGCCACCCGCGAGGCGCAGGTCGCGCGCGGCCGGGACAAACTGCCTTCGATCCTGGGGACACCCGCCCCCGGCGAGGTCGCAAACGGCGAAACCTTCGACGGCAACACCGAGGTCGCGACCTTTCCCGGCGACCTGCCGGCCGACCCGGAAGACCTGTTCAAGGGCGACGGCGCCTTTCGCGGCCTCTCCAGCGCGTCGGCCGAAAAGACCGACTTCCGCTTTCTTCGCTTTCGTCCGCCCCTGCTCGAGCACGAAGGCACCGAGGAGCCGGCCCTGCCTCATATCCGCCTCGACCGCGCCCTCCAGTTCCTGATCGGAGACAGACTGCAATGAGCGAGCGTCCCCATCACCGGCGGCCGGCGACCTTCAAGCTCGACGACCCCGCCGTCATCGTGACGGATCCGGACGATTCAAGCCGCCCGTCCCGCGGCACCGTGCATGTCAGGCCGGAAGCGGATCCCTCGCTGCTGCCGGTCCCGGTCGAGGCGCCGCTCGTTCCCGTGCAGCGCCGTTTTCGCTGGGGCATGGTGTTCTGGAGCGCGGTCGGTGGGTTGACCCTGCTCGGCCTCGGGCTGGGCGTGACCCGCCTGATCGAAGACCTGTTCGCACGCAGCGAGAGCCTCGGCATTGTCGGACTGGCCTTTGCCATCGCCGCCGCGCTGGCGCTTGCGATCGTTATCGCGCGCGAAGCCTTCGGGCTGGCGCGGCTTGCCACAATCGAAAAACTGCATCTGCGCGCCGGCGCCGTGCTCGTCAGCGACGATCGCACGGAAAGCCGCGCCATCGTCCGCGATCTCCTCGGCCTTGCGCACCAGAACCCGCATCTGGCGCGGGCCCGCGCCGCATTGCAGGGCCATGCCGGCGACATCATCGACGGCGCCGACATGATCCGGCTGGCGGAGCGCGAACTGATGATGCCGCTCGATCAGGAGGCGCGCCGGCTGGTCTCATCGGCCGCGCAGCGCGTCTCGATCGTCACCGCTGTCAGCCCGCGCGCGCTGTTCGACGTGCTGTTTGTCTTCGTGGCGTCGCTGCGGCTGATCCGGCAGCTCGCGCTGCTCTACGGCGGACGGCCGGGCGCGCTCGGCATGCTCAGGCTGATGCGCCACGTCATCGCGCACCTCGCCATCACCGGCGGCATGGCGGCGAGCGACAGCCTGATTCAGCAGGTGCTCGGCCACGGCATCGCGGCCAAGCTGTCGCAGCGGCTCGGCGAAGGCGTCCTGAACGGGCTGCTGACCGCGCGGCTCGGGCTTGCCGCCATCGACGTCACCCGCCCGCTGCCGTTCACCGCCCTGCCGCGTCCCGCGCTCGCGGACCTCGCCAGGGATTTGTTGCGCAAACGCGACGGCGAGGGGTGAGAGATTCCGGCGCGATTTCCTAAGCCAAACAAGAAGGCCACCCCAAGGGATGGCCAGCTTTGATCTTGTTCAGGCCGAGCGCCGGAAATTGCTGCGATCGAGCGGACCAATTATCTTCGGAAGCGCCCGAAGAGAGATGCACTTCTTTCGCGGTCTTTCCTTGAACTCTCATCGCGTTGTGCCGCGGCTCCAATCTCAAGCGCGCTCCCAAGTCATCGAGGACAGGGTTGACCGTTCGGAAGTACGCACGGCTTTCCTGCCGCGGGCGGGGCTGGTCGCGCAACCGGAGGCGGCGGTGGTGGCGCACGCACTACAGGCGGCGGTGGCGGCGGTGCTCGCACCACAGGCGGCGGCGGCGGTGGCGGCGCCCGCACCACAGGCGGCGGTGGTGGCGGTGCCCGCACCACAGGCGGCGGTGGCGGCGGCGCCCGCACCACAGGCGGCGGCGGTGGCGGCGCCCGCACCACAGGCGGCGGCGGTGGCGGTGCTCGCACCACAGGCGGCGGTGGCGGCGGTGCTCGCACCACAGGCGGCGGCGGTGGCGGTGCCCGCACCACAGGCGGCGGCGGTGGCGGCGCCCGCACCACAGGCGGCGGCGGTGGCGGCGCCCGCACCACAGGCGGCGGCGGTGGCGGCGCCCGCACCACAGGCGGCGGCGGTGGCGGCGCTCGCACCACAGGCGGCGGTGGTGGCGAAGTTGGGGGTGTAACCGCAGGTGGCTTCGGCAGCGGTTGACCGCCAGCGCCGGGCGGCGGTTGTCCTGTCAGCGATTTCGGCGCTTGCCCAGGGAGAGTCGTTTGCCCCGGCACAGGGGAAGCCGAGGGAGAAGGCAGCGGCTGACCCGCGACCGGTGGCTTGCCGCTTACTGGCGGCAGCGGTTGACCGCCAGCGCCGGGCAGCGGTTGTCCTGTCAGCGATTTCGGCGCTTGCCCAGGGAGAGTCGTTTGCCCCGGCACAGGGGAAGCCGAGGGAGAAGGCAGCGGCTGACCCGCGACCGGTGGCTTGCCGCTTACTGGCGGCAGCGGTTGACCGCCAGCGCCGGGCAGCGGTTGTCCTGTCAGCGATTTCGGCGCTTGCCCAGGGAGAGGCGTTTGCACCGGCGCAGGTGAAGCCGAGGAAGGAGGCAGCGGTTGACCTGCGACCGGTGGCTTGCCGCTTGCTGGCGGCAGCAGTTGACCGCCAGCGCCGGGCAGCGGTTGTCCTGTCAGCGATTTCGGCGCTTGCCCAGGGAGAGGCGTTTGCACCGGCGCAGGTGAAGCCGAGGAAGGAGGCAGCGGTTGACCTGCGACCGGTGGCTTGCCGCTTGCTGGCGGCAGCAGTTGACCGCCAGCGCCCGGCAGCGGCTGTCCTGTTAGCGCTTTCGGTGCCGGCCCCGGAGGAGCCGTTTGCCCCGGCGGCGAAGGAGAAGGAGTAGCCAGCGGCTGACCCGCGACCGGAGGCTTGCCGATCGCCGGCGGTGCACCGGCAGGCGGCGCCTGACCCGGAGATGGCGTGCTTGGCGGGGTTGTCGTCTGAACCGGGATCGCTTTCGGCGCCACCGATGGCGGCAGCGAAGGTGCGAGCAAAGCGGCAGCGCCCCCGCCGGCGGGAGCAATTTTGCCGCCGGCAACAGGAGGCTGCGGCTGCGACGCGGGGGGTGGCGCCGGCGGTGTAAGTGTCTGGGTCTGTCCGCCTGGCTTGGTAACCGTCACGGTATTGGTCGTGTTGTTGACGATAACCGTGTTGTGGATGTTGTTGTAGATGAAGTTATTCGGCGGCGGCGCGACGTATCGCGGTGGATTGACCCACACCGGTACCGGCGCATAAACCGGAACGGGAAGAACATAGGCATAGACCGGCGGCGGCGGCGGAGCCAACTCCACGAAATAGACCGGTCGCGGCGGCAGGAAAAAAACCGGCGGTGGCGGCGGCGGCGCAAATCCGAAATCCGGATCGTCGAAAACCAGCACCGGCCGTTCAACGTAAATGATCTCTTCCGGCGGCGGCGGAGGCACGTCGTAGCTGATGATTTCGAATCTCGGCGGCGGCTCGAGCGCGGCCGTCAAATATGCCAGCCGGCGTCGCGCATCGTTGGCATGAAAGCCGTTCGGATAACGGCGCAGATACGACCAGTAAGCGGCTGGCGTATCGACGCTCCGACTGCGCCGCCACGTTATGGCCTCGCGGCGAGCTGCAACAATTGCCCGCACGCGGCGAGCCATCGGATCGTTGGGATAGGCAACGAGGAAGTTTTCATAGTCCTGCAGATTGTCGCGATCGAGGGCCGCGAGATAGGCATCCCGCGCGTCAAAATCACGGATCGGTTTCGAGCGGATCGTTGAAGACTGCTCGGGCGAAACCTGGGGCGGAGGCGCATCCGGCGCCCGCTCAAAGAAGTAAAACGGCGCCTGCAGCTTTGAAGCATTCCATGGCACTTGCGCGCCCTTGGTGATCTCGTTCACCCGAAGACGGACCCGGCTGAACAGGTCTGCCACCGGAAGGCCGCCCTCGCGCATCATCTCCGCAAGTGCCTGGGCGTAAGGCGAATACGGACCGGCCTCGTTCTGCACGACCGTTCCCGGCGCCGCGTTGAAGGCGATCAGAGTTCCGGGTTCCGGCTCGACAAGGGCCAACCCGCCCGCAAGCGGGGAGCCGGATTTCGCAAACGGGTTGGCTCGAGCAGCATCAAGAACGATGATGTTTGCCTTGATGCCGAGAGCTGCAAGCGGCTTGGTGTAGTCCGAAATGCGCAACGCCTCGGAGGAGACATTCGCATCACGTGCAATGTTCGCGTCCGTCGGCACAAAGTAGTTTTCGCCTTCCAGCTGCAATCCGTAGCCGCTGAGGTAGACGAATGACACCGTATCGGGGCCTGCCGCGGAGACCTTGGCGATAAAATCGCGGAACGTCTTGCGCAGGGAATCCTGATCGAGGTCGCGAACCCCGACCACGTCGAAGCCGGCAGCCTGAAGGGTTTGCGCGATCAAACCGGCATCGTTGGCGGGTGTCGGAAGGGCTCCCGCTGAGTAATTTGCGTTGCCGACGACCAGCGCGATGCGCGTTTCCGCCGCATGGGCGCTGGCCAAGGCCAAATCCCAGAAAAGAAGCACCGAGAACAAGACCAACAGGAATTTGCGCTGATGCTTCATGAGAATCCCGCGATAAGGAGCCGATGCAGATTATCTAGCTTGCCACTGAACGAGGTCTGAATGGAAGCGGTCAGAAATAAGGCGGGCGGCTGATCTGCCATTTCGTTTGGGCCGCGGAATAGCGGCTGATCATCGCCTGCCAGCACCCGCGGGCGGTAGAGCGGCGAGTCCTTTGGCGGCGACAGCTCCGGCGTCCAGCCGGTGAGTTTTTCAAGCGCATAGGTATCCATCACGATGCCGCGCCAGCTGCGCTCGACCCGTTCGAGCGGCTCCCTGATCGCGGTCGTCGACCGCCATACCGGGCTGATGTTGTCGGGCTCGCGCCCGACATAGAGGCCGGCGTGGCCCCGGATCGCATTCATGCCGGGATCGCGGAAGCCTTCGAACCTGCCGCGCTCGTTGATCTGAATGACCGGCACGCGGTCTTTGAAGAACCAGCGCAGCATGGCGTAGGTCCGGTAGTCCGTGGTGGCGATCCAGGTCGCGCCGGTCTTCTGCAATTGCGCCTGCGCCCGCTCGACCACCTGCTCATAGCCCGCCTCGCCGCCGATCGGGTCGGCCCGGCCGATGAAATTCCAGGGACCGACGACGTAATAGAGAAACACCGCAACGACGAAGATGATCCCGGAGGCGATCGCCACCTTCGCCCAAGCCATCGTTGACTGGATCATCCATGCCGAAAAACCGTCGCGCGGCAGCATCGCGATGTTGATGGCCGCGGCGGCAAATCCGACCGGCCACATGAACATCGGCCAGGTATCGCCGACCCTTAAGGACAGCGATTTCCAGAAGAAGTAACCGAACGGAACGATGACGGCGGTCGACAGCAGAATGGCCACCGCATCGCCCCGGCGGTATCCCCGCCACGCCGTCAGCGCCACGCCCGACAAGACCACCGGCAGCAGGATGAACCCGACCAGCCCGAACTGCAGCCCGATATAGTCCCCGACAGTACGAAGCGACAATGCATGGCTCGCTGTGGCACGCACCAGCTGGAAGCGGAACGAGGCCCAGTCGTGCTGATAGTTCCAGATCAGGACCGGCAGAAACACCACGACCGCAATCAACGCCGCGAGCCACGGATACGGGCTCGCCAGCCAGCGGCCGCGCCATTTCGGCACCAGCATGAAGGCCGCGACCGCCGGAAGCAGCATCACGGCGGTGAATTTCGATGAGAGCGCCAGCCCGGCGAAGACACCCGCGGCCAGCCACCAGCGCGCATCGTTACTCTCGGCGAGCCGGACCAACGCCCAGATCATCGCCACTGCAAACGGGATCATTGCCACGTCGGGCGAGACCTTGGCCATCAGCAGCCCGTAATAGAGCGCGGCCTCCGGCATCAGCAACGCCAGCGCAACCGCGCGGACGTCATGGGTCACGCGCCGGACGATATCGGCAAGCAGGAGCTGCGTGACCAGCATCGCCAGTATGCCGGCAAACCGCACGCCCAGATTGGTGTCGCCGAAGATGGCGGTGCCGAAGCGGATGAACCACGCAATGACGGGGGGATGATCGAGGAAGGACGGCACGCCCTCCTTCGACCAGGTCCAGTAGTAGGCCTCGTCTGTGCGCAGATCGATCGCGCTTGCGTAGATCAACCGCATCGCCGTCATCGCCACGATGACGGCGGCAACCGCGAGCAGTTGCCGAGAGGCAGGACTGGCCAGCCTGGCGCTGGCCTGATCGGGCGGGGTGATCGTCACGGCGCTTTCTCTCCGACTCCGGTGGGGGTGTCAACTTGCAGCAACTCCCCATGGCGTCCGGGCCGTTCCCCCACTAACATCGGCAGAACCGCAGGATTATTCGACAGCACCAGATGGCCTCACTATCCCCGGAAGCGCTCATGAAATTCATCCGCGGCATCAGCGTCCGGCAAATCCGGCTCGGCTGCGGACTGGTATTGTTCGCCTATCTGGTCAGCCACTTCCTCAATCACGCGCTCGGCAATATCTCGATGGAGGCGCTGGCCGATGGGGTCTATTTCCACACCCTGTTCTGGCAATTTCTCCCGGTCGCCATGCTGTTTTACACCGCGGCACTGGTCCATGCCGGTCTCGGCCTCTGGGCGCTCTACGAGCGTCGGCAATTCCGCTGGAAGGCGATCGAGCCCCTGCAACTCGTGCTCGGCCTGAGCATTCCGGCGCTCATCATCACCCACATTGCCGGCGTGCGGCTCGGCCAGACGCTGTTCGCACACGAAAAGCTCTATCCGCAGGTACTTTTTGCGTACTGGATCGTGTGGCCGTACAAGATCTGGCTGATGCTCGCGGTCATGACCGTCGCCTGGGTCCATGGCTGCATCGGTCTTTATTTCTGGCTGCGGATGAAAGCGTTCTACAAGAACGCGGCGCCATTTCTGCTTGCGGCGGCGGTGCTGGTTCCGGCGCTGGCCATGCTCGGGCTCTATCAGGCCGGGCGAACCGTCGTCGACAACGACAGCAAGGAATGGAGGGCGGAAAATCTCACGCCCCGGCAGGTCGGCACACAAGCCGAACAAGCCGTACTGAAGAGCATCGAGGATTATTTCCTGATCGGCTATCTCGGCCTGTTGGGATTTGTGATGTTGGCAAGGGGCGTACGCGCCATCAACGAACGCCGGGCCGGCATGGTCAGCCTGTCCTATGGCAATGGCAAAACGGTTCGCGTGCCGAAGGGGCTCAGCGTGCTCGAGGCCAGCCTGCGCAATAATGTCCCGCATGCCAGCGTCTGCGGCGGGCGCGCCCGCTGCTCCACCTGCCGCATTCGCGTGATCGGCGACTGCGCGTCGCTGCCGGAGCCCTCCAAGCGCGAAGCGTTCGTGCTGAACCGCGTCGGGGCCGGCGCGGATCCGGCCATCCGCCTCGCCTGCCAGCTCAGGCCGGAAGCCGATCTATCCTTCTTCCAGATCTTCCTGCCGCAGATCACGGCGGCGACCTTGCGGACTTCAAGTCCGTCCCGCATCGGCGAGGAACGCTATCTCGTCAGCATGTTCGTGGACATGCGCGGCTCGACCAAGCTCGCGGAAAAGCGGTTGCCGTTCGACACTGTCTTCATCGTCAACCGCTTCCTCGGCGCGGTCTCGCAGGCGGTGATGGAATGCGGCGGTCAGCCCAATCAGTTCGTCGGCGACGGACAGCTGGCGCTGTTCGGACTCGGGACGGATCCGCAAACCGCCTGCCGACAGGCGCTCAAGGCCGCAAGCCTGATCGCCGCCAATATCGACGAATTGAATCAATTTCTCAGCCACGACCTGCAAGAGCCGATCCGCTTCGGCATCGGCATTCACGGCGGCGAGGTGATCATCGGCGACATCGGCTACCGCGATCACATGGTGTTCACCGCGCTCGGCGACGCGGTCAATGTCGCCGCGCGGCTGCAGGATATGACGAAGTCCCTCGCCTGCGAGGCCGTCATTTCGGAAGAAGTTCGCGTCACCGGCGGCCTTGCGGCAGATTGCCTGCCGCAGCACGAAGTCACGATCCGCGGCCGCGCCGAGCCGATGATCGTCCGCGCTGTCGCTGATGCAAAGACGCTGTCTGCGTTGGTTAGTGAATTGAACGCTATCGCGGCCTGATTGCCGCGTGACATCGCTGTGTGATGTTTTTCACACCTGAATAGTCGTTCAGAAAATTGTCTCCGAGCCACATGCTGTTTTCTCGAACCGCGCTCCCGAGGGCAGCGACTGATGTGCGATGGGTAAGACTGAAACCGTAACTATCAACCCGCGCCACGGCGCACATTCAGGAGAACGACCAATGCTTCGCAAACTCTCTCTCGCCCTCGTTGCAGCAGCATCCCTCGGCGCGATGGCGCTGGCTCCCACCTCCGCTTCGGCGGGATGGAAGGGCGGATGGCCTCATCATCATCACCACCACCACCACGGTCTTGGTTTCGGCATCGGCTTCATCGGTGGCGGCTATGGCGGCGAAGGCTGCTACCAGACTCGCCGCGTTTGGACCCCGTACGGCTATCGCTTTCGCGTCGTCAACGTCTGCGCCTGGTAAGGGGAACGTCGGTTTCGCTCAGCTCAAAAAATCCCGGTCGCCTCAGGCGGCCGGGGCTTCCTTTTCTCCGGATCGTCGATCATCCGCGACGACCGGCTGAATCCCGGTTGCCAACGAACCTTGGGCATCCGTCCCCAAGTGCAACGGGCGGCCGTTGTTTGACAGTTCAAGCAACCGGAACCCGCCACGTATGGCGTTGTTCCGCGGCACAAAATGAGCGGGAAACCTGCAAAAAGCACGAATGCGCCGCGATATCGTTCGTTTCCGCCGAAATCAAGAGGAGGTTTGAGCTATCAAGCGTGCCCCATCCGGCGTATCGTGGGTTATCGGGCAGCCGGTTTGCGGGGACCGGCGGCCCGTTTTTATTTTTGATCCCGCGGAGACGACGTGATGGCTAAGGGTACTGTGAAGTGGTTCAACGCGACCAAGGGTTTTGGATTCATCCAGCCCTCGAGTGGCGGCAAAGACGTTTTCGTTCATATTTCGGCGGTCGAGAAAGCCGGCCTTTCGACGCTCAACGAAGGGCAGACGGTGGAATACGAAGAGGTTGCCAATCGCGGCAAGACCTCGGCCGAAAACCTCAAGGTTTGAGGCTGGGAGCGCGGTCCGCAACAGCGCACTCTCGGACTTGATCCGGGAGTGAAACTGCCAAGAACATCTCAAAAGAACCGAGTGCCATGGGCAGGAGCGGGCATCGCTCTTGCGCGAATTGGAATCGGCGCAGAACGCGCTGGTTCGCTCAATCTTCCTTGACCCATTTTTCAACCGTCATGACGTCCGGCAGCTGCGCGTAGCCGCGCGGCCACATGTCGACGACCCATTCGACCCGGGTCGCGCGGTCGACCAGCACCGCGGTGTTGTGCGGCGTCTGCAGCACCAGCGCGTTGCCCCGGTAGCGCGGGTCGCCGATGGCGTGATGCTTGAGCAGGCCCCATTGCTGCAGCACCAGCAGCAGGCTGGTGGTGTTGCGAGTGGTGTCCCAGCAATCGTAATTGTGCTTGTCGTCGAAGTAGCGGAAATCCGCCTTGGCGACGCGTCTGTCGGTTCCGAGGATCGGCCCCATGCGGCGATCGAACCAGACCACCGCCTTCTGCACCGCCGCCCGTTCCGCCGCGGCCGAGGCGCGGCCCGCCGCCATGATCTGCGTCAGGGCGTTGCGGTCGTTGGCGGTGAAATCGAGTATCTCACGGCGTCGGCACACGAATCCGTAGCAAACCGTCATGCGCTGCGCCGTGGGAGGAAAAATCGACACCGTGCTGTAGAGCGCCGCGACCGGCGCGCTCAGTTCCGCCGCCATTGCCGGCGAGGCCGCGGTAAACACCAAACCCAGAAGGCATGCGGCTGAACTGCAAAACCCCGAGGTCTTGCCCGGTCGGCCGGATCGTTTCCGCCTCTCCGTCAGCGCCATCGCCTGCCACGGTTCAAACCGAAAAATCCCGCGAAAACTAACGCGGCGGTTCCACGGTGCCAAGATCGGCTGCATGATAGCACCCGGAAATCTTCAGGTCGCGTGGTCATGGCATTGGAACCCCTGCCCCTTCCGTCCTTTGAGGCGGCCTACGCGCCGAACGACGGCGCCATGGCGGCGCGGCTTCTCGCCGCGGCAGCGTTGAGCGCGGAACAGGATGCGCGGATCGACCGCACCGCGACGCGCCTGATCGGCGCCATCCGCGCCCATGACGACCGGCTCGGCGGCGTCGAGGACATGCTTCGCGAATTCGCGCTCTCCACCAAAGAGGGGTTGGCGCTGATGGTGCTGGCGGAAGCCCTGCTGCGCGTGCCCGACAGCCGCACCGCCGACCAGTTCATCGAGGACAAGCTCGGCCAGGGTGACTTCATCCACCACGAGACCAGATCCAGCGCGTTCCTGGTCAATGCCTCGGCATGGGCGCTGGGGATGTCGGCGCGCGTCATTCAGCCCGGCGAAACCCCACAAGGCACGATCGGGCGCCTCGCCAAGCGGCTCGGGATTCCCGCGGTGCGCGCCGCCACCCGGCAGGCGATGCGGCTGATGGGCAGCCATTTCGTGCTGGGCGAAACCATCGAGGCCGCGCTGGCGCGGGCGCATGCCTCCCTTGCCACGCGCTATTCCTTCGACATGCTCGGCGAAGGCGCGCGCACCGCCGCCGACGCCGAGCGCTATTTCAATTCCTATGCGAGCGCGATCGAGACCATCGGCCGCGTCGCCGATTCCCGGCCGCTGCCCGACCGCCCTGGCATCTCGGTCAAACTCTCCGCCCTGCATCCGCGCTTCGAGGCGGTGAGCAGGCGGCGGGTGATGGCGGAACTGGTGCCGCGGCTGATCGATCTGGCGCGCCGCGCCCGTGACTTCGACCTCAATTTCACCGTCGATGCCGAGGAAGCCGACCGGCTGGAACTGTCGCTCGAGGTGATCGCAGCCGCGTTCAGCGACGCCTCGCTGAAGGGCTGGGACGGTTTTGGGTTGGCGATCCAGGCCTATCAGAAGCGCGCCGAGGCAGTGACCGCCTATGCCGACGAACTGGCACGCGCGCTGAACCGGCGGATGATGCTGCGGCTGGTCAAGGGCGCCTATTGGGACACCGAGATCAAGCGCGCGCAGGAGCGCGGCCTCGACGGCTATCCGGTGTTTACCCGCAAGGCGATGACCGACCTGAACTACGTGGCCTGCGCGCAAAAGCTGCTGGCGCTGCGGCGGCGCATCTTCCCGCAATTCGCCACCCACAATGCGCTGACGGTGGCGACCGTTCTCGAGCTGGCCGGCGGTGAAGACGGATTCGAGTTTCAGCGGCTGCACGGCATGGGCGAGGCGCTGTATGCGCAATTGCGCGAGGATCGCCCCAGGATCGCCTGTCGCACCTATGCGCCGGTCGGAAGCCACCGCGATCTGCTGGCCTATCTGGTGAGGCGTCTGTTGGAGAACGGCGCCAATTCTTCTTTCGTGGCGGCCGCCGCCGACGATGCCGTGCCGGTGGCCACGCTGCTGCATCGCCCGGCCGATATCCTCGGCACAGCCGGCAACGCGCGGCACCCGAATATTCGCGCTCCCCGCGATCTCTATCAGCCGCAGCGGCAAAACTCGCGCGGTATGGAGTTCGGCGATCGGGCGGCCTTGAGCGAGTTGGTTTCGGCCGTCGCTGCGGAGGTTAGCCTTGAGGCAGGAAGCATCGTCGATGCGACGCCGGAACAGGTGGACGCCGCGATGTCCGCCGCGCGGGAGGGATTCAAGCACTGGAGCCGGACGCCGGCGGATCACCGCGCGAGACTTCTCGAACAGGCCGCCAACCTGCTGGAGCAGAGAGCCGCTCATTTCATCGCGCTGTTGCAGCGCGAGGGCGGCAAGACCCTCGACGACGCGCTTTCGGAAGTCCGCGAGGCGGTCGATTTCTGCCGCTACTACGCCGCCGAGGGCCGCGAACTGTTTGGCCAGGACAAGACCTTGCCGGGACCGACCGGCGAGAGCAATCGCTTGCGGCTGCGCGGCTGCGGCGTCTTCGTCGCGATATCGCCGTGGAATTTTCCGCTGGCGATCTTTGTCGGCCAGGTCTCGGCCGCCCTGATGGCCGGCAACGCGGTAGTGGCGAAACCCGCCGAACAGACGCCACTGATCGCGGCCGAGGCGGTTCGCCTGCTGCACGAGGCCGGCGTGCCCTCCTCGGCGCTGCATCTGCTTCCCGGCGACGGCAGCATCGGCGCGGCGCTGGTCGCGCATGAAGGCGTCGCCGGCGTCGTCTTCACCGGCTCGACCGAGGTCGCGCGGTCGATCAATCGCCGGCTCGCCGCCAAGGACGGCCCGATCGTTCCGCTCATCGCGGAGACCGGCGGCATCAATGCGATGATCGTGGATGCCACCGCGCTGCCCGAGCAGGTCGCCGACGACGTCGTGACCTCGGCATTCCGCTCGGCCGGCCAGCGCTGCTCGGCGCTGCGCCTCCTGTTCATGCAGGACGACGTCGCCGACCGCATGATCGAGATGATAGCGGGCGCCGCCCGCGAATTGGCAATCGGCGATCCGCGCGACCCGGCCACCCATGTCGGGCCGGTAATCGATGCCGAGGCGAAGCAGCGGCTGGAGGCGCATATCGCGCGCATGAAGAGCGAGGCCCGCGAGCATTTTGCGGGCGCCGCTCCCGACGGCAACTACGTCGCGCCGCACATTTTCGAGCTGTCGAGCGCGGATCAACTGACCGAGGAAGTATTCGGACCCGTGCTGCATGTGGTGCGCTATCCAGCGGATCGGCTCGATGACGTGCTGCAATCGGTGGAACGCTCCGGCTATGGACTGACGCTCGGCATTCACTCGCGGATCGACGACACCATCGAGGACGTGATCGACCGGCTCCAGGCCGGCAACATCTACGTCAACCGCAACATGATCGGTGCCGTGGTCGGCGTGCAGCCGTTCGGCGGCCATGGCCTGTCCGGCACCGGCCCCAAGGCCGGCGGGCCGCATTACCTGGCCCGATTTGCGACCGAACAGACGGTGACCGTGAATACGGCGGCGGCCGGCGGCAATGCGGCGCTGATGTCGGATGGGGAGTAGAGCAGAGGTTTTTCCGTCATTGCGAGGAGCCAACGGGTCGCGCTAACGCGCGCCCGATGACAGGCTCCGCGACGAAGCAATCCATCTTTCCCCGTTGCAGCTATGGATTGCTTCGCGGAGTTTATCATCGGGCGGCGCTTCGCGCCGACCCGTTGGCTCGCAATGACGGGGAATCTGCCGTTGCATCGCTCACCCAACATGGTTCAAATGGCGTTCGATCCTGATCGATCGCAGCAATAATTCCAGCACACGGACAAAACCAACAAAAGGCACGGGAGCGACGGCATGATGGAAAAAGGCATTTTCGAAGGCCTCAAGGTTCTGGATTGCGCGAGTTTCATCGCAGCGCCGGCGGCCGCGACCGTGCTGTCCGACTTCGGCGCCGACGTGATCAAGATCGAACCGCCGGGTTCCGGCGATCCCTACCGCAACCTGCCGAACCTGCCGGGCTATCCCGCCAGCCAGCATAATTTCGCGTGGCTGCTGGAAGCCCGCAACAAGAAGAGCCTCGCGCTCGATCTCTCGAAGCCGGAAGGCCAGGCGGTGCTGCATCGCCTCGCGGCCGAGGCCGACGTCTTCATCACCAATTTTCCGCCCGCGGTGCGCGAACGGCTCGGATTGACCCATGCCCAGCTGGCCCCGCTCAACGAGCGGCTGATCTACGCGTCGTTCACCGGCTACGGCGAAAAGGGCGAAGAGGCCAACAAGCCCGGCTTCGACAGCAACGCCTATTGGGCGCGCTCGGGCCTGATGGATCTGGTGCGCGCGGATGAAAACACCACGCCGGCGCGCTCGGTCGCCGGCATGGGCGACCATCCCTGCGCGATGGCGTTTTACGGCGCCATCGTCACCGCGCTCTACAAGCGCGAACGCACCGGCAAAGGCTCGCATGTCAGCTCCAACCTGATGGCCAACGGCGTCTGGGCCGCCTCGGTGCTGGCGCAGGCCAAGCTCTGCGGCGCGAAATTCGGCGAGCGCCGTCCCCGCGAGCACGCGCTCAACGCGGTCACCAATCACTACAAATGCAAGGATGGACGCTGGATCATCCTGTCGCTGCTCAACGAAGAGCGGCAGTGGCCGGCGCTGGCGCGCTGCATCGGCCGGGAGGATTTCATCACCGACGAGCGGTTCGCCACCAAGCCCGGCCGCCACGCGCGTTCGCTGGAGCTGATCAAGATCTTCGACGAGATCTTCGCCACCAGGACCCTCGCCGAGTGGCGGCGGATCCTCGACGGCAATGGCCTAGTGTTCGGCGTGGTCGGCATTCTCGACGACATTCCCAACGACAGGCAGATGCTGGACAACGAGGTGCTGGTGCCGTTCGAGAACGACACCATGCTGACCATCAGCAGCCCGATCTGGGTCGACGGCAGCAAGAAGGTCCAGCCGCGCAAGCCGCCCGGGATCGGCGAGCACAGCGACGAGATTTTGCGCAAGGCGGGCTACGACGATGCGGCGATCCGGCAGTTGCGGGCGTCGGGCGCGGTGGCGTGAAGGACTCGAGGGTCAGCAGTACACCGCGGCTTATCGATTCCATCACTGAGGTCTCTCGGATACTGGATCACCCGCTTTCGCTACCGGCTCCTGACGAAGCACATTCCCATCCGCGATGTCTTGCCGGCAGGCTGGCAGGCGAGACCCTTGGCGCAGGTCCAGGCGCGGAAGCTCGGGTCGTTGTCAGCGGCCTTCGCGCTTTGCTGGTAACAATGCGCGCCCCAGCCGTCGTAATAGCCGGTGCCCGCGAGTTCTCCGAGGAATTCCGACCTCGTGCGTAGTTGCGGGCGTCCGGAAAAACCGCGTGAATAATCCGGGCTGCTGCCCCATTTAAGCGAGTTGAGAATATCGCGTCGCCGAATCTGATCGCCAAAGAAATGCGGCGACGCCGGCACGACCGTCGCGTTCGAAGGTTGGGCCGCCATCCAGTCGACACCCGGGAAATGGAAGCCGCCGATACCGCGCGTCTGATGACAACCCGAACAGGTGACATCGTTCAATCGGCGCGCGAAGCCGGCCACCGAGCGGATGTTGGCCGGTGTCACCCCGGCCTCCGCAGCTTTCCTGAGCGCAGCAACGACGTCGCTTTCGCTGAACACGGGGGGCGCCCCGGCGCCCTCGCCCTGCACCAGACCGAATGCCGGCTGCAGTTCCGACGGATCGAAGCCGACCGGCGTGGCGGCGATCGCCGCCTTGGCCAGAAACCGTTCGGGTATCAGAATCGTGCCGCGATCGAACTCATTGAAACGTCTGGGATCGAGCAGCCAGGCCTTGAAGTCATGCGCGAGATTCCGGTCGGCCAGAATCCGCGTCCGATCGATCTGGTTTTCCATCGGCGCCTCCTCGAACACGCGCGCCCTTGGATCGAAGCGAAACACCTTCAACAGATAGTCGGTCCGGAAATCGCGCACCGACGATTTCGGCGCATGGGCGATCTGAAGATTGGTCTCGATACGGTCGACATCGGCAGGCTCGACGAATTCGAGTGGTCCGCCCGCCGACATCAGCCTGATCGCAAGTTCTGCGCCGGTCTGTCGCCATTCGGCCGAAGCGAGCCAGCGCCGGGCGATCTCCTTGCAGGCGATGGCGATACCGCCGGGAACCAGTTGCTTCTTCTCGCCCTTCGCCCGCAGCACCACGTTCAACGTCACCGGCAGCCGGGACGATTGCGCGCTCTCGACTGCCTCCGCATCGCCTGCGCGCGTGAGCCGGTAGATCAGCCGGATCTCGCCGCAGGTTTCCGGTGACACATAGGCCCGGTCCATCCGGTTGACGATGCCTGCCAGAACGAACCGCGCGCGACGGGAATAGAGCAGGTCGCGATCGAACATCTGCCAGTCATGGGACGCGCCGACGCCGATGGTTTCGCCCGGCAGGCTGGCACGATGGCGCGCCACATAACGCTCGAATTCACCATCGAGCGCCCGGCGGACCGGAGCCATCGACGGCAAGGCGAACAGTTCATCGTTGAGGATGGGAGCGGCGGCCGATCCTGCCGGCGCGACGAACGGACGCAAACCGAATCCGGCACGGTCGAGCCGGTCCGGCCGGTGCTCACGGAGATCGAGTTCGCGCAATGCCAGGGGATCGGTGACCGCGGCGCCACGCTCCAGCGCCGCGCCTTCGACGGCATGCGCAGGCAAACCGCTGCACAGCAAGACAAGGATGATGAAAAAGAATTGCAACGCGCGGCCCATACCCTGACAAACACCGCGTCAGAGACCTCATTCCAGGCGTCTTGCGGGCGGCGTCTTCCGGTCAGGAAACTAGCCGAAGAGCGGACGGCATGTCTCGCCGCAATCCGCATCCAGTCAGGCCGATCGCTTCACGTCGCGGTGAAGCGATCGGGATCATGCGCTAGCGCGCGACGACGAGGCCCTTGCTGGTCACGACCACCCAGCGGCCGTCCTGCTTGCGGATCGCATCGATCCGGCCGAGGCCCGGCACGGGATCGCCGGCATAGACTTCGTAGATCCCCTGTCGTCCCTCGATCAGGGCACCGCCATGGGCGACATCGCGCAGCACCCAGCCTTCGACCGTCGGCAACCTCGCCAACTCGGGCTTGGGCACGGGCAACGGAACGGGTGCGGCGACCGCCGGGGGCGAGATCGAGCCGGTGACGTCCCTGGCCGCGGCCGGCGCGGCGGCGACTGGCACCGGAACGGCGCGAAGTTTTTCCACGGCTTCGCTCAGCTTGGCGAGCTTGGCGGCCGGCTCCGCCTGCGCCCTCTCGACCTTGTCGAGACGGTCGCTGGTCTTGTTGTACTGGCTCAGGCCGGCCTTGGAGGTCTGCTCGACGCCGGCCTTCAGGGCCAGGAGATCTGCATCGATCCGCGCAACGGAGGCTTCGAGAACCGGATTGCTCGATGCGGTCGAGCCTGCGCCGGCAAAATGCATCACACCCGCGGTCGCCAGCGCGCCGCCGAGCGCGCCCGCCACCGCCGCCAGCGCCACCACGGCCGCCAAGGCGGAGACCCGGCGCTTGCCGAACATTCCGGCGTTCGGCTCGGACTCGATTTCCGGACCACTGCCCTTGCCGTCCCAGGCGCGGTCGCCGGCCGAGATGATCATGACCTTGCCGGGGGAGCGCGGCGCGTCCGCCTTGAGCGCCTCTGCCTTCGGGGTTTCGGGCTTGGGGATTTCAGCCTTGGGAGTTTCAGCCTTGGGAGTTTCAGCTTTGGGAGCTTCAGCTTTGGCCGCGTCCAGCTTGGCGGCTTCGCCCTGCCCGGGCGCGAGACCGGGAGATTCGACCTCGGTTGCCGCCTTCAGCGTTTCCGGCGCCGCCGCGGATGAGTTGGGAGCGGCCGGCCCGGCACTGACGGATCCGGATTCACCGCTGGTCTGCTCGGCCTGTTGTTCGCTCACGTTCAAAATCTCCAGTAAAGGTTGACCATTTGGTAACTTTCATTGCTTGCGAAATCGTTACCGGGCGGGGCCTTACGAAAATTTTAGGAACTCGTCGGAGCCGGTTTTCGCCCCCGCGGGCGAAGCAGGCCGGCGGCGGCGGTTCGAGCCTGGCTCATGTTGCTCTGCAGTATCCACCCGGACCGTCCCGATACGTCGTAGGCGTCGCCTCATTTCCGGACTACCATGACCATGGCGACCAGCCAGAAGGCGGGGTGCTCCATGGCCATCGAGAAATGCATCAACGAGTTTGATGTCGATGACGTCATTTTTGAGGAAGGCTCGACCGGGCGCGAGCTGTTCGTGGTGCTCGAGGGCAAGGTCGACATCGCCAAGATCAACAGCGCCAGCAAGACCGTCATCGTCACGCTGGGCAAGGGCGAATTCTTCGGCGAGATGGCGGTCATCGACGGTTCGGCCCGCTCGGCGACCGCGATATCCGCAGCCCCCAACACAAGGGTGATGCGGATCAACCACGCCCGCTTCGTCTACCTGGTCAGCCAGCAGCCGGCGTTCGCGCTGATGATCATGGACGCGCTCAGCAGGCGCTTGCGGGCCTCCAACGCGGTCACTTTCCGGACGGCCAACCCATGAGCGACCGCAAGCCAAGCCCGTTTCCGATCCTCCTGAACAACGACGTCTGTTCGCTGATCCAGGCGGCCGAGGACGTCTACCAGATCCGCTTCAAGAACCGCGCCGCCAACGCCTATCTGGTGCGCGGCAAATCCCGCACCGTCATGATCGACGTCGGGCTGTCGTCGAATTATCCGGCGCTGCTGGAATGCCTCCATCACGTCGGCTGCCCGCCCGACAAGATCGACCTGGTGGTGCTGAGCCACGAGCATCTCGATCACATCGGCGCGGCCTATCATTTCCACGGCCGCACCATCATCGCCGCGCACCGGCTCGCCGCCAACAAGATCATGCTGCGCGACGATTTCTCGATGCTGCGCAAGATGTTCAACGAGCCGCCGGTGCCGATCAACATCGATATCTGGCTGGAGGAAGGCAACCTGATCGACCTCGGCAATTTCCGCCTCAACGTGATGTACACGCCGGGCCACACCTCGGCCTGCATCAGCCTGTTCGATCAGGACCAGGGACTGTTGTTCGCCTCCGACACCCTGATGCCCGGCGGGGTGATGGGCGGCGTGTTCGGATCGGGCAGCATCGCCGACTACATCCAGTCGCTGGAGCGGCTGAAGGGTCTGAATTCGAAGATCCTGCTGTCCGGACACGGCCGGCTGTCGGATACCCCGCAGGACGACGTCCGGATCGCGATTCAGCGCTCGCACGGGCTGTTGTCCGACACCGCGCAACTGTTCGACGCGCTCGACGCGCGCTCGAATTTCGAGCCGATCATGCAATCGGTGCGCGACCTCAACAAGCTCGACGACGGCTGAGGCCTAACGGTTCTGATTGCATCAGAACCGAGGCTCTATTCTTTGTTCTGACGCGTTTTCTTCACGCGAACCGGTATGCACTTCGCTCGAAAACGCTACGGTGCCTCCATCCGTTTGACAAGTGGCCCGCCGGTCTGCTCAAAAGCCGTCAACAACGAAGCTGTCACAAGAAACATGGGGAGAGATATCTGATGAAATTCTACGACTCGGTCGGACCGAACCCACGCATTGTCCGCATGTTCATGGCGGAAAAGGGCATCGACATCCCCAAGCAGACCGTCGACCTGCGCGGCGGCGAAAACCGGCAAGAGCCGCATCTCAAGCGCAATCCGATGGGCCAGATGCCTACCCTCGAGCTCGATGACGGCAGCTATCTGTCGGAGATCACCGCGATCTGCGAATATCTCGAAGAGAAGAATCCGAAGCCGGCGCTGATCGGTGAGACGCCGGAAGAGCGCGCGGAGTGCCGGATGTGGACCCGGCGCGTCGATCTTAACATCTGCGAGCCGCTCGCCATGGGTTATCGCTTCGGCGAAGCCCTGAAGTTCTTCGAAAAGCGGATCCCGGTCGCGCCGGAAGCCTCGCCCGGCCTCAAGATGATCGCGGCGAACCGCCTGAAATGGCTGAACGAACAGATGGCGGGCAAGGAATACCTGTGCGGCAAGCGCTTCACGATGGCGGATGTTCTGCTGTTCGGCTGGCTCGAATTCGGCAACCAGGTCGGCCAGCCGCTGGATCCCGCCAATACCAATATCGTGGCATGGATGGCGCGCGTCGGCGCGCGGCCGTCGGCGAAGGCGTAAGCGGGTCTCGTCGTCATTGCGAGGAGCCAACGGGTCGCGCGAATGCGCGCCCGATGATAAACTCCGCGACGAAGCAATCCAGCTTCCCGCTTGTGACGAAGCATGGATTGCTTCGCGGAGCCTGTCATCGGGCGCGCATTCGCGCGACCCGTTGGCTCGCAATGACGTGGCGGGGGCCGCATCTCAGATCACCACCGGCGCATCCGGCAGCTCGTTGCGGCCCGCCCCTTGCCGCGGGAAATGCGCCGCGAGGTGCCGCGACACGGCGTCGATCCCCTTGATCACGCCGCCGGCGAAATTACCCGCCCTGAAATCGGTCTCCATCGCCGTGCAGATTTCTTCCCAGCCCGCGGCGCCGACCTTGGCGTCGATACCGCGGTCGGCGATGATCTCGAAGTCGTGATCGGCCAATAGCAGGTAGATCAGCACGCCGTTGTTGTGCGCGGTGTCCCATATCCGCAGTCGCGAAAAAATATCCAGCGCGCGTTCCCGCGCCGGCTGATCGCGGAACAACGGAGCGCCGTCGAGCGCGCCCTCCACGACGAAGCGGACCTGGCCGGAATGCGTGGCCTCGCCCGCCTTGATCGCGCGTTCGATCGAAGCCATCACCTCCGGCGGGAAAATGCGCCGTACCCGCCAGCGATATTCAACAAGATGCCTGCCGATGCGCCTGATGCCCATATCTTACCAGCTCCCAGACATCTACCATCTCCCCGACGCGCCGCCGCCGCCAAAACTGCCGCCACCGCCGCTGAATCCGCCGCTCGAGCTGCTGCCTCCCGAAGACGAGCCGCCGGACCAGGTGCCGCCTCGCCCGCCTGACGACGCGATGCTCTCGCCGAACATGGTGAGGACGAACGCAATGATCGCAAAGATGATCGACAGCTCCAGCGATCCGACCACAAGCCATGCCAGCACTCCGACCACGCCGCTCGTCGCCGCCGAACCGATCAGCCTGCCCAGCGCGCTCCGCAGGATGCCGCCGACAATGAAGAGGGCAAAGATGACGAACGGATTGAACGGATCGATATCGCTCAGCAAGCCGGAACTTTGCCGTTGCTCCGGTTCCGGCAATTTCTCGCCGTCGATGACGCGGATGATGCGGTCGACGCCGGCGGAAATGCCGCCGGCGAAATCGCCGCTCCGGAATTTCGGGGTGATGGCCTCGTCGATGATGCGTTTGGCGGTGACGTCATTGAGCGCACCTTCGAGGCCGTAGCCGACCTCGATGCGCAGCCTGCGGTCGTCCTTGGCCACGACCAGCAGCGCGCCGTCGTCGATCTTCTTGCGTCCGATCTTCCAGGCTTCCGCCACCCGGATTGCGAATTGCTCGATGGTCTCGGGCGACGTGGTCGGCACGATCAGCACCGCAACCTGGCTGCCCTTGCGCGCTTCGAGGTCCTTCAGCGTCTGGGTCAGCGAGGCGATGTCGCCGCCGGACAGCGTCCCGGTCTGATCGACCACGCGCCCGGTGAGCGCCGGCACCGCGACGTCGGCCGCCGCCGCAAACGAGAAGCACAGCAGCAGCGCAAGAAAGGCGGCTCTTGCAGCGTTCATCGCGGCCAATTCTCAGTTGCCCTACTTTGCGGCCGGTGCTGGACTGAAATCCACCTTCGGCGCAGTCGAGATCGCCTTTTCGTTCTCGACCGAGAAATTCGGCTTCTCCTTGTAGCCGAACGCCATCGCGGTCAGGTTGTTCGGAAAGGTGCGGATGCCGACGTTATATTCCTGGACTGCCTTGATGTAGCGGTTGCGCGCCACGGTGATGCGATTCTCGGTGCCTTCGAGCTGCGCCATCAGGTCCTTGAACAGGGCGTCGGATTTGAGCTGCGGGTAATTCTCGGTCACGACCAGTAGTCGCGACAGCGCGCTGGAGAGTTCACCCTGGGCGGCGGTGAATTTCTGGAACGCGGCGGGGTCGTTGAGCACCTCCGGCGTCGCCTGGATGCTGCCGACCTTGGCCCGCGCATTGGTGACGCCGAGCAGCACGTCCTTTTCCTGCTGCGCAAAGCCCTTCACCGAATTGACCAGGTTGGGCACGAGATCGGCGCGGCGCTGGTACTGGTTGACGACCTCGGACCAGCCCGACTTGACCTGCTCGTCATTGGTCTGGATCGCATTATAGCCGCAATTGGTGAGGCTCAGCGACGCCAGCGCCGCCAGCACGGTCCAAAATCTGCGCATCGAAATTTCTCCCGTTGGAATTCTGCGCAAGGTAGCAGAACCGCCCGGAACTTCCACGCCGTCATTCCGGGGCGATGCGGAAGCATCGAACCCGGAATCTCGAGATTCCGGGTTCGCGCTCGCGCGCGCCCCGGAATGACGGCTGTTCTGGCCTATTTTGCGCCAATGCCCCTTGCCTATCATTTGATGAAATAGTCAACATGA
This sequence comes from Bradyrhizobium sediminis, assembly GCF_018736085.1. Taxonomy (NCBI): domain Bacteria; kingdom Pseudomonadati; phylum Pseudomonadota; class Alphaproteobacteria; order Hyphomicrobiales; family Nitrobacteraceae; genus Bradyrhizobium; species Bradyrhizobium sediminis. The sequence goes on along the minus strand of NZ_CP076134.1, from coordinate 1,190,862 downwards.
CCAAAACACGAGGAAACCGCCCAATGACCGCCTATGAGACCATCATCGTGGAACGGCCGGAGCCGCGCATCGCGCGGATCGTGATGAACCGGCCCGAGGCGCGCAACGCGCAGAACCTGCAGATGACCTACGACCTCAACGCCGCATTCGATGCCGCGGTGCAGGACGATGCAGTCAAGGTCATCATCCTGGCCGGCCACGGGCCGCATTTCTCGGCCGGGCACGATCTGCGGGCCGCGGGAAAGAATGCCGCCGGCGTGGATTTTCCGCCAATCGGAAATTGGGGCGGTTTCGGCGAGCCGAACGCCCACGGCCGCTTCGCCCGCGAGCAGGAGATCTACCTGCAGATCACCCGGCGCTGGCGCAATCTGGCCAAGCCGACGATCGCCGAAGTTCATGGCAAGTGCATCGCCGGCGGGCTGATGCTGGCCTGGGCCTGCGACCTGATCGTCGCCAGCCATGACGCCGAGTTCTGCGATCCCGTGGTCACCATGGGCGTGTGCGGCGTCGAATGGTTCGTGCATCCCTGGGAGCTCGGCCCGCGCAAGGCCAAGGAGCTGCTGTTCACCGCCGACGCCTGGAGCGCGGAAGAGGCGCACCGGCTCGGCATGGTCAATCACGTGGTGCCGCGGCCCGACCTCTCGTCATTCGTGATGAAGCTGGCCGAGAGGATCGCCGCCAAACCTTCGTTCGCGCTGAAACTGACCAAAGAGGCGGTCAACCGCTCGGTCGATGTCATGGGCCAGCCCGCGGCGATCGATCAGGCGTTCGCGCTGCATCAGCTGTGTCACGCGCATAACCTGCAGGAATTCGGCATGGTGGTCGATCCCGCCGGACTGCATCCCTCGGTCAAGAAATCAGTCCAGGTATAACCGTTCGAGCAAAAGAGATCAGATGGACCTTACCTTAAGCGACGAGCAGCGCCTGCTGCGCGAAAGTGTCGACCGCTTCATCGCCGAAACCTACACCGCCGATCACCGCCGCCGCGCGGCGGACGAGCCGGCAGGCTTCAGCCCCGCGATCTGGAAACAATTCGCCGAGCTCGGCTGGCTGGCGCTGCCGATCGACGAGGCCTATGGCGGGCTCGGCGCAGGCGCGGTGGAAACCGGCATCGTGATGGAAGCCTTCGGGCGCGGGCTGGTTTCCGAACCCTATCTGTCGACGGTGGTGATCGGCGCCGCGCTGGTCGCCGCCTGCGGCAACGACGCGCAGAAGCAGGCCATCCTGCCCAGGGTTGCCGACGGCTCGCTGTTTCTGGCGTTGGCGCATTCCGAACGCGCCGCGCGCTTCGATCTGGCCGAGGTCGGGACCACGGCGGCGAAGATGCCGGACGGCTGGCGCCTCGACGGCCGGAAGATTGCCGTGCTCGACGGCAACGCCGCGGGGCAGATCATCGTCTCCGCCCGGGTCGCCAACAACAACGGCGCATCCGGCAGACTGTGTCTGTTCCTCGTACCCGGCGATACGCCCGGCCTCGCGCGGCGCGATTTTGCGCGGCTTGGCGGCGGCCGCGCCTGCAATCTCCATCTCGCGGGCGTCCGCCTCCCCGCCGACGCCCTGCTTGGCGACGGCAGCGACGTGCTGGCCGCGATCGAGGCGGTGGTCGATCGTGCGATGGCGGCAATCGGTTCCGAAGCCGTCGGCATCATGCAGACGCTGCTCAATACCACGCTCGAATACACCAAAATCCGGAAACAGTTCGGCCGGCCGCTGTCCGCCAACCAGGTGATCCGCCACCGCCTCGCCGACATGGCGATGCAAACCGACGAGGCGCGCTCGATGGCGTTGCGCGCGGCGCTGATGGTCGACGCCGAACCGGTGGCGCGCAGCCGCGCCGCCTCGGGTGCGAAAGCAAAGATCGGCAAATGCGCCCGCTTCGTCGCCGAACAGTCGGTGCAGCTGCACGGCGCCATGGGCGTCACCGAAGAGCTCGACATCGGCTCCTACTTCAAGCGGCTGCTCGCCTTCGACACCCTGTTCGGCGGCAGCGCCCATCATTATCGCCGCCACGCCGCATTGGGCGGGCGGGTGCACGCATAAAGGAGCGCCATCCATGGATCTCACCTTCAGCGCCGAAGAGCGCGCTTTCGAGAAAGAAGTCCGCGACTTCATTGCCGCCAGCCTCACGCCGGAAATGAAGCGCGCGACTGCCCTGACGCCGTCGGTGTTTTCCGATCCCGACATCGGCATGGCCTGGCAGCGAGCGCTGCACAAGAACGGCTGGGGCGCGCCGGGATGGCCGGTGGAGCATGGCGGGCCCGACTGGACGCCGGCACAGCGCTGGATCTTCGAGGCCGAATGCGCCCGCGCCGGCGTGCCGAATGTCAACGTGATGGGCGTCAAGATGGTCGGCCCCGTGATCATCGGCTTCGGCTCGCCGGAGCAGAAGAACTTCTATCTGCCGCGGATCGTCTCGGGCGAAGACTACTGGTGCCAGGGCTATTCCGAACCCGGCTCCGGCTCCGACCTCGCCTCGCTGAAGACGCGTGCGGTGCGCGACGGCGACGACTACGTCATCAACGGCACCAAGATCTGGACCACGCATGCGCACCACGCCAACCGCATGTTCGCGCTGGTCCGCACCCACGACACCGAGCGCCAGCAGGACGGCATCAGTTTCGTTCTGATCGACATGAAAAGTCCGGGCATTACGACAAGGCCGATTCTCACCATCGGCGGCGACCACGAGGTCAACCAGGTGTTCTTCGACGACGTCCGCGTGCCCGTCGCCAATCGCGTCGGCGAGGAAGGCAAGGGCTGGACCTACGGCAAGTACCTGCTCGAATTCGAGCGCGGCTCCGGCATCGCCTCGGCCAAGCTGCGCGACGCGCTCAGGACAGTTTCGGATCTGGCAGAGTCCGACGTAACCGGCCGCGCCATCGACGATCCCGATATCGCGGTGCGGATGTCGGAGATCGAGGTCGATATCGACGCGCTTGAAATGACCGAACTGCGCGTGCTGTCGGCGCTGCAGACCGGACAGAACCCGGGCGCGGTGTCGTCGTTACTGAAACTGCGGGTCAGCGAAATCCGCCAGGCGGTGACAAGATTGGGCGTGGAGGTGATCGGCAATGACGGGCTCTATGTCGAGCCGATGCGGCCGCTCTACAGGCTCAACGAGCAGCCTGCGATACCGGAAAACATGCTGCCGGTGGTGCCCGAATATCTCAACGGACGCGCCTACACGATCTTCGGCGGCTCCTCGGAGATCCAGCGCGAGATCGTGGCGAAGATGGTGCTGGGGCTGTAGCCCCAGTCATTCCGGGGCGATGCGAAGCATCGAACCCGGAATCTCGAGATTCCCCGGTGCGCAATTGCGCACCTGAGGTCTGGTCCTTCGGACCATCCCGGAATGACGGAGGCAAATTACGCCTCGCCGCCTTCGCATCCCTTATCGCCTGCCAGACCTTCATCGGCGTCAGCGGCGTGGCCAGGTTCTTGATGCCGAGTTCGGCGAGCGCATCCATCACGCCGTTGACGATGCAGGGCGTCCCGCCGATCGTGCCGGATTCGCCGCAGCCTTTGGCGCCGAGCGGATTGGTCTTGCACGGCGCACTTTCGTCGAGCGCGACCGCGATCGGCGGAAGGTCATCGGCGCGCGGCAGGCAATAGTCCTGATAGCTCGCAGTCAGCAATTGCCCTTCGGCGTCGTAGGACACGCCTTCATACAGGGCCTGGCCGATGCCCTGCGCGACGCCGCCGTGAATCTGCCCCGTCACCAGCATCGGATTGACGGCAACGCCGACGTCGTCGACCGTGGTGTAGCGCACGATGCTGACGACGCCGGTTTCGGGATCGATCTCGAGCTCGCAGATATGGGTGCCGTTCGGCCAGCTCGGGCCGTCGACCTCGCCTTCGCTGTCGACGCTGAGCCGCGCGCCGCTCTCCTTCTTCGCGATCTCGAACAGGCCAATCCGCTTGTCGGTGCCGACCACGGTGAGCATGCCGTCGCGGTATTCGATGTCCTCGACGGAGGCTTCCAGAATGTTCGACGCCTTCTCGCGCGCCTTCGCGATCATGTCGGCGGCCGACACCGCCAGCGCCGTGCCGCCGACGAACAGCGAGCGCGAGCCGACGCTGCCAAAGCCGGTGGCGAGATCGGTATCGCCCTGCACGATGTCGATCTTGTCCATGGGGACGCCGAGCGATTCCGAGACCATCTGGGCGTAGGTGGTCTGCAGCCCCTGCCCCATCGCCATGGTGCCGGAATGCAGGATGACGCGGCCTTCCGCGGTCGCATGCAGGCTGACCTTCTCGGTATGCGCGCGTCCGCCGGTCCATTCGATGTAGCTGGTCAGGCCGCGGCCGTAGAGCAGGCCCTTCTTCTTCGCTGCCTTCTTGCGCGCGGCAAAGCCGTCCCAGTCGGCGAGTTTCGACGCGCGCTCCAGCATGTGCGCGAACGCGCCGGAGTCATAGACCTGGCCGACGGCGTTGGTGTAGGGCAGTTGCGCGGGCTTGATGTAGTTCACCTTGCGGATCGCGCGCGGGTCCATTCCGATCTGCCGCGCGGCGGCGTCCATCAGCCGCTCGACGATGAAGACGCCCTCCGGGCGCCCCGCGCCGCGATAGGCGCCGACCGGCGCGGTGTGGGTCATGACCGATTTGACCTCGTAATGCACCAGCGGCAGGTCGTAGACGCCCGACTGCACGAAGGGGCCGAGCACCAGCGGGATGATGTTGCCCGCGCCGGTCGAATAGGCGCCGGTGCCGCCGACCGAGCGCACCCGGTAGGCCAGCACGCGGCCCTTGGCGTCGAGCGCGAATTCGCCGGTCGAGGTGAGATCGCGGCCATGGGTGCCGCCGACGAATTCGTCGGTGCGGTCGCCGCGCCAGCGCACTTTCTTGCCGAGCTTGGTGGCGGCATAGGCCACCATGCCGTCTTCCGGATAGAGGTTGGTCTTCTGCCCGAAGCCGCCGCCGATATCGCCGACCAGCACGCGCACGCTCTCCTTCGGCCGCTTCAGCACGGCTTCGGCGAGCACGTCGCGGGTCGAGCCCGGGGTCTGCGACTGCACGTGCAGGATCAGCCGGCCGGATTTCTTGTCGATCTCGGCGATGGTCGAGCGCGGCTCCATCGCGGAGGGCACCAGCCGCTGACTGACCAGATCGAGCGAAACGGTATGCGCGGCACCGGCGAAGGCCGCTTCGACCTTGGCGGCGTCGCCATAACTCATGGCGGCGACGATGTTGTCGGGCGCCTCGGGCCAGACCACCGGCGCACCCGGCTTGATCGCCTCGACCGGATCGACCACCGACGGCAGCACTTCATATTCAACCTCGATCGCCTCGGCCGCGGTCTGCGCCGCCACCCGCGATGTCGCCACCACGGCTGCGACCGGCTCGCCGGCGAAGCGCACCACCTCATGGGCGAGCAGCCGACGCGGCGGCACCGTCATCGGCTTGCCGTCCGGCCGCATGAACACCGACAGCGTCGGGATGGTGCCGACGTCGTCGGCGACCAGATCGGCGCCGGTGTAAACCGCCTGCACACCCGGCATGTCCCTGGCCGCTTTGCTGTCGATCGAAACGATCCTGGCATGGGCATGCGGCGAGCGCAGCACATGCAGCCACAGCGCGCCGTCTTCCGGCTTGTCGTCGATGAACTGCCCCTTCCCGGTGAGCAATCGCTGATCTTCAAGACGCTTGACAGGCTGGCCCGCACCGAAACGCATATTGCCGGGAAGAATGTTCATCAGTTGGTCCTTCGAGTCTTTTGTAACGTTGGGCGGGTTTTAGCGGATCGGCATTGGAAGTGCCAACCCGGCAACCGGGGTTTGGAATAGCTGGATTGCGATGCATCTAGGCACTCTCTCGTCATTGCGAGGAGCGGAGCGACGAAGCAATCCAGCGTTGCGGCGGTCAAGCTGGATTGCTTCGCTTCGCTCGCAATGACGGCCGATGGTAATCACGCGACCTCCCGCAGCGCCGCTTCGACCACCTTGCGCTGATCGGCGGTCAGGGCCGCCTGCGGCGGAACGGGATCGCCGACGTCGTAGCCCTGGATCGCGAGCCCGGCCTTGATGCAGGCGGCGAGGTTGAAGCGCGCAAAGGCTTCGTTGATGCGCCACAATCTGCGCTGCAACTTCATCGCGTCGTCCCAGCGCGCGGCCTTGCAGAGATTGTAGAGTTCGACGCTTTGCCTGGGAATGATGCAGGCCGGTCCCGCCATCCAGCCGAGGCCGCCGATCAGCATCACGGCGGCCGGAATATGCGCCGACGCCGAGAACACCTTTATGCCGTCGCCGCAGCGGTTCATGATCGACAATAGCCGCCCGGTATTGGTCGAGGCGTCCTTGATGTAGCCGATCCGCGGATGGGCAGCGAGCCGTTCGATCACGTCGAGCGTCAGGTCCGAGCGCTGGAATTGCGGATTGGTGTAGATCACCACGGGAATATCGACCGCGTCCGCAATGGCGCGAAAATAGGATTCGATCTGTGCATCCTGCACCGGAAAATACGCTTCGAGGATCGCCAGGATGCCGTCGGCCCCGAGCCTCTCGCAGGCTTTCGCCTGCGCCACCGCATCGGCGGTCGAGGTCGAGGCGACGCCGGCGATCACCGGCACTCGGCCCCTGGCGGCCTCGATCGTGGCCTGCACCACCGCCAGCCGCTGCGCGTTGTTGAGATAGGCGAACTCGCCGGTCGAGCCGAGCGGCGTCAGCCCGTGCACGCCGGACTTGATGAGATCGTCGCACAGGCGAGCGAGCACCTCGGTGCGGATCTGGCCTGTGGGATCGACGGGGGAGACGAGATAGGGAAAGACGCCGTGGAAATCAGCCATGATGACCGACTTTAGAACCGCCGCAGCGCCTCGGTCAAATGCGTGCCGGGTGCACCCCGCTAAATGCGGCGCGCCAGGGATCGCAGGAATCCCTGGTATTCGTCATTCAGTTCCATATCCACGGCAGGGGCGAGCTTCAGCAGCGAATTCGCGATGAAGGACTGGTCATTGCGGGTGTCTTCCAGAGCCTCGCGCAGGACGGGAACGTTGTCCTCGATGTGCTGGAGAAAGGCCACGCCCTTCTCCAGCGTCTCGGTCCAGCGCTCGCGCGTCCATTTTGCCAGGGGATACATGATCTCGTGGACGAAATTGGATTTGCGCGCCTTCTCGAAGAAGCGCAGTCCGGTGCTCCAGTCTTCCTTGGCGCGCAGCGGCGGCGGCGGGATATCGCCGAGCAACAATTTCTTGCCGGCTTGACCGACGAAGTCTTCCAGCGTTGCCGGAGTTTCGATCGTCGCGCGAAAGTGCCACAGGCCGGACGAGCCCGGGAACTCCTTCCCCATGCTCTCGACCAAAGCGGCTTCCACCTTGTCCACCGCCGCCTTGTCGCCTTTCAGCGCTGCCGTCATGCAGAAGGCGAAGATCGCGTCATCTCCTACATTCTGCACATCGGCGCGTTTCAACTGATCTTCCGACAGCCCCGGCGTTATCCCGTCATCGGGAATGCGCGCCAGGCCCGCCCGCTGCGCGGTGATGAACGCGGTGATTTCCAGCCAACCCATGAAATTGGCAATGAAGGCATCGGGGTCGACATACACAATCGCCAGATTGAGCGCCTCCTTGCGCTTTTTCAGTTCCGCCATATCCGTCATGTTTCATTCCACCATGTGGCCCTGTCACTGTCGGGAAGCCGCCGCGCCGGTTGATCCGGCTCGACGGGATTGTCGCCATTCAGACAAAGCTCCAGACGCTGATCTCGGCTACGCAAGAACTAGGCCGCGCACCCGGGCGATCGGCAGTCGCCTTGCGTTTCCTGCAAGGCATCGGATTCGTGGTTACCGAATCTCCTGTTACAGTTGCGTTCGAGATCGACAGAATTTCAGCCTGGCAGATCCCTGGGTGAGGCCGGCCCGAAGTCGGATGAGCACGAATGAGAGACGGGATGATAATGCCGAAGCTGAGCGCGTCGTTCTATCGGGACGTGGTGGCGAAGAACGCGATCGGGGTGTGAGGCACAAGCTGTGCCGTCTCACCACTGCCATGCTTGCGCCACAACAGCGGTCGGTTCGCGTCGGACCAGTCTTTTTTCCGCCCTACTGCCTCAACAATATCCACAGGCTTTAGTGTTCAGTTTGTATGCGTGCTCCAGAGTAAATTCATGACGGGAATTTCGAACGGAGGCGAGGAAACCCGGCAGCGAGAGCGACGATGACGCTTTACGAATTGCTCGGCGCTCTTCCGAACGATGACGCGGAGGGTCTGCGGACCGCATTCCGCAGAGCCGTCAAGGGCGCTCACCCCGATATCCGTCCCGGCGATCCCGATGCGGCCTGGAAGTTCAGGCGGATCGTCCGTGCCCACGAAATCCTTGGCGACGCGGAGCAGCGCGCGGCCTACGACCATCTGCTCGATCTCGCGCACATCGAAGAAGCATCGGCCAGCGGGCAGGCCACCGCCGCCCGGATTCACAAGCTCGCCTCCGGCGTGATCGCGCTGGCCGCGGCCTCGGTCGTAACCGTTGGTGGATATATGCTGTTCGTGCATGTGTCGCCGGCAATGCTTGCGCCAGCAGACAAACCCGCCATGCACGCATCGGCTTCCGTCGGTCCAGCGACGCCGCAGCCGGACACGTCCGGCAAGAACGCTTCGCTGAAAGACGAGGGTGCAGGCATTCCCGCTGAAACCGGCGAGCCGAACACCACCGCCCCCAAGGCCAATGCCGAGAAAATCCCGGCGGCCAAGGTCGGCCCGACACCCGACCTCGCCACCAGCGATGCCAGACCCTCCCGGGCGCGGAGTGCTTTCGCCCACCGCAACGGCAATCCGAACGGCGCTGTCGCCGACCGCAATCAGGCCAGCCTGCTCGATCCGAAAATGACGGCCGCCCGCAACGACCGCGGCATCATGTTCCATCGGTTGCGCAGATTCGAACGCGCCTTCGCGGACATCGCGCCAAAGAACCAGGTCGAAAGGCCGGCCCGCGCCAAATCTGCGTCAGCGACGGCCGCCGCGCCGCGCCTCGGCCCAGCCGCCATTGCACGTCCGGTGGTACCGGTACCCCGTCCGCGAACGGCCGCGCAGGATCCATCGCGGCAGGAAAGCATGACGGCAGTGTGGCTGCCTTGACACGATAAACTGTGTGGGGGACGGCGCAACGCGCGCCGCTTACCTTGCAATTTTCCGGGCGGCTCAGACCTTGACGAGACGCAGCCGCGTGCCCCAGGGATCGACGGTCTCGAGCCCGTTCGCGACTGCTGCTACTTCGACGCCGGCCTGACGCAGGCGTTGTTCCAGCGCCGCGAACACATCCGGCTGCTCGATTTCCAGCGAAAACCAGGCAAGCCCGGTGGCCGCATCGTCGCGGCGGCCGGCGCCCGCGCTTTGCCAGACATTGAGACCGAGATGGTGATGATAGCGCCCCGAGGACAGGAACGTGGCGCCGTTGCGCGCGCGTGTCGGGTCGAAGCCGATGGCGCCGCGATAGAAGCCGTCGGCCTTCGCGAGATCGCCGACGCGCAGATGCATGTGTCCGATGCGCAAGCCTTCCGGCGCCCCGGCATAATCGCTGACACGGGTATCGGTGAGCGAGACGAGATCGTCGATATCGAGCTGGTCGGTCCCCATCGTCACGGTTCCGGCGCTCCATTGCCAGAGCGAAGGATCGCGATCGGCATAGACCTCGATGCCGTTGCCTTCGGGATCGTCGAGATAGACGGATTCGCTGACGCGGTGATCGGCAAAGCCAGACAGCGGCACGCGATGGATGGCGGCATGAACCAGCCAGCGCGCCAGATCCTTGCGCGTCGGCATCAGGAACGCCGTGTGATAGAGGCCGGCGGCATTTCGGGATTCGTTCGTGGCGTCCGGACGCGCCTCGAGCACCAGGAGCTTCACCCCGCCCGAGCCGAGCGTCACGCCGGTGGCCGAGCGTTCCATCACGGCAAGGCCGAGCACATCGCGGTAGAAGTCCGCGACCGGATCCAGCTGGCGGACGCGCATCGTCACCATGCCGACGCGCATCGGCGTGCGGTTGGCGAAGGTCGGCCCCCCGCCGCTTCCGCCTCCCTCGGCGCGCTCCGCCGCTGCGGCCGCCGCCGCGAATGAGGAGGCTCCGGCGAGATGCAGCAAGGTGCGGCGGGTCAGGTCGAGGTTCATCGTGGGTTTCTGGCCTGGGTTGGGATCGGTCGGCGGCGGTCTATCACGCTTTCGATCCGCTGCCGCCGGCCATGGCGCGCGTGTTCGATCACATGTACGTTGATCTGACAACTTTCAGGCCGGCCTGACCGCATGGCAAATCCCGCGCTCGAATTGCCGATAGACCTTCAGGGCCTGCGGGTCGGCAAAGGGGAGGATCTGCATCATGATCACGCCTGCGATCCGCATCGTCGGATCGATCCAGTAGTAGGTGTTGAACAGGCCGGCCCAGGTCAGGCTGCCGGCGTTGCGGCCGTCCGGCACGGGGTCGACATTGATCATGTGGCCGAGCCCCCATCGCAGACGAACGCCCGGAAAAAAATCCACGTCATTCGAAAGCGCCGGATTCGCCGTCTTGAGTATGCCGGCCTGGAGGTTGCCGATCTGGTTTGCGGACATCAGGGCGACGGTCTGCGGCCGCAGGATGCGGGTGCCGCCAAGGCTTCCACCATTCAGCAGCGCCTGCAGCAGGGTCAGGTAATCCGGCGCCGTCGAATAGATGCCGCCTCCGCCCGAGGGCACGTTCCGTGCGGCCGGCTTTTCCAGCGGCTGCGGCAGAAGCCTGCCGTCCGCACCCCGGACATGCAGGCTGGCCTGACGCGCGCGCTGCTCGTCGCTGATCGCGAAGGCCGTGTCGTTCATGCCGAGCGGGCCAAGGATGTGGTCGCGAAAATACCGGTCGATGCTCTTGCCGCCGGCGATTCCAACCAGCCGGCCCACATCATCGAGGCTGCCGCCATAGGCCCATCTTGCCCCCGGATCGAACATCAGCGGCCGGCGAGGCAGCGCCGGATGGCTACGGGCGACCTTGAGGTAGCGAACGACATTCGGGTCCCACAGCGGATAGCTGAAGCCGGAGGTGTGCGACAAGAGATGGCGCAGCGTGATGGGCTTGTGCGGCGGTCTCAGCTGCGGAAGACCTTTCGCGTCGAAGCCGGCGAGGACCTTGGCCGAACCGAGCCGTTCGTCGATGTGGGCAGCCGGCTCGTCCAGCTTCAACTTGCCTCGCTCCACCAGTTGCAAGGCCGCCACCGACGTCAGCAGCTTGACCATCGAGGCGATGCGGAAGACCGTATCGGTCGACATCCGCGTCGCCGTGGCCAAGTTGCGGGTGCCGAATGCACCCTCATAGACGACAGACTGTTCGTTCGCGGCCATCGCAACGACGCCCGGTATTTCACCGGCGTCGATTTTCGCCTGCAATGCGGCGCCGATCTCCCCGCTCCGAACCGGCTTGCGCAGCGGCGCGGCGACGCCGTGCAACGGCGCAGCAGGAATTAAGCCCGCGACCGCAAGCCCCGCCGTTCGCAACAATGCTTCACGCCGACTGAGCAAAGAATTTCTCGCTCGATTTGGCCGTGGGGCTTCCGCAAATGCCGGTCTCTCCCCAGGGGACTTCGCGCAGGTAACATATCGATAGCTTAGCTCGCGGCAGGACACTTTCCTACCCGGTCGTCATCTCTTCCTGGCCGCACCGCTCCGGGTCGGAGGCAGCGCCAGACTGCAGATAGTGGGCTAGTGGCCGGTGGAGTGCCGGTTCATTTCCTCCAGAAGCTCGCGCATGGCATCGAACTGCGTGCCGAAGCCTTTCCAATCTCCGGACTTCAATCGCTCGACTGCCTGATTGTAGCGATCAAGCGCCTCCCGTGCCTGACTTGCCGCCGGGCGTCTGGCGGGCATCTCCCCTGCCGTGCTTGAAACCGCCGGCGCGGCGCCGGGCTCCATGAACAGCGCTGACAAGGCCTCCGCGAGCGTCTCCTTCATCACCACATGTTCACCGTAGGCTGCGATCACGCGTTTCAGCTCCGGCAGGTGTCCGTGCTCCGCCCGCAAATAGAGCGGTGTCACGTAAAGAATCGAGTTCTCGATCGGGATCACAAGCAGGTTCGCACCGCGGATCACCCGCGAACCCATCTGGTTCCACAGCGTGATTTGCTGGGAGATCTCGGTACTCTGATTGATCCGCGCCTCGATCTGGAACGGCCCGTAGACAAGCTTCTCCTTGGGAAATTCGTAAACGATCAGCTTGCCGTAGTCGGGCCCATCGCAGCGCGCGGCGAGCCACGCGATCATGTTGTCGCGGCGGCTCGGCACCATCGGGAGCATGAGGAAGAACTCGGCATGCGGCTCCCCGGGCAGCCGCATGATGATGTAATAGGGCGCCATCATCGCGGTGCCGCCTCCGCCCGGTTGGCGCGGGAATTGCCAAAGATCCTCGCGGTTGTAGAAAACCTCGGCCGCCTCCATGTGGTAGGTTTGATACAGCCGCGCCTGAATCAGGAACATATCCTCCGGATAGCGAATATGCTTCTGCAAATCTGAAGGCATGGCCGCGAACGGCTTGAACAGGCTCGGAAAGATGCGCTGGTAGGTCGTGACAATCGGGTCGCCGGGATCCATCAGATAGAAGTCGACGGTCCCGTTATAAGCATCGACGATCACCTTCACCGAATTGCGGATGTAGTTGAGATCGAAATTTTGCGCCGGCTGCGCAGAGGGGAAATAGGAGCTCGTCGTGTAGGCGTCCTGCATCCAGAACATCCGCCCATTGCTGATGACCAGATAGGGATCATGATCGAGCCCGAGGAACGGCGCGATCGTTCGCACCCGTTCCTGGATATTGCGCCGGATCATGATCCGGCTGTCGGCAGTGATGTAGCTTGAGAGCAGCAGGTTCGGGTCGTTGAAGTAACAGGCGAACAGCATTCTGCTCGCCAACGCTCCGATCGGAACGCCGCCGGTACCGTCATAGGCAGCATAGACGTTGTCTTTCCCCTTCGGATAATCGAACTCCGGCGTGCTCCCCTTGACGATGACGTAGCTGTCGCGCTCTTCGCCGTAGTAGATGCGCGGTTCATGGATCGGGGGGCCTCCGTCCGCAACGGGAGGGATGTCGCGCAAATAGAGGAATGGCAACCCTTCGGCGCTCTTGCGAGTGACCGGGCTCATCACCGCGCCGCTGCCGTGCGTAAACAGCACGTGGCGGTTGACCCATGTCTGGGCATTCGGCGGCAACAAGGCGGGCCGCAGTTCGCGCGCCGAGAGCATTACGCTCTGGTAGGAACCATCAAGCCAGTAGCGATCAACGTCGAGATGATGGAATTTGTAATAGGTGCGGATCTCCTGCAGTTGCGCGTAGGTGTCCGACAAGGGCAGCCAGTCCCATAGCCTGATATTTTCGATTGTCGCCTTGTTGGCCTCCAGCGTCTTGAAGGTAAGCCTCTGTTCGGCAGCAAACGGCCTGGCTGTGATCCGATCGAGATTGTATGCCTGCCGGGTGAGCGCGATGCTGCGTTCGATGTAGGGCTTCTCCAGCTGCAACTCGCTCGGTTTGACGAAGAAGTGCCGGAACAGCACGGGGACTGCGCCGGACAGCACGAAAGAGCCGAGGCCGACGAGTATGAACGCGGCGGCGGGAAGCCAGTAGGTGCGCACCCGGAGGTTTGCCCACGCGGCGAACGCCGCGACGATCGAGAGCCCGATCAACAGCCACAGACCCGGTATCCCCACGTGTACGTCGGTGTAGCTTGCGCCGACGACGACGCCGTTGTCGCCATAGAGCAGCAGATAACGGTCGAGGCCGTAGGACCAGGCCTTCACGACGAAGAGGAGACCGAGCAACGCCGAGCCGTGGGCAATTGCCGTCGGCGACATCGATCGGTGGTGAATGTCGTATTCGATGTCGCCATGCACCCAATAGATCGTTGCGGCGAAGAACGCGCTCAGAACGAGTGTGAGCAGCATCCAGTTCTTGATGAGGATATAGGCCGGCAGGACGAAGAGATAGAAACCGATGTCCTTGTCGAACAGCGGGTCGCCTGCACCATAGGGGACGTGATAGAAAAACTGCAGGATGACGCCCCAATTGCCGACCTCGGCCGCGGCCACCAGCAGAGCGAGCAAACCTGCACCGCCCGCGATGACCCGGGACCACGGCAGCCGATCGCGCATGACCGCCAACAGGTCGGGGGGCGGCACGTTGCCCGCAAGATTCCACATGAATGCAGGGACAGATTGCCTCGGCTGCCGGCGGGCAAATCGCACCGCGAGCCATCCGTTCAGCCAAAGGATGACCGCCGTTCCCGTCCAGACCGCAAAAAGGACGACGGCTTTAGCGCCGATCGTCGTCCAAAAAACCTGCAGATAGCCGATCGAGGAAAACCATAGCCAGTCAACCAGGAAGTCGCTCGCGAGCCAAAGCAGGATCAGGCCAATCCCGACCAAGACGGCCGCAATGATGAACCCGACCACGGCGCTTTGCCTTGGTACCTTCCGTTCGGGTCCAGTAATCCCGATCGTCATGTTTTAATCGTAGCAGAAATGAAGGACGCTTACCGCTTGAATCGTGGTCGGGATTGGCGCGCCAGGGCCACGGACCTGGATTTGCCGGGTTCCACCAATCCGCTTGCGCAGGAGGGCGGCAGCGACGCGTTTGCCAGGTCCGATCGCGCAGGAATGATGCTTTCTCCTGCGACCTCGCCCGCGATCGGTTGTATAGTGAAAGCGGGGGGCTGTGCTGCATTGCATCAAGTACACCTGAAACCCAGCAAGGGAGTTCCGCCATGAAAGTCAAAGACGTGATGCACAAGGGTGTCGACTGGGTCAGCCCCAACACCCCCGTTACCGAACTCGCGAAACTGATGCGGGGCCATGACATCGGCTGCATTCCGATTGGGGAGGACGACCAACTGATCGGGATGGTGACCGACCGCGACATCGTCTGCAAAGGGCTGGCGAGCAACAACTTCGATGTCGGCCGCGCCAAGGCGCGCGATGTGATGACCGAGGGCATCCATTGTTGCCGGGAGGACGATGACCTCGCAAAGGCGGTGCACCACATGGAGGCGCTGAAGGTCCGCAGGCTGCCGGTGATCAACAAGAGCAAGCGAATGGTCGGCATGATCAGTCTGGGTGACGTCAGCCACTTCGCATCCAGTGATTTGCTGTCCGAGTGCGTCAAGAGCGTTTCGGCCCATCACTGAACCACGGCCGGTGCTCCTCTCGCGATAGCCGCCAGGCCGCACGATCAATCGCACGGTACCAAAGCCGGGGCGAAGTGCTCTGCTGCGCCCGAGAGATGGCGCTATAAAAAAATTATCTGAGTTGATTTGGATCAAATCATTCTTGATGCAACTCAAGCTTGATTTCAACCGTGGGATGTTTCGACTAAACACAGGAGATTTCCAATGGCAAAAGCAAAAACGGTCTCAGTAACGGCGATCGATGCGTCGACGCTCCAGGTTACTCTACCGGACGGACTTAGCGTACGTGCTGGCAAGCCTGTCCCTGTTGAAGTTCTCGAGATGGTCGCTGCTTTCGTACGCCTGCAAAGCAAAACTCCCGAGGCTGGAACGGAGCAGCCTGAGGGATGGTGTATTGGCGGCTGCGTCGGCCAACTGCACTGAGCCGGGGTTCAAGCGCAGGTTGAACGGTGGGGAGGCATCATGAAAGTAAAGAGCCTGACCATCCTTGTCACCCTGCGCTGCCCGGCGAGTTGCGCGCATTGCGCCGTCCACTCGTCGCCCCGGCGACGCGAGAAAATTGAGCCCGGACTCGCCCGGCAAGCCGTCGAGGAGGCCGCAGCGAGCGGCCTGAATATCGTGCTCTCTGGGGGCGAGGCGATGCTTTGCCCGACGCTCGTCTTCGATCTGGCAACGCGCGCTAGCCTCCATGGCGTGTCGGTCGCGGTCTACACCAATGGCTTCTGGGCGACGACGCCCGCGCGGGCCGAACGGATGACGCAAAGCCTCACTGAAGCCGGAGTGGATTGTCTGCTTCTGAGCACGGACGCGTTCCACTTGCCCTTCGTGCCGGTGACGCGGGTAGAAAACGCGTGCCGGGCCGCCGCGGCCACCGGCATGACCGTCGAAGTCGCCGTGCCCTCTCGGCCAGCGGACCGGGAGGCCGCCGCGGCGTTGGCCCGGCTTCGCCGGATTCCGGGAGTTCTGGTCAGATCACACGGTATCGCGCGGGCCGGCCGCGCGGCAAACCTGGAACTGGACAATTTTTGCAGCGGCATACCTGACGCGCCTTGCCACGTGTTGGGCCAGCTTGCGCTCGGGCCGGATGGGACACTTTACGCCTGTTGTGCCGCAGCGATCGGGTTCGGACCCGCAAGCCCGCTATGCGCCGGACGATTCGGCGAGCGCTCGCTCGCCCAGCTGATTGCACGCCTCGACCGGCGAATTCTGCTCGACGACATCCAGACCGAAGGTCCGCTGCGCGCCGCATTCCACGAGGCGCGGCGCAATCCGGCATTCTCGTTCGAATTCGCCGAATCCTACACCGATCAATGCGCGGCCTGCCGCGCCGTCTGCGCGGCATACGGGGAGGGTGAAGCGCGCACAATGATGCAAGGAGAGGTCCATGCTTAAGCGGTCGCGCTACGTGCAGGAACTCGATCTGAGCGAGGGACGCGTGCTGCTCGCCAATCTGCTTTGGAGGACTTATCTCGAACTGGGCATCGAGGACGCGGCCATTTGGCGTGACGCCAAGGTTTCCGCCGCGGGGCTCGAAACGCTGCCTCAGCCTTTGCGCGAGCAGCTTGGCGAGAACAAGATGCTGGTCGACCCTACGCTCGATGAAGCGGATTTCATGATGCGCCGGTACGAACGCATGCGTTTCTCGTTCGACATGTTGGGGCTGACCATTGCCCCTACCATCGATTGTAATTTCGCCTGCGTCTACTGTTATGAAAACAAGAGGCCGGGGCGCATGTCGCGACTGGTTGAAGATCAGATCATCGAATACGTCCGGCGTTTCCTGCCCGGACGCAAGACATTGTCGGTCACCTGGTATGGCGGTGAGCCACTCATGGGCAAGGAGACCATCTATCGACTGAGCGAAGCGTTCATCGGAATCGCGAGCGAGCTCGGTGCTTCCTATCAGGCATTCATGGTGACGAACGGCTATCTGCTACGTGCCGACGCCGTCGACCGCCTGCGCGAATTGGGGCACTGGCGTACCGTGCAAGTCACGCTCGACGGTGACGCGACGACCCATGACGTCAAGCGCCCCAGCAAGGCTGGCAGCCCGACTTTCGAGCGCGTCGTTGACAATCTCACATACGCCGCCGGCCAGCTTCCCATGGTCCTTCGGATGAACGTCGACACGCTGAACCCGGATGGCTGTCATCGTCTGCTTGAGCTTCTGGCGGCGCGCGGGCTGGCAGGGCGCCTGCGCATTGCCTTCGCCCCCATCCACCCCTTCGGTCAGGGGTGTCATGACATTGCCGAGAAGGAGCAGGTGAAGGTTGCGACCAACGAGGATTTTGCCGCCACCGAGATCGGCCTCGTCGCCCACGCCAAGTTGCTCGGATTCTCGACATCTGAAAGGTTGAGCGGCCCCTGGCTCCAGCAGTGCCAAGCCGTGACCACCCATTCGATTGTTGTGGAGCCGGATGGCAGCCTGCAGCGTTGCTGGCTCGAGGTCGGAGAGAATGACAAGCGGGTCGGCCACATCACCAGGGCAATGGATCTGTCCGACGAGCGTAATTTGCGCTGGCTGCGCTTCGATCCGACCCGCGATGACCCCTGTCGCAGTTGTAACGTCTTGCCGGTCTGTTTTGGCGGTTGTCCGCATCGTCACGTGGAGCACGCGCCGTCGGAATTCACCTGCAATCAGATCCGCTACAATTTGAGGGAAATGATCCTGTTCGAATATCTGGCCAAGCACCGGCCGACCGCATTGGCCGAGATGGTGGTCGCGCAAGCGGCCGGATCGAGGTGGGGATCGTCTGCCGCAAAGGCGGGGTGCGGTAATTGCACAGCCCGCGAGCGCCGACTGCAGGCTTGAAAGGAATCGTAGCCATGGCCGACGGAGCTTCGATCGGCAGCGACGTTCAGTTGGAGCTACTCGACTTCCTGTTTCGCAGTTTCAGCGCCGATATCGGGTTGATGTCGGGACTCGATCTGGAAGGCAGCCGAATCTCGAAAGATCTCCCGCTTCCCATTGCCGACCTCAACAGCTCGCCGCTATTCCTAGACTATGCGGTGATCAATGCGAGCGGCAAGAAGATCGGCGTCGTCCGCAGCTCCGCGCGCGGCACCGAATTTCCCCTGATCGATTCCATCATGATCGGCCGAACGCTGTTCGAGCAGGCGGAGGCGGAGCGGCAGGTCCTGGCACAGGCCGCCAAGGATTACCCCGGCGCCAAACTGTCGACCGCGGGCTTCGTGTGCTACGGCTATCCGCGCATCGGCATCGTGGTGTTGGTCGCCGACGGCAGCCAGCAACGCAGGGCGATCTATGACGCTCACATGACGTCATACCGGGTCCGTGAGCTGGCCGGCACGAAGATCGGCGAGGCCGGGGCCCGCGGCGGCGATCTGCCCGAGGGGGAGCCGTTCTACTCCTTTATCGATCGGCTGCCAGAGGCGGGACCGAGCCCGGTGATAGGCCAGCAGTGGAATTCCGCCATGCGCTATGTCGCAACTGTAAGAGCCTTCCAGAGCGGACGATCAGCGGCTCCGGCGGCTGTCGAGCTGCTAAGCACAAAACAGGCGGAACGGCTAATTCGCGAGAGCATGGCAGCGTCGCTCGCGGCACCAGCGCCGCCCCGGCCGGCCATCAGCGGTACGGTTCTGCCGATATTGCGACTGATCGGACAGGAGACGCCGGTGTTTTGCGCGGTGGCGACCGCGGCGATGATCCTCGAATATATCGGCTACACGGGTTTCACCCAGCAAGACATTGCCAAGGTCTTCAAGACCGGCGAATACGGCACTTACAACGCCGACATGATCAGTGGATTCGAGACGCTGACGAATGGCGGTTGGCGGGCAGCTGTCGACACCGCACCCACGGTCGACAAGGCCCGCGACTACCTTGGCTCCATGATTCCCGGGAAGACCGGCATCCTCGGACACGCCCGGCTGCTGCGCGGCTGGCGCGAGTACTCCTACGTCGAGCCGCGGAGCGGCCATATTATGTTCAGGGATAGCTATTACCTCGTTAACGATCCCTACCCTATCGGCAGCGGGCAGTTGGTCATGGAGAGTCTGATGAAACCGATCGGCGATTTCTACCGCAACCTGTTGTCGCTATCACCGACGGCGCCCTAGGCCGTGTTGACGGTTTTGATCCAAGGCCTTGCGGTTGGAATGCATGGCATCGAGGGAAATGCCCTGGCAGTTTTCTCGTAACGTGCGGGGGAATTGCCTAAGCCGCTTGACGCATCGTTCAATGAGGTTGCGCCGCTTGTAGTGTAAATCCACAGCGGGGCTCGACGCCGATTGGTAGGCTAAGCTATTAATCTGTTCCCTATTGAAGGGGGCATATCCGAGCATCCCGGTAAGTGCAGGCGGACGAAGCCGACGGAGCAGGTCGCCTAGGTTGGCGCCAGCGCACGATAGCCCGGTGGCGCTAACTCCAAATTTGTCGCATGTGGATGGCTCAACTGGAAGAGGGCGGTAGGCGGCTTGCCCACAACCCCCGCCCCTTGCCCCACCACGGGCTAATACCCTTGTTGCTGTGGCTATCGTAATGCGTTTGCCGCCCCCGGCTGGACCCACTCACCCCTGAGGAGAACCTGGCCCGGACGCCCGTCGCGCGGACTGCGCTTAAGCCGGGTCGATACACGGTTTATATTTGCTCGGTCAGGCGGGACAGCAGCTTCACGTCTAGTAAGTTACTGAAAACGCTGGCGCTCCCTAGGGGAATCGAACCCCTGTTTCAGCCTTGAGAGGGCCGCGTCCTAACCGCTAGACGAAGGGAGCGTTGGCAGAGGGAATAGCCTCGAAATCGGCTGGCCGCAAGGCGGGTTTGGGTCTGAGAATGCAGCAAACCGGGGCTTCATGCTGAGAACTTCGTCATGCCCGGGCTTGTTCCGGACATCCACGTCTTCGCGCAAACTGAGCAAGGAAGTCGTGGATGGCCGGGTCAAAGCCCGGCCATGACGGCAATGGTTTACGGTTCGCTGACGAATTTCAGCCTTCCGGCGGGTTTCAGCGTGCGCGCGTCGAAGGTGCGGATTTCGGTCACGCCGCCGATATCCAGCGTCAGCAGCAGCCGGTCGCCGGCGATGCCGGTTGCGACGATGCGGGCGCCCTTCGGCAGGCTGGCGGTGACTTCGGTGGCGGCGGCCGTCACACTTCCCTCGGATCGGAAAAGGCGGTAGCCGATGGCGATCAGAACGGCCGCTACCGCCAGCGCCGTGGTAAGGCCCGCAATCAGCATCATCCGCCGCACCCGCGCGAACAGCGCGGCCTGCTCGGGGGTCGGTTCGGGCGCAACGGTTTCGGTCATGCAAAGCTCGTCTTCGAATAGCGGTCAGAGGTTCAGGGTCACCGTCGCCGGCGACGAGGGATCGGCCCGGCTCGACCGCGTGCTGGCGGTGCGCCGGCCGGAGCTGTCGCGCTCGCGGCTGAAAGCGCTGATCCTGGCCGGTTCCGTCACCGCCGGAGGCGCCCCCATCCGCGACCCCGCTTATCATGTCGCCGCGGGCGATACGATCACAATCGACGTGCCGGAAGCGGTCGCCGCCGAGCCCAAGGCCGAAGATATCGCGCTCGATATCGTCTACGAGGATGACGACATCGTCGTCATCGACAAGCCCAGGGGCCTCGTGGTGCATCCGGCCGCCGGCCACGAAACCGGCACCCTGGTCAACGCCCTGATCGCCCATTGCGGGGCCAGCCTTTCCGGCATCGGCGGCGTCAAGCGCCCGGGCATCGTGCACCGGCTCGACAAGGACACCACCGGGCTGATGGTGGTGGCCAAGAACGACCGCGCGCATAAATCGCTGACCGAGCAATTCGCCGACCACGGCCGCACCAACGAGATGCGGCGCGGCTACCTGGCCTTCGTCTGGGGCGTGCCGAACCGGCAGCGCGGCACCGTCGACGCGCCGATCGACCGCCACCCCTACGCCCGGGAGAAAATGGCGGTGCGCGAGGGCGGCCGCGAGGCCGTCACCCATTGGGAAATCCGGGAGACCTTCAACGGGCGCGACGGCAAACCGGTCGCCGCCCTTTTGGCCTGCCAGCTCGAGACCGGCCGAACCCACCAGATCCGGGTGCATCTGGCCCATATCGGCCACCCCCTGATGGGCGACGCCGTCTATGGCCCCCACTTCAAGACCAAGGCCAGCCACCTCGGCCCCCAGGCCCAGGCGGCCCTGGCCGGCCTCGGCCGCCAAGCGCTACATGCATACCTTCTGGCGCTGGAACACCCCAAAACCGGGGAGATTTTGCACTGGGAGGCCGACCTGCCGGAGGATTTGCTTCTCCTGCAAAGCGCCCTGCGAGCGGCGCTATGACGCAGGCCGGCTGAAAAAACGCTGTTATTCCAGCAGGTTATGCCTGCCACACGGGGACGTGACCCCCACAATCCTTCCAAAAGCCTCTCGATTTAGTGTATGTTGCATCTGCGTTGAATATCCAACGCGGAACATCGCAGCCCGGGCGGCTTTAACACAGCGTCCGTCTGCCGGGCCCGCCGCTATCGGGGGCCTGAACCACTGGAGGGCGCTCGAATGGCCCGTACAGCTACCCTGCCGGTTCTCAACGGAGAATCCGGCCTCTCCCGCTACCTTGCCGAGATCCGCAAATTTCCGATGCTGGAACCCCAGCAGGAATACATGTTCGCCAAGCGCTGGCGCGAGCATGACGATCGCGAGGCGGCACACCACCTTGTCACCAGCCATCTCCGGCTCGTGGCCAAGATCGCCATGGGCTATCGCGGCTACGGCTTGCCGATCTCCGAGGTGGTCTCGGAAGGCAATGTCGGCCTGATGCAGGCGGTCAAGCGGTTCGAGCCCGACAAGGGTTTTCGGCTCGCCACCTATGCCATGTGGTGGATCAAGGCCTCGATACAAGAGTACATCCTGCGTTCCTGGTCGCTCGTGAAGATGGGCACCACCGCGAACCAGAAGAAGCTGTTCTTCAACCTGCGCAAGGCGAAGAGCAAGATCTCCGCGCTGGACGAGGGTGATCTCCACCCCGACCAGGTGAAACTGATTGCCAAGCGCCTCGGCGTCACGGACCAGGACGTGATCGACATGAACCGCCGTCTCGGCGGCGATGCCTCGCTCAACGCGCCGATCCGCGACGACGGCGAAGCCGGCGAATGGCAGGACTGGCTGGTCGATACCTCGCCCAACCAGGAAGCCATCATGGCCGAGCACGAGGAGTTCGATCATCGCCGGCAGGCGCTGATCGGCGCCATCGGCGTGCTCAACCCGCGCGAACGCCGCATCTTCGAAGCGCGGCGTCTGGCGGAAGAGCCGATGACGCTGGAAGACCTCGCCGCCGAATTCGGCGTGTCGCGCGAGCGCGTGCGGCAGATCGAGGTCCGCGCCTTCGAGAAGGTGCAGTCGGCCGTCAAGGGCACGATCGCCAGGCAGGAAGCGGCCGCGCTTGAAGCCGCGCATTGATCGCATGATCATGCGCCAATAGAGTTAGGCGGATCGAAACGAACCAGGGAAGCCGGCGGCAACGCCGGCTTTTTTGTTGTCGGGTGAACGCTTCAACAAATGCTGCGTCGTCCCGGCGAACGCCGGGACCCATACTCCGCGGCGGTCATGGGAGAGGCAGTGCTAATTGCTTTTCTTCTGCTCGTCGTAACAATGAACATTTGGGGTTATGGGTCCCCGCGTGCGCGGGGACGACATTGTTGAGAGTTTACCCCCTCAGTACCTACTCTCCCCACTGCCTTGCCAGCGTTGCCAGCGCGCAGCCTTCGCAATAGCGCGCGTCCTTGTAGTCGATCCAGTTATGAGCATAGACCCGCTCGAGCGGGATGCCGTAGCGCGTCCGCAGCAGCTTCACCAGAATCCGCCATGCCTCGATCTGCGCCTCGGTCGGGCCGCGCGCGACATCGGGATAATTGCCGGCGAATTCCACCCCGATCGAATTGGCACCTACCACCTGGCCAAAGGTCGGGCGGTTGTCGATGTATTTGTTGTCGTTGCGGTTGGCGCCGTCGCCATGGGTCGGCACCAGATTCTCCGCCACCGCCCAGTACACCGTGCCATCGGTTTCGACCCAGACGGTGACGCCGCGCCGCGTCGGATTCCTGGCCTGCGCCTGCGCGCCGCCGCGCGCCGAGCCGGCCGGCCCCTCGGTCTGGTGCACGATGATATTGCGCCAGGGATGGGCCTTTGCGACCTCGCCCCATGGCGCCAGCCAGACCATCTTCAGCCCGGGAATTTCGGGCGTGCCCGACGCCTTCGCGATGGTCCCGAGGTCGGGCGTCTGCGCGGCGGCCGGAGCAACAATCATGATGGCGGCGAGCGCCATCGCTAACAGGCGAACGTTCATGACCCCAGCGTCTAGCACGCTTCACGCATGCTTGCGCAGGGCTCGCTCCGGCATAGCCGCGGGGTCGATCCCGGGCGCCAGCGGCGGGGCGGGATCGTAGACCGCGTGGCGGTTCTTGCCGTCCTTCTTGGCGACGTAGAGCGCGTGGTCGGCGGCGGCCATCAGCCGGTCCGGGAAGTTTCCCATCTGTCTCGTCCACTGCGCGACCCCGATCGAGAGCGAGATCGGGATATCGCTGCCGACGCAGGCCTCGGCATCCTCGCGGCAGACATCCAGTATCCGGCGGGCGATCATCGCGCCCTCGCGCAAGGTCGAGGACGGCAGCACGACGCAGAACTCGTCGCCGCCGGTGCGCGCCAGCATGTCGCCGGGCCGCAGCCGGGTCTGCGCCATCAGGGTGAAATGCTGCAGGCAGGCGTCGCCCGCGGCGTGGCCATGGGTATCGTTGATCGCCTTGAAGCCGTCGAGATCGATCACCAGCAGCGAGAACGCCTCGCCGCTGCGCTCCGACCGCGCGCATTCCTCGGTCAGCCGCTGCAGCAGGTGCCGGCGGTTGCCGACGCCGGTGAGATCGTCGAGCAGCGCCAGGTCGGCGACCTCGTTGCGCAGCCGGTCCATCGCCATCAGCAGGAAGCCGAAATTCCACGCCATCGACAGGAACATCAGGACCAGGATCAGGACGGACTGCACCGGATTGAAGCGGATGAATGAGAATTCGACACCGGCATGGAACAGGTTGCTCGCCACCCGGAAGGCATAGATGGCGATGATCAGGACGGCGACGGTGGCCGCCAGCCGCGCGCCGGGGTTGATGCGGCCGTTCTGCCGCGACAGCAACAGCTTCAGCGTCAGGATGATCGGCAGCACCTGGGCGACCGAATAGATCGTCAGCCGGACCGGCATGTTATCGTAGCCGAAGATGAAGAAGGTCATGCCGGCGCAGCCCAGGCCGGTAGTCAGCGCGGTTTGGCGCCAGTCGACCGGCCGGCCGTAGAACCGCCGGATGCCCATCGCGGCCAAGCAGGCGGCCAAAATCAGCACGGTGCCACCGGTCAGCAGCGGCAGCAGCGAATCCACCACGACACGCAGGCTTGCCAGCGATGCGCCGGCGGCCGCGGCGAACGCCGAGGCGGTCCAGAACCGTGCGGCCCCGAAGGTCGGGTAGCTGCGCGCGACATAGGCCCAGATCAGGCCGAGCGCGAGAAAGTTGATGACGAATGCCGTCCACAGCGTCGGAACATTCAGCATCGCGAAGTCAGAACACCCATGGCCCTGCCTCCCCCGTTATCGAACAGCCCACCCATGACGATCCCCTTGTTGGCAGCAAAGTGCAGCCGCGGCACTTAACGGACCCTCACCGCGGCGCGGCAATCGCTGCCGTGGTTTTGAAATGATGAATACGGCGGGGACACTTGGCGCCACCGCGCCGCTGTACCGGATCGATGCAGCCAGCGCCGCCGTGTTGGCGCGCTTAACCGAGACGCGTCGACGCGGCACATGGCGCGGGCGAAAAGCACGCCAAAAACCCATAACAGCTGTGGATAACGTGATGACAGCGGCGTGACAGCGCGAGGCAGTCGCCCGCGAATCTGCTCGGATAATGATTGAGGCTGTTGCGAGGCTAGGCCCTCCCCGAGCATGCCTCGTGTCGCGTTTCCACCCATTAAACCCAAAGAGGATGCTATGGCTAAGAAAGCGAAGAAGGCGAAAAAGGCGAAGAAGGTGAAAAAGGCGAAGAAGGCCAAGAAGTAACCTTCAAGCCCGGGTGGAGCCTCAGCTCCGCCCGGGCACCCGGTGCCAGGCGAAGTGATTTTTATTAAAGCGGCGGGCCTCGTGCCCGCCTTTTTGATTCTGGGTACAGGTGCAGGCCCACCCGTCATTGCGAGCGCAGCGAAGCAATCCACCCTTCCTTTGTGGCCCTATGGATTGCTTCGCTGCGCTCGCAATGACGGCTCTGGTATCGTAGCCCGGATGGCTTTGCCAAAGCCTCCCGGCCATATAAGGCTTCGCCCGCAAAATCCTGTTCCCTGCCTGGAGTGACATCTGATGACTGCGATCAATGGAGCAGCGGCAGCCGTAACCGGCGCCGCCAGTGGCATCGGCCGGGCGCTGGCGCTCGAACTCGCCGCGCGCGGCTGCGACCTGGCGCTGGCTGACCGCGACGAGGCGGGCCTGCAGGCGCTCGCCGCCGAGATCGGTCAAGCGCAGCAGCAGCGCAAGGTCACGGTGCACCAGGTCGATGTCGGCGTGCCCAAGCAGATCGAGGCCTTCGCGCAAGGAGCCATCGCGGCCCACCCCGGCCTCAACATCGTCATCAACAATGCCGGCGTCGCGCTGATGGGCATGTTCGACGAGGTCGACCAGGCTCAGATGGAATGGCTTGTTAACATCAATTTCTGGGGCGTGGTGCACGGCACGCGCGCGTTCCTGCCGCAGCTTTCGCGCCAACGCGAGGCGCATATCGTCAACCTCTCCTCGATCTTCGGCATCATCGCGCCGCCAGGCCAGACCGCCTATTGCGCGGCGAAGTTCGCGGTGCGCGGCTTTTCGGAAAGCCTGCGGCACGAGCTGCAGATGGCGAACAGCCCGGTGCGGCTGTCGGTGGTGCACCCCGGCGGCGTTTCCACCAACATCGCCCGCAACTCCCGCACCGGCTCCGGCATGACCGACAATGCGCGCCGCGCGCAATCGATCGAGCGCTTCGATGCGATGGCCAAGACCTCGCCGGCGGCCGCGGCGCTGCGCATCATCGAAGGCATCGAGAAGAACCAGCCACGCATCCTGATCGGCAACGACGCCCGCTTCATGGATTTGCTGCAACGCTTTCGCCCCGGCACTTACTGGGCGGTGCTGGCGCGGCGGATCGAGAAGATGGCGGCGGGGAAGTAGGTTGGCGGCGTTCCGGGGCTTGGACGACGGGTGTGAGAGCGCCTACTGCCCCACCAGCCGATCCGCGAAATACGCGATGGTCTTGCGATAGATCGAGGCCCGGTTCCATTCGCGCATGGCTTCGAAATTCGCGGTGCCTTCGCCGTAGGGCGCGCCGTTCTTGAAGCCGCTGACGTGCAACAAATTGGCGGTGGAGGCCAGCACGTCCGGGATGCTGTGGCGCAGGTCGACATGGCCGTTGCCGTCGAAATCGACGCCGTATTTGATGTAGGACGACGGCAAGAATTGCGTCTGGCCGATTTCGCCGGCAAACGCCCCGATCAGATCGCGCAAGGGCAGATCGCCGCGCTGCACGATCTTCAGCGCCGCCAAGAGTTCGCCCTGGAACAGTTCGGTACGGCGGCAATCATGCGCCATGGTGGCCAGCGTGCGGACCACCGGCATCTTGCCGATGTCGCCCTTGCCGTAATCGGATTCCAGCCCCCAGATCGCGACGATGATCTGCGGCGGCACCCCGAACCGCTTCTCGATCCGCGACAGCAGCGTGGCGTGACGCTGCAGCATCTGCCGTCCGATGTTGATGCGCCCGGGACCGACCCGGGTGGAGACGTATTGCTCGAAGGTCTTGTTGAAGGTGCCGCGCTGGCGCCGGTCGAAATTCAATACCGCCGGATCCTGCGTCACGCCGGAAAGCGCCTGCGAGATCACCGCCGGCGAAACCCCCGCAGCCTGCGCCTCCGCCGACATCGCCGCCACGAAGCTGTTGAAATCGCCGCCGCAGCGGGCGGCGAAAGAGGGGGTGGCGATCACGGCGCCGAACACAACTGCCAGAAGAAGCCTGCGCATGCGAATCCCTTGTTGCTGCTGCTTGCGATCATGCCATGAAAAGTTGCGGTCCGCACAACGTCATTGCGAGCGCAGCGAAGCAATCCATTTTCGCCGCGTAGAAAGATGGATTGCTTCGTCGCGGAGCCTGTCATCGGGCGCGCGCGTTCGCGCGACCCGTTGGCTCCTCGCAATGACGGTAGAGGGGCTGGCGATGTTTACAACAGACGCGTCAGCGTGCCGCAACCCCTCACTCGCCGCCGTCGATCTGGCGGCCCATCAGCGCGATGGCCTTCTGATAGACGCCGGCGGCATTCCAGGCCTGGATGGCGGCGAAGTTGGGCTCGCCCGGCTGGTATCCGGCGCCCGCGCGCCAGCCGTGCGCCCGCAAGAAGTTCGCGGTCGAGGTCAGCGCGTTGGCGGCGTTCTCGAGATTGCCGGTGCCATAGGCCAGGATGGCTTTGGGCATGAACTGCGTCTGGCCGACCTCGCCGTGCATGGAGCCGCGCTGGGCCGGCGAGAGCACGCCGCGATCGATCAGTTGCAGCGCCGCGTAAAGGTGCTCGGTGAAATAGGCCGAGCGCCGGCAGTCGTAGGCGAGCGTCGCAATCGACGCGAGCATGCTCTGATTTCCGCGCTGGCTGCCGAAACCCGTCTCCATTCCCCAGATGGCGAGCAGTGGTCCCGGCGGCACGCCGTAGCGCGCCTGAATGGAAGCAAACAGCGCTCCCTGCGATTGCTTCAGCGAACGTCCACGCGCGACGATGGCCGCCCCACCCCGCTTGGCGAGAAACTGGTCGAGCGAGAGGGAAAAACTGCGCTGGCCGCGGTCGGCGTTGATGGTCGCTTGCGCGTAGTGCGTCGCCATCAGGGCCGAGATGGTCGAAGCACTGATGCCTTTTGCACGCGCTTCACCGGCGAATTGCTGCTTCCAGCCTTCGTAGCCGGCGGCCGAGCTGCCGCATTGGGCGGCGTGGGCCTGTGGGATCGAACATGCGAGCGTGACCAGAGTCAGGGTCAGGAAGGTGGCGGTGGCAAATGGCTTGCTCTTGGTCATCAGGAAATTCCCTGAGTAGCGCGGAGGGAACACGGGATGCAATCCATTGGCTTCTATCACGTCTGACCTCGGTCTTCGAGGGCTGCGGCGAGACCACGCCCATGAATGCCTGGCGGACCGTGCCCTCGCCGCATGTATCGCCGTCAGCCATAATTTCGGATAATTTGTCGCGTATCGTCTGCCGCGGCGGGCGCGAGCGGAAACGACAGTTCATAGTTTGCAGGCAGGCCATCATGCGGAACGACGTGCGAAGCAAAAGCACCACTCGGCGATTGGGCTTCCTCCGCGTGCCGCTGTTCCGGCTGCTCGCGATCAACCTCGGCATTGGAATAGCGCTGGCGGCGCTTTTGGTCGGCGGCCTCTTGGCGCTGAATCCCTCGGGCCTGCGCGACCTGATTTTTGCCGATAGCTCGCCCGGCACCGCGCTCGGGCTGTTGCTGTTCGGCTTCGTCGTGACGTTTGGATCCACGGCGATGGGGACGGCGATCATGGCGATGGGGCAGCGTGAGGTGGATGACGACAAGCCGCCGCGGGGCACACCGACGCTGGCGACGCAACCAATCGGCCGGGGCGTCGCACCCGCAGGCCGGCCACGTTAGAGCATTTTGAATTGAACCAGGCCGCACGATCCCGGGCCTCATGGTTCGAGACGCGCAGCGTTGCCGCGCTCCTCACCACGAGGGGTTGGAGAACCTCATCCTGAGGAGGCGCGAAGCGCCGTCTCGAAGGATGAGAGCCACCAAATGCGCCGGTGCGCCTGCACTATCTTCAACAATAGAAAACGGCGGGCTTTCGCCCGCCGCTTTGTTTCGATGGAATGCCGGGTCACCTAGCGCGAAGACGCGCTTCGCGCTTTTGCCCGGCAATGACGAACCGAATTAGTTATCCAGGAAGCTCCGCAGCTTCCTTGACCGGCTCGGATGCTTCAGCTTCCTTAGCGCCTTCGCCTCGATCTGCCGGATACGCTCTCTGGTCACCGAGAACTGCTGGCCGACTTCTTCCAGGGTGTGGTCGGTGTTCATGCCGATGCCGAAGCGCATGCGCAGGACGCGTTCTTCGCGCGGGGTCAGCGAGGCCAGAACCCGCGTCGTGGTTTCGCGCAGGTTGGACTGGATCGCGGCGTCGATCGGGAGGATCGCGTTCTTGTCCTCGATGAAATCGCCGAGATGCGAGTCTTCCTCGTCGCCCACCGGGGTTTCGAGCGACAGCGGCTCCTTCGCGATCTTGAGAACTTTCCGAACTTTCTCCAGCGGCATGCCGAGTTTCTCGGCCAATTCCTCAGGGGTCGGTTCGCGGCCGATCTCGTTCAGCATCTGGCGCGAGGTGCGCACGATCTTGTTGATGGTCTCGATCATGTGCACGGGAATGCGGATGGTGCGCGCCTGGTCGGCGATGCTTCGCGTGATCGCCTGCCGGATCCACCACGTCGCATAGGTCGAGAACTTGTAGCCGCGGCGATATTCGAATTTGTCGACCGCCTTCATCAACCCGATGTTGCCTTCCTGGATCAGATCGAGGAACTGCAGGCCGCGGTTGGTGTATTTCTTGGCGATCGAGATCACGAGCCGCAGATTGGCCTCGACCATTTCCTTCTTGGCCTGGCGCGCCTCGCGCTCGCCCTTCTGCACGCCGTGCACGATCTTGCGGAATTCGCCGATCTCGAGCCCGGTCAATGCGGCCAGCGACTGGATCTCGCCGCGCAGCTCCTTGATGCGATCCTTCTCGTGATGGACGAAATTCTTCCAGCCCTTGGCCGAGAGTTTCGAGACGCGGTTGAGCCAGCGCGGATCGAGTTCCGAGCCCTGGTAGTTGCGCAGGAAATCCTCGCGCGCGACGCCGTGGCTGTCGCCGAGGCGAAGCAGGCGGCCCTCGAACGACACCAGCTTCTTGTTGATGTCGTAGAGCTGCTCGACCAGCGAATCGATGCGGGCCTGGTTCAGCCGCAGCGACTTCACCTCGACGATGATTTCGTCCTTCAGCTTCTTGTATTTGCGCTCCTGCGCCGGCGACAGCGTCTCGTTCTGCAGCTGGTTGGAGATGTCCTGCTCCTGCAGGCGGCGCAGCTTCTTGTAGTTGTCGGCAATCTTGTCGAAGGTCTCGACCACCTTCGGCTTCAGCTCGGCCTCGATGGCCGCGAGCGACATCTGGTTTTCGAACTCGTCGTCGTCCATGTCGCCTTCGGCGGCGGCCTCGGCGGGATCCTTTTCCTCGCCTTCAGGGGCGGCCGCGGGTGCTGCGCGGAACGGGGTCGGCGCCGGGGGTGCTGCGGGCGGAGCGGCAGCAGCCGGCACGGCGGTGGCGCCGTTGCCGTTGGCGAGCGGCTGGCCGTCGGGGCCGAGCGGGGCTGCCAGCATCGCCGGGTTCATGTTGTTCTTGGCGTCGGGGCCGGCATAGGTCGCTTCGAGATCGATGATGTCGCGAAGGAAGATCTTTCCCTCGTTGAGTTCGTCGCGCCAGATGATGATGGCCTGGAAGGTCAGCGGGCTTTCGCACAGCCCTGCGATCATCGCTTCGCGGCCGGCCTCGATGCGCTTCGCGATGGCGATTTCGCCCTCGCGCGACAGCAACTCGACGGTGCCCATCTCGCGCAGATACATGCGGACGGGGTCGTCGGTGCGCTCGCCGGGTTCGGATTTCTTGACTTCGGTGACGGCCTTGGCAGTGACCTCGACCAGTTCGTTGTCGGTCTCGTCCTCGGCCTCTTCCTGCTTCTCTTCGTCGCTGTCGGCGTCCTCGGCTTCGGAGACGTTGATGCCCATGTCCGAGAGCATCGACATGATGTCTTCGATCTGTTCGGGCGAGGTGGTGTCGGATGGCAGCACTTCGTTGAGCTGATCGAAGGTCACGAAGCCGCGCTTCTTGGCCTGCTTGATCATCTTCTTGACGGCGGCGTCCGACAGGTCGAGCAACGGCGACGGCGCGTCCGGCGAATCCTTCTCGGGGGCGTCCGCTGCCTTGTCGTCCTTTTCCTTGTCTTTCACCTGCAGCGTCTTTGCCTTGCTGGCCATTCAATGTTCTCCAAACGCGCTCATGCCGGTGCGTTGCCGCGCCCGCTTTGAATCTGCTGTCGCTAACGCAGGACGACGTTTGTCGTCCCGCTCTCATCCTTGTTCGAGCATGATCCTTTCGGAAAACCGGTACCCACTTTTCCGGATCATGCTCTGACGCGGAAAGGGCGGCGCAGATGTCTCGCCACCCCCCCTCAAAATTGCTCTCGACGGTTACGAGCTTCTAGCCCGCAGGCATTTAAGCTTCGATTAACCCTGTCAGTTCTGTTTTTGCCGCCAAACCATGGATTTGGCGAGTCTTTTCGCGGTTCCGGGGCCGCCGTCCGCAGCATTTTTTGATCAGACGACCCGCTGGGACCTGCCGGAAGAATCGCCAAATCCCTCGATCAGGGCCTCGGTACCGTCGACTTCCTCCAGCCTGGCCTTGATATCTCGCAGCCATGCCAGATTGGTCTCGCCGCCCTCGTTGCCCAAGGCCAGTTCGGCATCCTTCAATTCCCTAAGTAATGAGTGCCATTGGCGATGCAAGGAGACCAGCTGATGCCAGGTGGCAAGAACATCGTCGCGGGCCGCACCGGCGCGGACGCCCCACACCGCCTGGGTCGTGATCGCCCGCTCAACCCTTTGAAGTACCTCGGAGAATCCACGCGCTTCGAGATCGGCCCGCATCTTCTCGGCCTGCTCTTCCGGCTCCGGGCTCTGGTGATGGTCATGAGCAAAGGCCGCGATGATGCCGGCGCGCAGCTTGTTGGCCTCCGGATGGGCCATTTCCAGCGCCGCCACCTCTTCCAGGTGGTCGTGCAGCAGCCAGGGATGGTTGATCAGGGATTGCAGAATCAGCGCCTCGCGGCGGGAAATCGCGCTGCGCTGGCCGCGCATGATCGGGCTCAGCGCCAGCTGCGGGCTCGCCGCCTGATAGGGCCCGCGATTGATGGTCTGGCTGCCGGCCGAGGCCTGCCCGCGACCGCCGCGGGCCTCGAATCGGCCCGCAGCACCGGGAGTGAACGAGCCGCGCGCCTGAAAGCGGCGGCCTGATTCGCCGCCGAAATTCCCCGCCCCGCCGCGGAAATTGCCTTTGCCATAGCCGCCGCGCCCGCCCTCCGGCGCAAACGTCCGCTGCAGGCGCTCCGCCAGATCCTGGCGATAATAGCGCCGCACCACCTCATCGCGGATGCCGTTGGTGAGTTCGCCGATCCGTGCTTCCAGCGCCGCGCGCCGCTCGGGGGTGGCAAAGCTGCCGCCTTCGAGCTCGCGCGACCAGATCACGTCGGCGAGGCCCCGCGCGGCGGAAATCACCTCCTCGATCGCGCCGCGGCCGCCGGAGCGCGCGAGATCGTCGGGGTCCTGTCCTTCCGGCAGCAGCGCGAAACGCAGGCTCTTGCCGGGCTTGAGATGCGGCAGCGCGAGGTCGGCGGCGCGATAGGCCGCCTTCTGTCCGGCCTTGTCGCCGTCGAAGCAGAGCACCGGCTCGTCCGCCATCTTCCACAGCAGCGCGAGCTGGTTTTCGGTCAGCGCCGTGCCGAGCGGCGCGACGCTGGCCGGAAAGCCGGCGCCGACCATGGCGATGACGTCGACATAGCCTTCCACCACCACCAGCGTTGCGCCGTTATGGGTGGCCTGCCGCGCGGGCGCCAAGTTGTAGAGATTGTCGCCCTTGTGAAACAGCGGGGTTTCCGGCGAGTTCATGTATTTGGCGGCGACCTCCTTCTCCAGCGCGCGGCCGCCGAAGGCGATGACGCGATTGCGGAGATCGGTGATCGGAAACATCACGCGGTCGCGAAACTTGTCGTAGGGCACCGGGATGTCGTCGCCGGCGACCAGAAGCCCGGCTTCGACCATGTCCTCGACCGGAATGCCCTGCGAGCCCAAGAATTCCTTCAGCGCGAAGCGTTCGCCGGGCGCATAGCCGATCCGGAACTGCAATTGCACCGCCGGCGAGATCGCGCGGTCGGCGAGATAGCCGCGCGCCTTGGCACCAACGCGCGAGGCCAGGGTGTCGGCGAAGAATTTCGCGGCCAACTCCATCACGTCGTACAGCGTCTTGCGGCGCTGTTCGTGCCGGGCGGCGTCCGGGGTCGCCGCCGGCAGCGGCATGCCGGCCATCGATGCCAGCCGTTCCACCGCCTCGGTGAAGCCGACACCCTCGGTCTCCATCAGGAAGCTGATGATGTCGCCGTGCTTGCCGGAGGAGAAGTCGTGGTAAAAACCCTTCTGGTCGTTGACCGTAAACGACGGCGACTTCTCCTGCTGGAACGGCGACAGCCCCTTCCACTCCCTGCCCGCCTTCTTCAACTTGACGCGCCGGCCCACGACTTCCGAAACCGGAAGCCGGGCGCGCAGCTCGTCGAGGAATTGGGGCGTAAAGCGCATGGGGTGATGTGTGGCCTGAGTCGTTGGCCCTGCCAACCGATTATGGATATAGGGTGGCGGGGGTAGAATACGAAGATTGTTGGGATTCTCCCGGTTATTCACAGGGTGCTCACGCCGCTCCGCGATCCGAAAGTTGCATAAGAGAATTGACAATATAAATACGTATGTATATACAATCCGCAAAGATAAAAACTCATCGGGAAGGAACGCGCATGGGCAGTGGCAGTGATAGATCCCAATTTGAGAGCGCGAACCGATGTTCGAGAAATTCGACTATGAATCCGTCACCGGGTTCGACTGGGATGAGCGGAAGAGCCGTTCAAATTTTGCCAAACACGGAATTGATTTCGACGTCGCGGTCGAAATTTTTTACGGCCCAATTGTTCTTCGACGCTCGGATCGGAACCATGAGGAGCGCTGGATCGCCATAGGTTCTTCGGAAAATCGAATGATCGCCGTCGTATTCACGCGGCGGGCAGACGTCATCCGGATTATCTCGGCGCGCCGCGCAAGGAAAAATGAAGAAAGCGAATATCGTAACGCGAAAGTGGGGCGACCGCCGGAAGGGCAAGACTGACTGGGCTCGCTTCGATGCCCTGACCGATGAGGACATCGCCAAGGCCGTCGCGAACGATCCCGATGCGGCACCGATCGATATCGACTGGTCGGACGCCGTCCTAGTGATGCCCGCCAAGAAGAAAGCCATCTCCATTCGCGTCGATGAGGACGTGCTCGACTTCTTCAAGAAGGAAGGCGACGGCTACCAGCGCCGCATCAATGCGGTGCTGCGCTCCTACATGCAGCAGAAGGCCAAGCCGAAAAAACGCGCTTGAACCGCCCCCGGTTCCAAGCTTCGATAGCGCATGTTCACGACCTTCAGGGGCGGCCAGAGCGGGGCGTGGCGGATCGTCTCGATCGCGCCGGTGAAGGGTGAGTCGCTCCGGGCGGTGCCGTCGCTGTCGGTGGTGCATTCCGAGGCGATTGCGCTGCCGCTGTTGCCGTCGCAGACCTCGTGGCGGCTGGCCGGGGTCGCCAGCCATCTGCGCTATGTCGAGCGGCCTGAGAAGACGCAGCTCGAGGCCACGCAGGCCGGGCTCGGGCGGGCGGAGGCCAGCTGCGCGGCGCTGATCCCGATCCGGAAATCGGCGGCCTGGTGGGAGCTGACCCAGGAAGAGCGGCGGCGGATCTTCGAGGAGCAGTCGCATCACATCGCCGCCAGCCTGCAATACCTGCCTGACATTGCGCGGCAGCTCTATCATTGCCGCGATCTCGGCGAACCCTTCGACTTTCTCGCCTGGTTCGAATACGCGCCGCAGAACGCAATGTTCTTCGAGGACCTGGTGAAGATGCTGCGCGCCACCGAGGAATGGACTTACGTCGAACGCGAGGTGGATGTGCGGCTGGTGCGGGAAATCTAGAGGTCCCTGTTCGATGCGTTTTCTTCACGCGAACCGGTGCCCACTTCGCTCGAAAACGCTTTACTTCTCCAGAAACCGGCCCGAGGCGATGCGCGGCAGGCCGGTCACCGGCCAGTTGTAGACATAGGTCCAGGCCTCGCTCGCCGTCGCGTCCGAAAGGGTCACCGGCAGCATCCGCCTGAGATATTCGGTCGGCTCGGCAAAGCCCTCGCCGCAGGCCTCGTACATGTCGAATTCGCGCAATAGCGCGTCCGGCTGGCGCAGCCGGTACACTTCTCCGAATACGATGTCCGCGGGATCGTCCGACAGCACCAGCCCGGGATAATGCTTCACGAGGTAAAGCCGGCCGCGGCAGCGCGCCTCGCCGACGAAATCGGCGCTGCGCGACAACAGCTGCGCCATCGGATGGTCGAAGCCGCGCATCAAGGTGCCGTAGACGAAGAGACGATCCGAATTCATCGCCCTCCTATGTCATTGCGAGCGCAGCGAAGCAATCCATGGCGCGGCATGGGAGGGGTGGATCGCTTCGTCGCATATTCGGTCTTGTGATGAATTGTCAGGAGCGGCATCGTCGCAGCAATCATCGCGATTCTGTGCAATCTAATCTATAGAGATCGCTGCTCATTTCCAAATCGGCATGCTGCTTCGATAGGTAACAATTGAGGATATGAAGTTGGACAGCGCAGGCGACACATCCCTACTCCTCGGACGGCAGGAGGTTCCGCCGGTACTGGAAGAAAATGCGGCCGGCCGCTCGCCCTTCCTGCTCACTTGCGATCACTACGGCCGCCGGATCCCGCGCGCGCTCGGCGATCTGGGCTTGCCGGAAAGCGAACTGACGCGCCACATCGCCTGGGACATCGGCATCGCCGGCGTCGCCGAGGCGCTGTCGAAACGGCTCGACGCGCATCTGATCGCGCAGCGTTATTCGCGGCTGGTGATCGACTGCAACCGGCCGCCGGGCGCGCCGAGCTCGATCCCGCACGTCTCCGAGGCGACGATGATTCCCGGCAACCAGGACCTTGCCGCCGACGCCGCCGAGGCGCGGCGCCGACAGATTTTCGATCCCTATCACCGCCGCATCGAGGATGCGATCGACACTCGCTTGCGCAAGGGCGTACCGACCGTGCTGGTGGCGCTGCACAGTTTTACCCCGGTCTACAAGGGGAGCGCGCGGCCCTGGCACATCGGCACGCTCTATCATCGCGATACGCGGCTGCCGCCGCTGCTGTTGAAACTGTTGCGCGCGGAATCCGGTCTCGTGGTCGGCGACAACGAGCCCTATGCGGTGAGCGACGCGACCGACTACACGATTCCGGTGCACGGCGAGGCGCGCGGGCTGATGAACAGCGGCATCGAAATCCGCCAGGATCTGATTTCAGAGCCCGCCGGGCAACGGCAATGGGCGGGCCGGCTGGCGCGGATATTCGTCGGGATCGAAGTGACCATGCGCGAGCAGCGGCTGCTGCCGGCCTGATTTTGCGGCGCGGGGACATCAACGCGCAGACGGTGACTCCTTTCCGCGGTCCCAAACGTCCTGGGTTCAGGAGGCGGCGGCGTCGATGGACTCCTCGATCGTGCCGGCTGCAACCTGAACACTGGAGCTGAACTGATGGGCCTCAAAGACAGGAATGCCGTCGTTACCGGCGGAAGCCGTGGCCTGGGCCTGGGACTGGTCGAGGCCCTGGTCGCGCATGGCGCCAGGGTGACGGTCGTCGCCCGCAACATCGATGCGCTCGAGTCGGTCCGCGCCCGGCTGGGCGTCGCCACGATCTCCGCCGACGTGACGGACGAGACCGCCGCCCACCGCATCCTTGCCGAGGTCCGCCCGGACATTCTCGCGCTGAACGCCGGCGCGAAGCCGCGGATGGGTCGGCTGGACCAGCTGCGCTGGGCGGATTTCACCACGACCTGGGAGACCGATGTCAAGGCCGGGCTCCAAGTCGTTTCAGTGCTGGACGA
The DNA here is from genome assembly GCF_018736085.1 of Bradyrhizobium sediminis. NCBI lineage: Bacteria > Pseudomonadati > Pseudomonadota > Alphaproteobacteria > Hyphomicrobiales > Nitrobacteraceae > Bradyrhizobium > Bradyrhizobium sediminis. Next base: position 1,153,939 of record NZ_CP076134.1, on the reverse strand, counting down.
CCCGAAATATGCTGAGGGCTTCGCCTTCGGGCTCAAAGGCGACACGGGAATAACAATGCTCGAGGGAGCAGCGGCTTGAGCGAAAGCCCATCCTCGCCGCCCACGGCGCGCCATGCGCAGCTGCTGGCGCTCGCCGGCGAGCTGCGGCCGGAGCTTCACCGCTACTGCGCGCGCCTGATGGGCTCGGTGATCGATGGCGAGGACGTGGTGCAGGACACCTTCGCCCGGGCCTTGGTCGCCCTGGACGAAGTGCGAGAAGACACACCACTCCGCGCCTGGCTGTTCCGGATCGCCCATAACCGCGCGCTGGACCTGCTGCGCAGCCGCGCGATCCGCGCGGCCGAGCCCATCGAGGCGGCCCACGAGGTCGCCGATCCGGAAAGCCCAGATCCTGTGGAGGCGCTGATGCGGCGGGAGGCGGTCGAAACGGCGGTGTCGCGGTTCGCGGAGCTTCCGACCGTGCAGCGCAGCGTGGTGATCCTCAAGGACGTGCTCGACCAGTCGCTGGAGGAGATCGCCGCGACGCTCGATCTCACGGTCAATGCGGTGAAGGCCCACCTCGCCCGCGGGCGAGCCCGGCTCAAGGCCATCAACGCCCAGGCGCCGGCCCGGCCAGCGCCGCGCCCGCCGTCACCCGCCGTGGCCCACTATGTCGCCCTGTTCAACCGGCGCGACTGGGACGGGCTGCGCGCGATGCTGGCCGACGACGTGCGACTGATCCAGTCGACATACCCGCTGCGCGCCGGCGCCGGCGACGTGAGCATGTTCTTCGGCATCTATTCGCGCAGCGCGCCGGTGCGGGTCGCTCCCGCCTGGCTCGAGGGCCGCGAGGTGATCGCGGTCTGGGAGGAGCCTGAGGCGGTGAAGCCCAGCTACCTGATGTGGCTGGAGTGGACGGACGGCCGCATCAGCTTCATTCGCGACTACAAATATGTTCGCTACGTCATCGACGACGCGGAGCTGGTGCTGGCGCCGGGCACCGCGCCTCCGAGCGGGCCACAGCCGGCCTAACCGTGCGTGGCGATGTAGAACGCGCCGGCCCAGAATGCGGCGACCAGCAGCCACAGCACCCATACGAAACCGGCGCGCGGCTCCAGCGTCGCTTCCGATGGATTGGCCGGATTGACGTAGACCTTTACCGTGGCGCCATCGGGATATTTTCTGGCGAAGCGTTGCACCAGCCCGCTCGACGTCGAGGTCACCTTGCCGCCGAGGCTCGCGGCCTCGCTGACATAGGCGACGCCGTCGTAGCGATAGGCGAACGTGACCTTCGCCTGGAACATGATCTGTCCGCGCTCCAACCGTTCCGACGGCGTGCCGACAAACCGCTCGAGACCCGACGTCCTGATGGTGCCCGACACGACAGGCCATTGTCTCGCCAGCGAGGCCTGCCGATGCAGGGCGAGCGCGAACAGCGCCGTGACGAAGCCGAAAGCACCCAGCCCGACGACCAGCGCCGACAGTTTGGGGTCCGCGAGCCTGGTCGAGACAAATTCGCCCAGCCGGTGCAGGCCAATCGCCGAGCCGAACACCACCGCGACGATGATCGCCGTTCCGATGCCGAGGCAACCCCACAGCCCCTTCGGCAGGTCGCGCTCCAGCACCGCTTCGTGCGGATGCAGCGGATTGTAGTAGACCATGACGATGGCGCCGGCCGGATACTTCGCGATCGTCTCGGCAACCTGGAAATTGCCGCGGTCCTCGCCGATGCTGACGCGGTTGTTGCGCAGCTTCTTGCCGGCGACGGAATATTCGTAGACGATATTGGCGAAGTTGCGCTGCTCGGTACGATAGTTGTCTTCCCTGTCGCGGTCGATCACCCTGACCTCGCGCACTTCGGAACTCGAAATCACCACCTTGCCCGGCGCCGACGGCCATTCCCGCGCGGCACGCACCTGCAGCGTCTTGTAGGCGGCGGCGACGAGGATCAGCCCGAGCGGCGCGAGCAGCATCGCATAGACGAACCACGGCAGATCGGGCACCGGATTTCCCCCCAAAGGAAAAAGGACGGCGGGAGCCGTCCGTCCCTCAGACGCGCCGTGGCGATGGAAGGTTCAATGCAATGACGCGAGGGCGTCTTACTGCGCCCGCGTCAGCGCCAGCCAGATGCCGCCGCCGATCATGAAGCCGCCGGAGATGCGCGATACCAGCCGCGTCCGTCGCGCCGAGAAGAACAACCGGACACGGCCAGCCAGCAGCGCATAGATCGAATCGGAGATCGCGCCCGCGACCATGAAGGTGACGCCGAGCAGCGCCACCTGCGGGAAATGATCCCTGTTCATGTCCACGAACTGCGGAATGAACGCGCCGAAGAACACCAGCACCTTGGGGTTACTGAGCAGCACCAGAAAGCCCTGCAGGAAGAAGCCGCCGCGCGGCGGGGGCGGCGGCGCATCGGCGTCGACGCCTTCGACCGGCGACCAGATCAGCTTGATGCCGAGCCAGACCAGATAGGCCGCGCCGGCAAAGCGCACCCAGTCGAACCAGTAGCCCATCGTCGCCATCAGCGAGGTCAACCCAACCGCCACGATGCCGATCACGATCGCCAGCCCGGCCTGGACGCCGGCGATGTTGGTCAGGGCCGCGTGGGTGCCGTAGCGGAGCCCGTTGGCGATCACCAGCGTAACCACCGGCCCCGGCAGCAGCGCCAGCGCGACGCAGGCGGCGACGAAAGCGAGATAGACCTGAAGAGACATGGGGCACCCGTGCAAGCACTTGCGTCATGGCCGGGCTTGTCCCGGCCATCCACGTCTTAGCCGAACGCGGGATCGATAAGAAGGCGTGGATGCCCGGGACAAGCCCGGGCATGACGAATAATTGCGCGGTGAGCCAAGCAACTCAACGACCATTCTCGTAGCTCTCGCTTGACATGCAACCATTTGGTTGCCTATTATCACTGCCATGGATGAGGTCTTCAAAGCGCTAGCCGACGCTTCGCGGCGGTCGCTGCTGGACAGGCTTCATTCCAAAAACGGGCAGACCCTGAACGAACTCTGCGACGGCCTCGCCATGACGCGGCAGGCCGTCACCAAACACCTTGGGATTCTCGAACAGGCCAACCTCGTCACCACCGTCAGGCACGGCCGCGAGAAGCTGCACTATCTCAATCCGGTGCCGATCCATCAGATCGGCGAGCGGTGGATCAAAAAATTCGAGCGCGGCAAGCTCGCCGCGCTCGGCGAATTGAAACGGCAACTGGAGAAGCGTGATGAGTAAACCGGAATTCGTCTACGTCACCTACATCGAGACCACGCCCGAAAAGCTTTGGCAGGCGCTGACATCGAGCGAATTCACCAAACGGTACTGGTGGGGCACCAGCGTCGTCTCCGACTGGAAGGTCGGATCGCCGTTCAAGCTGGTGATGAACGGCACCGCCACCGACGACGGTGAGGTCCTGGAGGCGGATCCGCCGCGGCGGCTGTCCTATTCGTTCCATCACCTGCTCAACGAGCGCGCGAAACAGGAAGAACCGTCGCGCGTGACCTTCGTGCTCGAGCCGTACGGCAAGCTCGTGAAGCTGACACTGACGCATCAAGGCTTTGCTCCGGACAGCGTCGTGCTCGACGGCATCTCCAGGGGCTGGCCGGCGATCCTGTCGAGCCTGAAGAGCATGCTGGAGCAAGGTGCGGCGCTGGCGATTCCCCTCTCCTGCATGGAGAGTCAGCCGGAGGTTCGCCAGTCATGAACATCGATCAATTCAAACCCGCCATCGTCTACACCATCTACATTGCATCCACCCCCGAAAAGGTCTGGGAGGCACTGATATCGGCGGAGTTCACCAGGAAGTACTTTCACGGATTCGCCGTCGAGATCGATCTGAAGGTCGGCGGCGCGTATGTCCTGCGCGCGCCGGACGGCTCGGTTCACATCAGCGGCGAGGTGATCGAGTGCGATCCGCCGCGGAAGCTGACGACCACGTTCAACGTCAACTGGGACGGTCTCGCCGAACATCTCGGCACGGAGATCGTCACCTACGAGATCGAACGCGCCGGCGATGCCGTCCGCCTCACCATGACCGAGGCCCATGAGCGGCAGCTCAGCGACGACATCCTGTCCGGCGGACGGGCCGGCTGGCCCGCGATCCTGTCCAGCCTGAAGAGCCTCCTGGAGACCGGCGTGCCGCTGGTCGTCAAGATGGAGCCGCCGCAACGGATGCTGGATGCGCTGAAGAAGATGGGGATTGCGACGCCGTAAACTGTCGTCCCCGCGAAAGCAATTAACCCGGCACCGGCGCAACAATCCGCCGGTAAAGGTGCCAGGTGGTGTGGCCGAGCACCGGCAGCGTCACCACGAGGCCGAGGAAATACGGCAGCGCCGAGACCATCAGCAGCACGACGATCACGGCGGCCCATCCGATCATCGGCACCGGGCTCGCCACCACCGAGCGCACGCTGGTGATCATCGCGGTGATGAAATCGACGTCGCGGTCGAGCAGAAGCGGGAACGACACCACCGTCAGCGAGAACAGGACCAGCGACAGCGCCGCGCCGACCGCATTGCCGATGGCGAGGAACCACAGGCCCTCATTGGTGGTGAGCACCACGGTGATAAATTCCTTCAGGCTCGAGAACGAGGCGTTGAGCCCGATCAGGAGCGCGATCAGCAGGCGGACCTGATACATCCAGATCACGAAGATGAACAAGGTGACGAACGCCATCCAACCGATTTCGCTGCGCGACTTCACCGTGGACCAGATGCCCGATATCGAGACGGTTTGACCGGCCTCGCGCCGGCGGCTGACTTCGTAGAGGCCGATCGCGACGAACGGACCGAGCAGCGCAAAACCGGCGGCGAGCGGATAGGCCAGATAGACCATGCCGAACGCGGTCAGGCAGAGCAGGATGACAATGCCGCCGCCGGCATAGAGCGCGCCGAAGGCCAGCCCATAGAGCGGCAGAGCCTGGAAATCGCGCAACCCCTGCCCCAGCGCCTCTGCGATATCGGCCGCCGTAATCTGCCGCACCACCGGATCGACCTTGCCGGAAATCGACGCCATCGGTTTTCCCCCTCTATTTTTTCGCATTGGGGCAGGCGGCGAGTCGAAACGTATTGATCTGCGTCAATTCAGCCGAGGGTTCTCAAAGTGTCGTCCCGGCGAACGCCGGGACCCATACTCCGCGGCCGATGTTGCTGAAAAGGAAGAACGACCTGCAATTCACGAACAAATTGACGTCTGTGGTTATGGGCCCCGGCGTCCGCCGGGGCGACATCGAACTACCCCAGCGTCCGCAATTCCGGGCGCAGCACCTTGCCGGTCGCGGTCATCGGCAGGGTGTCGGTGAATTGCACGAAGCGCGGATATTCGTGGGCGGCAAGCTGCACTTTCACGAAATCCTGGATCTCGCGCGCCAGCGCGTCGCTCGGTGCGAAGCCCGGCCGCAGCACGACCCAGGCCTTGATTGACTCGGTGCGGATCGGATCGGGAATGCCGACCACCGCCGACATCGCCACCGCCGGATGCTTCATCAGCGTGTGCTCGATCTCCGAGGGACCGACGCGGTAGCCGGCGGTCGTGATCACGTCGTCCTCGCGGCTGACGTACCAGAAGTAACCGTCCTCGTCCTGGATGCCGAGGTCGCCGGTGAGCAGGAACCCGCCGGCATATTTCTTCGCTGTGGCTTCCGGGTTGCGCCAGTATTCGAGCATGGTGCAGGGAACGGGCTGGCGCACGCCGATGATGCCGCGCTGTCCCCTCGGCAATTCCTCGCCCTTGTCGTTGACGATGCGGACGTCGAAGCCGGGCGTCGCCTTGCCCATCGAGCCGGGCCGGATCGGAAACAGTTTCGAGTTGCTGCCGATCACGAGATTGCATTCGGTCTGGCCGAACACTTCATGGGCGTCGATACCGAAGGTGGCGCGGACCCAGTCCAGCAGTTCGCCGCCGAGCGACTCGCCACCGGTGAAGATAGAGCGCAGCCTGACGCCTTCATGCTTGACGCCGGCCTGCCGCATCAGCTTCAGCGCGGTCGGCGGCAGGAACACGTTGCGGATGCCGTAATCGGCCATCATCTGCATCGCCGCCTGCGGCTCGAATTTGCGCGCCCGGTGCCCGACGATCGGCACCGCATGATACCAGGCGGCGAACAGCGCGTTGATCAGCCCGCCGATCCAGGCCCAGTCGGCCGGCGTCCACATCAGGTCGCCGGGCTTGGGCAGGAAGTCGTGGCACATCTCGATATTGGGCAGATGGCCGAGCACGACGCGGTGGGCATGCAGCGCGCCCTTGGGATTCCCCGTGGTGCCGGAGGTGTAGATGATCACGGCGGGATCGTCGGCCGCGGTATCGACGGTCGTAAAGTCGGGGGATGCCGCCTTCAGCGACGGCCAGAACGATTTCGTCCCCGCCGGCACGGAGGCGCCGATAACGTAGATGTTCTTCAGATCCGGCAAGCGGTCGCGGATTTTTGCCAGCTTCTCGTAACCGGCCTCGTCGGTGACGATGGCTTTGGCGCCGGAATTCGCGAGGCGAAATTCCAGCGCGTCCTCGCCGAACAGGGTGAACAGCGGGATCGACACCATGCCGGAACGAAATGCCGCCAGATGCGCGACCGGCAATTCCAGCGATTGCGACAGGAACACCGCGACGCGGTCGCCGCGCACCAGGCCGTCCTGCTTCAGCACATTGGCGAAGCGGCGGGAGAATTCGGCGACCTCGTCGAACGAGGTGCGCGTCGCGGCACCATCCTCATCGACATAGATCAGCGCCAGCCGATTGGTGCCATCGGCGTGGCGGTCGCAGCACGCGGTCGCGATGTTGAAGCGATCAGGGATATCCCAGCGGAAGTTGCGGTAGAGGGTTTCGTAGTCGGAGGCTTCGGTGAGCATGCGAACGCGCCCTTGGTCGTCCCAAAACGTTTTTCGTCATGGCCGGGCTTGTCCCGGCCATCCACGTCTTTGTTGCTTGCCGTCAGTGTGAAAGACGTGGATGCCCGGCACAAGGCCGGGCATGACGAGGATGAGAAATTTTGCGACCGCTCACTCGAACCGCGCGCGGGGAGAGGTGAAAACTCACCCCGCCAGCGCCGCCTTCACCATGCCGCTGGCTTTTCCGAAATCCATCTGCCCGGCGTATTTCGCCTTCAGCACACCGATGACCTTGCCCATGTCCTTCATGCCGGCCGCACTGGTCTCGGTGATAGCGGCCGCGATCGCGGCCTTGACGTCGTCGTCCGACATCTGCTTCGGCAGATAGGCGGAGATGATCGCGATCTCCTCGCGCTCCTGCGCGGCGAGTTCGGCGCGGCCGCCCTTGTCGTAGAGTTCGACCGATTCCTGGCGCTGTTTTATCATTTTCTGGAACACGCCGAGGAGATCCGCGTCAGTCAGGGGCGGCTTGCCCTCCCCGCGCGCGGCGATATCGGCGTTCTTGATGGTCGAATTGACCATGCGCAGCGTAGAGAGCTTGCGCTCGTCCTTGGCCCGCATCGCGTCCTTGACCGCATTGTTGATGTCGTCGCGCAGCATCGTCATGTCCTTTGTAACCTTCAGGGCACTGATCTAGGCCGTTCGCAGCGTCAGAACAACTAGTTCCGCAGCCATTCGACCAGCGCTTCGGCGGTCGCCTGCGGCTGTTCCGGCTGCGGCAGGTGACCGCAATTCGGCAGGATCACGAGTCTTGCGCCGGGGATGCCGTTCGCCATTTCCACCGACAGCGAATTCGGAATGGTGTTGTCCTCGTCGCCGGTCAGCACCAGCGTCGGACATTTGATCCATGCCAGCGTCGGCCGGGAATCCGGCCGGGTCATGACGGCGGTCTGCTGCCGGACAAAGGCCTCCGCCCCGACGTCGTCACCCATGTCGTAGACCAATTGGCGCAAAGAGGCGTCGCCGCGCCGCGACGGATGTACGAAGCCGGGAAACAGTTCATCGAGGATGGCGCGGAATTGGCCTTCTTGCGCGCGGGCGATCTGGCCGCGGCGGCGCGCGGTGGCCTCCGGCGTATCCGGCCGCGCCTGGGTGTTGATCAGCGCCAGCTTCGCCACCCGGTCCGGCGCCTGCCGCATGATCTCGAAGGCGATGTAGCCGCCCATTGAGTGCCCGGCCAGCGCGAAACGCGGCGGCGCCTCGGCCAGGATCCGGCGCGCGATGGCGCCCATATTGCCGTCGCGGATGTGGTTGGCCACCGTCACCGGGCCGAACCGCCACAAGGCCGGGACCACAGGCGCGTAAATCCGCGGCGACGACACCAGCCCGGGAACGAGCAGAATCGGCATCGTATTGTCCATGCTCGGCTCCGGATTGGGCGATTTTCGGGGCAATTCGGCCTACAGCGGGGAACCGCAGATTAGGTCGCCCGCACCTTCTGTCAAATATGCGCAAAACCGCATGTGAATCCGCCTTTTCCGGCTTTGACGGGTGGGAATGCTGCGACTATGTAATGCGCTCATGACATCAACAGAAAACAACCCAGCCTGGCCGGACCACAAGCCGACCGCGCTCCTCGTGCTTGCCGATGGCACCGTGCTGGAGGGTTTCGGCCTCGGCGCGGAAGGCCAGGCGGTCGGCGAAGTCTGCTTCAACACCGCGATGACCGGCTATGAGGAGATCCTCACCGATCCCTCCTATGCCGGGCAGCTCATCACCTTCACCTTCCCGCATATCGGCAATGTCGGCACCAACGACGAGGACATCGAGACGGTGAATATGGCGGCGACGCCGGGCGCGCGCGGCGTGATCCTGCGCAGCGCCATCACCGATCCCTCGAACTACCGCGCCACCAACCATCTCGATCAGTGGCTGAAGGCGCGCGGCATCATCGGCATTTCCGGCATCGATACCCGCGCGCTGACCGCGCTGATCCGCAACAAGGGTATGCCCAATGCCGTGATCGCGCACGCCAAAGACGGCCAGTTCGATCTGCACGGCCTGAAGGAAGAAGCGCGCGAATGGCCCGGCCTCGAAGGCATGGACCTTGTGCCGATGGTCACTTCAGCCCAGCGCTTCACCTGGGACGAAACCCCGTGGGTCTGGCAGAAGGGTTTTGGCCGGCAGACCGAGCCCGAATTCAACGTGGTAGCGATCGACTACGGCATCAAGCGCAACATCCTGCGGCTCTTGGCCGGCGAAGGCTGCAAGGTCACAGTGGTGCCGGCGACCACGTCCGCCGAAGACATCCTGGCGATGAAACCCGATGGCGTGTTCCTGTCGAACGGCCCCGGCGATCCCGCCGCGACCGGCAAATATGCGGTGCCGGTGATCCAGAAGCTGATCTCTTCGGGCACCCCTACCTTCGGCATTTGCCTCGGCCACCAGATGCTCGGCCTCGCGGTCGGCGCCAAGACCATGAAGATGCATCAGGGCCATCACGGCGCCAATCATCCGGTCAAGGACGAGACCACCGGCAAGGTGGAGATCACCTCGATGAACCACGGTTTTGCGGTGGACCAGGCGACCCTGCCCAAAGGCGCGATGCAAACTCACATCTCGCTGTTCGACGGTTCCAATTGCGGCATCCAGCTCGAGGGCAAGCCGGTATTCTCGGTGCAGTATCACCCGGAAGCCTCCCCCGGCCCGCGCGACTCGCATTATTTGTTCAAGCGGTTCGCCGACTTGATGCGGGCGAACAAGCGGGCGTAGCGCGCGCTCTACCGCTCGTCATTGCCGGGCTTGACCCGGCAATCCAGCTTTCCTGAAGACGATGGATGCCCGGATCAAGTCCGGGCATGACGAGGTTTGGCGTGGTCAAACGGCTGGCCTCATCATCGGACATTTAGTATGATGACCATCATTGTAACGCGCAGGAGCCCACCCCATGGACGACCGAACCGCCCCCAAGATCGAATTCGGCGTCACGCCGCTCGACGTCATGGCGTCGATGGCGGGCGTCGATTTCGTCCGCGCCATGTTCGCCGGCAAACTGCCTCCGCCGCCGATCATGCAGACCATCGAACCGTTCGACCAGACCGCCGAGCCGGGCGTCGTCGCGTTCCACAGCATCCCGGGCTTCCGGCATTACAACCCGATCGGCTCGGTGCACGGCGGCTATGCCGCCACATTGCTGGATTCCGCGATGGGTCTCGCGGTCCACTCGATGCTGCCGCCGGGCATCGGCTACACCACGCTGGAATTCAAGGTCTCCTTCATCAAGGGCATGACCAGGGATACCGGAGCGGTGCGCACCGAAGGCCGCACGCTGAGCGTCGGCCGCCGCGCCGCAACCGCGGAAGCGCGCATCACCGACGCCAAGGGCCGCCTGCTCGCGCATGCCACCACGACCTGCCTGGTGTTCGAGCTTCCGGCCACCTAACCGGTCGGCAGTTAGGCAGGCCATCGCCGTTCAATCTGAGACCGCACGTCGTTGGCTTTGACCGGCACGTTGACTTGACCGGGATCGCAACGCCTTGTCTCGTCACATTCGGCGTCACTCAGCCACGCGGCCAGTCGCTGTGACGCGGCCCGACGAGCTGAGATAATTAAGAAGCGCTGGAAATGTCGCGAAGATAAATCCGCGGCGAACAGCGAGATGGTCCCGGACAGCCAGGCCCCACCGCACCATGAATTTCGAAAACACGGCCCATAGCGCGACAAGATAGAGGCACAAAATCTGGAATGATCGCGGCTGGCCCTCATTCTTCGGTCGTGCTAATCTGTTGTTCGTGGAGGTAGCCGAACTCGCCCTTCAACGCTTGGCTTTTATAGCATCTAATTCCAGCGATCCTGCTTCGATTCCGATACGCCGCGGCTTTTCTTGCAGCCTATATTGCACGTTCTTTTTGAACGCGACCTCACGTGCCTTGCGCGCGAATGCTTCCAAGTCGATCGATCGAACTTTTGCAAGAAGATGAAAGGGATGAATGTCGTGCACGTCACAAGCCTGAATCGGATTCTCGGCATGCTCGCGGTCCGGCCGATCTCTACATCCAGAAGGATTCACCGGGCAAGGACAAGGAATCCAACTGGCTTCCGTCTCCATCGGGCGATTTCGTGCTGATGATGCGGCCTTACTGGCCGAGCGAGAAGAAGCCCTCGCTCATCGATGGATCGTGGAAGATTCCGGCGATGAAGAAAGTCCCGTGAGGCGAACTGAGGGCGCTGTGCAAACACAAACATCCCTGAAGGGAAGGAGTCGGTACCATGTTGACGAAACGCGATCTTCTCCGTTCCGCAGCGCTGGCTGCAATCACCGTCACAACGGCCAAGGCTGTCCCAGCGAACGCGCAGGCCAAAGCGGAATGGCCTGACATCCGCGAGGCCAAGGCCATCGCCGAGGAAGGCTTCATCTACGGGCTGCCCATCGTGATGAACTACGCTGTCATGTACGAGTATGCCGTCGACAGGAACTCGGGGCAATTCAAGGCGCCGTTCAATCAGATCAAGAACGAGGCGCGTGTCTATACCTACAAGGACACGGCCGTCATAACTCCCAACAGCGACACGCCGTATTCGCTCTTATGGCTCGATCTGCGCGCCGAACCGATCGTTCTTTCGGTGCCGGCTGTCGAGAAAACTCGCTATTATTCGGTGATGCTGTGCGACGGCAACACGTTCAACTACGGATATATCGGTAGCCGCGCGACCGGCGGCGAGGCCGGCGACTATATGGTGGTTGGCCCCGATTGGAAGGGGGCCACCCCGCCCGGTATCAAGAAGGTCTTCCAGTCCTCGACGCAGTTTTCTGCCGTTGCCTACCGCACGCAACTTTTCAATTCTGCAGACATGCCGAACGTTGAGAAGGTCCAGGCCGGCTATAAGGTGCAGCCACTGTCCGCCTATTTGAAGCAACCGGCCACGGTCGCCGCGACCGCAGTGGACTTTCCCAGGATCGACAAGGAGATGGTGAAGAAGAACTTCTTTGAGTATCTCGACTTCGCTCTCCAATTCGCGCCGGCGGGACCGGAAGAAAAGGAAATCCGCGCCAAGCTTGCGCGCATCGGCGTCGGGGCCGGCAAGACCTTTGACTTCAAGGACCTTCCGCTGACCCACAAGATTGAAATCGGGCTGGGGATGAAGGACGGCGAAGAGAAAGTCGAAGGGTATCTTGCTAGCGGACAGAAAGACGTAAATGGATGGAAAATCGGATCGCTGTTCGGAGACCGGCAATTCTACAGCGGCGACTGGCTGAAGCGAGCCGCCGCCGCCAAGGGCGGCATCTATGGCAACGACGCTGTCGAGGCCGTCTATCCAATGGCGAAGGCGCTTGCCAATGGCGAGGTGCTTGATGGTTCCAAATCCAAATACACGCTCACTTTTCCGGCCGGACAATATCCGCCGGTAGAGGCTTTTTGGTCGCTGACCATGTACGACGGCAAGACGCAGCTCCTGATCGAAAATCCGATCAACCGCTATCTGATCAACTCGCCGATGCTGCCCGGCATGAAGAAGAATGCCGACGGGTCGCTGACCCTCTATATCCAGAACAAATCCCCGGGCGCCGACAAGGAGTCAAACTGGCTCCCCGCACCGAACGGCGAGATCTACCTCGTGATGCGGCTTTACTGGCCCAAGACCGAGGCACCGTCGATCCTGCCGCCGGGCGACGGGACCTGGAAGCCACCTGCGATCGTGGCGGCAAAGTAATTGCCTACGCCGCGTTGGCGCCTGTAAATCCTCGTTATTGCCCTGGATGGTCTGCAGCCTGGCGATCTGCCCGATCAAGCGCAACGTGATGCCACCGAGCTTGCGGACGCGCTCGGCTTTGCTCGCGAGGGACCTTCCTGTTAGGAACCGGGCATGACGGCATTGGACACTGGTCGCCGAACCATCTAACGCGTCATGTACCTGCCGGTTCCCCGGCCGGAACCCCTGTTTTGCCGGACGCCTTCACCGATGGAAGACTGGATCGACTATTACGATTCCACGCATACGATTTATGCGAGCAAGCTGCATCGCGACCTGCATTTCCAGATCATCGCCCGCGACATCATCGGCTACATCTCGTCGCCGGACGCGGTGGTACTTGATTACGCCTGCGGCGAAGCCCTCTCGGCGGCCAAGGTCGCCGACGCCTGCGGCAAGCTTTATCTGGCGGAGCCGGCGCCGGGCGTGCGCGGCCGGCTGATCGCGCGGTTTGCCCCCAACACCAAGATCCGGGTGCGCTCGCTCGATGACTTGAGGAATATGGACGAAAAATCCATCGATCTCGCGGTCATGAACTCGGTCGCCCAATATATGACGCCGGATGAGCTGGATGCGGCGTTTCTCGTGATCAAGCGGTTGTTGAAGCCCGGCGGGCGGCTGGTGGTGGGCGATATATTGCGTCCCGAGGTCGGCATGGCCAGGGATGTAGCCGCGCTGCTGCGCTTCGCTCTCAAGCACGGCTTCCTGAAGGACGCCCTGATCGGGCTGGTCTCCACCGCGCTTTCGGACTATCGGCAGTTGCGCGCCAAGGTCGGGCTGCAGCGCTACAGCGAAGCCGAGATGGTGGCGAAGCTGGCGGCAGCCGGATTCACCGCCTCGCGCGCCCATTTCAACATCGGTCACAATCCGTGGCGGATGACTTTTGTGGCGCGGCACGCTTTTTGAGACGCGCCCCGCCGGGCTGGTCGCGCCTTCCTCCGTCCAGTTAAGGTTAATAGATAGCCGGGATGGCTCACGGCGGCGTGATCGGCGATGATTGATGCGGCCCGGTGGCGGAAAGCGTCGACGCGAGAGCAGTGCATCGCTCTTTATCCTGGTTCGAATCCAGGCCGGGCCTCCAGCCTTCGCTGCTCTGCAGCTTCGGCTCGGCAGGCCAGCGCTCCCCCTCGCCGATTCCCGGCCAGCCCCCGGGCCGAATCGCCCAAAATGCCGGTTGATTGGACCTTTAAGACCCTTTCGCGGCTGCGGAATCTGGTCTAAAGACCACCCGCGCGCGAGGAATACGCGCTAAGGCTCAAGGGACGCGCGGCAGGCGCGCCCTTTTTTTGTGCCCAAATCCCAGTTCGCGAGACTTGATGCCCAAAAGAACCGACATCTCCACCATCCTAATCATCGGCGCCGGTCCCATCGTGATCGGCCAGGCCTGCGAATTCGACTATTCCGGCACCCAGGCGGTCAAGACGCTGAAGGACGAGGGCTACCGCATCGTCCTCGTCAATTCCAATCCGGCCACCATCATGACCGATCCGGAACTGGCCGACGCCACCTATATCGAGCCGATCACGCCGGAAATCGTCGCCAAGATCATCGAGAAGGAACGCAACGTCATTCCCGGCGGCTTTGCGCTATTGCCCACCATGGGCGGGCAGACCGCGCTGAACTGCGCGCTAAGCTTGCGCAAGCAAGGCACGCTGGCGAAATTCGACGTCGAGATGATCGGCGCCACCGCAGACGCCATCGACAAGGCCGAGGACCGCGGCCGTTTCCGCGAGGCCATGACCAGGATCGGGCTGGAGACGCCGCGCTCGACCCAGACCAAGAGCCTGCCCGACGCGCTGCGCGCGCTCGACGATATCGGCCTGCCCGCCATCATCCGCCCCTCCTTCACCATGGGCGGCACCGGCGGCGGCATCGCCTACACCAAGGCCGAGTTCATCGAGATCGTCGAACGCGGCATCGACGCTTCCCCCACCGACGAGGTCCTGATCGAGGAAAGCGTACTCGGCTGGAAAGAGTTCGAGATGGAGGTGGTGCGCGACAAGAAGGACAATTGCATTATCATCTGCTCGATCGAGAACCTCGATCCGATGGGCGTGCACACCGGCGATTCCATTACGGTGGCGCCGGCGCTGACCTTGACCGACAAGGAATACCAGATCATGCGCGACGCCTCGCTGGCGGTGCTGCGCGAGATCGGGGTCGAGACCGGCGGCTCCAACGTGCAGTTCGGCGTCAATCCGGCCGACGGCCGCATGGTCGTGATCGAGATGAATCCGCGGGTGTCGCGCTCCTCGGCGCTGGCCTCGAAGGCCACCGGTTTTCCGATTGCCAAAGTCGCGGCCAAGCTCGCGGTCGGCTACACGCTGGACGAGATCGCCAACGACATCACCGGCGGCGCCACGCCGGCCTCGTTCGAGCCGACCATCGACTACGTCGTCACCAAGATTCCGCGCTTCGCGTTCGAGAAATTTCCCGGCGCCTCCCACACCCTGACCACCTCGATGAAGTCGGTCGGCGAAGTGATGGCGATCGGCCGCACCTTCCAGGAAAGTCTGCAGAAGGCGCTGCGCGGCCTCGAGACCGGCCTGACCGGTCTCGACGAGATCGAGATCGAGGGGCTCGGCCGCAGCGACGACAAGAACGCGATTCGCGCCGCGCTGGGCACGCCGACGCCGAACCGGATCCTGCAGGTGGCGCAGGCGATGCGGCTCGGCTGGTCGGACGAAGAGATCTTCACCTCCTGCAAGATCGATCCGTGGTTTCTCGCGGAAATGCGCGGCATCGTCGAGATGGAAGCAAAGATCAAGCGGAGCGGCCTGCCCGCCCATGCGTTCGGGCTGCGGACCCTGAAGGCGATGGGCTTTTCGGATGCGCGGCTTGCGGTGCTTTCCGAAACCACCGAGGCCAAGGTCACGGCGCAGCGCCAGGCGCTCGGAGTACGCCCGGTATTCAAGCGCATCGACACCTGCGCGGCGGAATTCGCTTCGCCCACCGCCTACATGTATTCGACCTATGAAGCCCCGTTCGCCGGCGCGCTTGCCGACGAGAGCGCGCCGTCGGATGCGAAGAAGGTCATCATTCTCGGCGGCGGACCGAACCGGATCGGCCAGGGCATCGAGTTCGACTATTGCTGCTGTCATGCCTGTTTCGCGCTGCACGACGCGGGCTACGAATCCATCATGATCAACTGCAATCCGGAAACGGTGTCGACCGACTACGACACCGCCGACCGGCTGTATTTCGAGCCACTGACCGCGGAAGACGTGCTGGAGATCATCGCGACCGAATGCAAGAACGGCACCCTGCACGGCGTCATCGTTCAGTTCGGCGGCCAGACCCCGTTGAAACTCGCCCGCGCGCTGGAAGCCGCCAATGTGCCGATCCTCGGTACCTCGCCCGACGCCATCGACCTCGCCGAAGATCGCGACCGCTTCAAGCGCGTGCTCGACAAGCTTCGCCTGAAGCAGCCGAAGAACGGCATCGCCTATTCGGTCGAGCAGGCGCGGCTGGTAGCCGCCGATCTCGGCCTGCCGCTGGTGGTGCGTCCGTCCTACGTGCTCGGCGGCCGCGCGATGCAGATCATTCGCGAGGAAAGCCAGCTTGGCGATTATCTGCTCGGCACCTTGCCGGAGCTGGTGCCCGGCGACGTCAAGGCGCGCTACCCCAACGACAAGACCGGCCAGATCAATACCGTGCTCGGCACCAATCCGCTGCTGTTCGACCGCTATCTGTCCGACGCCATCGAGATCGACGTCGACTGCCTGTGCGACGGCAAGGACACCTTCATCGTCGGCATCATGGAGCATATCGAGGAAGCCGGCATTCACTCCGGCGACTCCGCCTGCTCGCTGCCGCCGCATTCGCTCGACGCCCAGATGATTGCCGAGCTTGAGCGGCAGACCCGGGAACTCGCGCTCGGCCTCGACGTGGTAGGGCTGATGAACGTGCAATACGCCATCAAGGACGGCGACATCTACGTGCTCGAGGTCAATCCGCGCGCGTCGCGCACGGTGCCGTTCGTCGCCAAGGTGATGGGCATGCCGGTGGCGAAGATCGCCGCGCGGATCATGGCCGGAGAGAAGCTCGCAGACTTCAACTTGAAGAAGCGCAAGCTCGGCCATGTCGGCGTCAAGGAGTCGGTATTCCCGTTCGCCCGCTTCCCCGGCGTCGATACCGTGCTCGGTCCGGAGATGCGATCGACCGGCGAGGTGATGGGCATCGACCGCTCGTTCGAAGTGGCGTTCGCCAAGAGTCAGCTCGGCGGCGGCACAAGGGTGCCGCGCAAGGGCACCGTGTTCGTCTCGGTCCGCGACATCGACAAGGTCAGGATCGCCGAGGCGGTGCGGCTGTTGTCCGAGGCCGGCTTCAAGGTGATGGCCACCTCGGGCACCCAGCGCTTCCTTGCCGATTTCGGGGTGCCGACCGAAAAGGTGAACAAAGTGCTGGAAGGACGGCCGCATATCGTCGACGCCATCATGAACGGCGACATCCAGCTGGTCTTCAATACCACCGAAGGTCCGCAGGCGCTGGCCGACAGCCGCTCATTGCGGCGTGCTGCCCTCTTGCATAAAGTGCCATATTACACCACTCTTTCGGGCGCCGTGGCGGCCGCGCAGGGCATCCGCGCCTACCTGGGCGGGGACCTTGAGGTCCGCACGCTGCAGAGTTATTTTTCCGAAACCTGATCCTCGCGCCGGGCAGCTTCGCCCGGCAACGGATCGGCAATGAAGCCAGGCATGACTGGAACCCGCCAGTCGTGAAGGTGTTCTGTTTCGGCGTTTGTGCGTACCGCGGATTGGTCCGCATGAAGTTGAAGGATAAAGAACGATGGAAAAGGTTCCGATGACCGCGGGCGGCTATGCCGCTCTCGAGGTCGAGTTGAAGCAGCGCCAGTCGGTGGAGCGTCCGCGCATCATCGAGCACATCGCCGAGGCGCGCTCGCATGGCGACCTTTCGGAGAACGCGGAATATCACGCCGCCAAGGAAGAGCAGTCCCACAATGAAGGCCGCATTGCCGAGCTGGAGGACAAGCTGGCGCGCGCCGACATCATCGACATCTCCAAGCTCTCCGGCGATACCGTCAAGTTCGGCGCCACCGTCACCCTGGTCGACGAGGACACCGACAAGAAGGCGGTGTGGCAGATCGTGGGCGAGCCGGAGGCCGATGCCAAGAAGGGCCGCATCTCCATCACCTCGCCCCTGGCGCGCGCGCTGATCGGCAAGAAGAAGGGCGCGTCCGTGGAAGTGATGGCGCCCGGCGGCGCCAAGGCCTACGAGATCACCAAGGTCGAGTGGCGCTAGAAACGCGGCCAACGCACTTTCAAATTTCTGCATGAAAAGGGCCGGGATGTTTCCCGGCCTTTTTCATTGTCCGGTCGGCGGCGGGCCGTCCCATGACAATCGCGTGATGAAACGCGACGCAATGCAGCAACACTGCACCGACAGCATTATTCCGATGCTGCTTTGCGAGGGACGCAAAAATTCATGATGGCGACATGCTTTCCATCCAGCCTGCGACACGTTACGAATTGGACGCTTTAACTTTGGGGGACACAAATATGGACACATTCGAGAAGCTTCTGGCGAAATGGCAGCCGACAGCGCTGAGCCTGTTTCGCTTCATCACCGGCTTGCTTGTGCTTCAATATGGCGTTGCCAAGATATTCAAGATTCCGGTGCTGCCCTTCTTCGCCAATCCGCCACCGTTGATCATGACCGCAGGTGCCATCGAACTGGTTCTCGGCGCGCTGCTGCTGATCGGCCTGTTCACGCAGATTGTGGCGTTCATTCTCGCCGGCCAAATGGCTTTCGCTTACTTCATCGGCCATATGTTCAAGGCCGGCATCGACGCGCCGGTATGGCATCCGCTCTTCAATGCCGGCACCCCGGCGATCCTGTTCTGCTTTGCGTGCCTGTATCTGTCGACCGCCGGCGGCGGGCCGTACAGCATCGACGCGATGCGGAAGAAGTAATCGAGCGCCGTCACACAATCCGTCATTCCGGGATGGTCCGTAGGACCAGACCGCAGGTGCGCAATTGCGCACCGGGGAATCTCTAGATTCCGGGTTCGCGCTAACGCGCGCCCCGGGATGACTCGCAACTAGCCCGGCACTTTCAATTCCAGCGGCACCGCGGCCTCGTATTTCGAGTTGTGCAGCACCAGCGACGTCCGGACGTTGCGCACATGGGGTGCGGCCGTCAGATGGGTGACGAAATCCTGGAACGTCGCCATGTCGGGAGCCACGCATTTCAGGATGAAATCGACCTCGCCCGACAGCATCCAGCATTCCCGCACCAGGGGCTCGGCGCGCACGAAATCCTCGAACGCGCGCAGATCGGCGTCGGCCTGGCTGGAAAGGTGCACGGACGCGAACACCGTGACGTCGAAACCGAGCCGGCGCGGATCCAGCAAGCCGCGATAGCCCTGGATATAGCCGGCTTCCTCGAGCGTCCGGACCCGGCGCAGGCAGGGCGGCGGCGAGATGCCGACGCGCTTGGCCAATTCGACATTGGTGATTCGGCCGTCGGCCTGGATTTCGGCGAGGATTTTGAGGTCGATTTCGTCAAGATTCTTCGACACGCGGGTCCAGGTCCTGGCTGACGGTGCTGGCGGGGAAAATACCGGTCACACTCTTAGCGCAGCTCGCGGAGTTTGCGCAATTTTATTGCGCGTGCGGTGCGAAATTTTTCTACCTCCGGAGAAAATTCGCTGATATGGAATGCAATTCTTGCATAGCTTGGCAGATGCCCTATCTTGGATTCGACACTTTCGGCGCCGCGGCGATGCCTTTCCGCGCGCATTCCGCGAAAAGCTGACCAAATTCCCTTAAGAGAGGGACCTGCCCTATGCCTGCCCCTATCCATGCCAAGGTCGTCATCATCGGTTCCGGCCCGGCCGGCTACACCGCCGCGATCTATGCCGCGCGCGCGATGCTTGAACCGGTGCTGATCCAGGGCATCCAGCCCGGCGGCCAGCTCACCATCACCACCGACGTCGAGAACTATCCGGGCTTTGCCGATGTCATCCAGGGCCCCTGGCTGATGGAGCAGATGGAAAAGCAGGCCAGCCATGTCGGCACCAGGATCGTCACCGATCTCGTCACCAAACTCGAGCTGGCGCAGCGGCCGTTCCGGCTGACCTGCGACAGCGGCGAGGTCTATCTGGCGGAAACGGTCATCCTCGCCACCGGCGCACAGGCGCGCTGGCTCGGCATGCCGTCGGAAGAAAAGTTCAAGGGTTTTGGCGTCTCGGCCTGCGCGACCTGCGACGGATTTTTCTATCGCGGCAAGGAAGTCGTCGTGGTCGGCGGCGGCAACACCGCGGTCGAGGAAGCGCTGTTCCTCACCAATTTCGCGTCGCAAGTGACGATCGTGCATCGCCGCGATCATTTCCGCGCCGAGCGCATCCTGCAGGATCGCCTGTTCAAGCATCCCAAGATCAAGGTGGTATGGGATAGTGCCATCGACGAGATCTGCGGCACCGAAAATCCCGGCAAGGTCACCCATGTCCGCCTGAAGAACGTCAAGACCGGCACGCTGACGGAAGTGCCGGCCGACGGCGTCTTCATCGCGATCGGACATGCGCCCGCAACCGACCTCGTGCTCGGCCAGATCAAGCTGAAACCGTCGGGCTATGTCGAGGTGGCGCCGAACTCGACCGCGACCTCGGTGCCCGGCCTGTTTGCCGCCGGCGACGTCGCCGACGAAACCTACCGGCAGGCGGTCACCGCCGCCGGCCTCGGCTGCATGGCGGCGCTCGAGGCCGAACGTTTTCTCGCATTGTGCGCCAGCGAACGCGCAGCGGCTGAATGATCATGGCACGAACCCGCGACGGATTTACCGATATGGACTGGGACAAGCTGAAGGTGTTTCACGCGGCGGCGGAAGCGGGCAGCTTCACGCATGCCGGCGAGCAGCTCGGCCTGTCGCAATCGGCCGTGTCACGCCAGGTCAGCGCGCTGGAGCAGGAGCTCTCGGTATCGCTGTTCCACCGCCATGCGCGCGGCCTGATCCTGACCGAGCAGGGCGACCTCTTGTTCCGCACCGCGCATGACGTGTTCATGCAGCTGCAGGCGGCGCGCGCCAAGCTCACCGACAGCCGCGAGCGGCCGAGTGGCGATCTCAAGATCACCACCACCCCGGGCGTCGGCATCAACTGGCTGATCCCGCGGCTCGGCGAATTCACGGCGCTTTATCCGGAGATCCGGATTTCGCTGATCGTCACCGACGAAGAACTCGACCTGTCGATGCGCGAGGCCGATGTCGCGATCCGCACCCGCAAGCCGACGCAGCCGGACCTGATCCAGCGCAAGCTGTTCGCGATGGGCTTCCACGCCTATTGCTCGCCGGAATACATCAAGCGCTTCGGCACGCCGCGCACGCTCGACGAACTCGACGCGCACCGCATCATCACGCTCGCCGACGGACAGGTCGCACCGCATCTGCAGAACCGCAACTGGCTGATCGAGGCCGGCCGCAACGGCTCCGGTCCGCGCGAGGCCTATTTCAAGGTCAACAACATCCTCGGCCTGGTGCGTGCGTGCCAGCAGGGCCTCGGCATCGCAGCCTTGCCGGATTATCTGGTCGAGGAAAACAACCGCCTGGTGCAGCTGTTCGGCGAGTCGGATTCGATCCAGCTCGACACCTATTTCGTCTATCCTGAAGAGCTGAAAACGGTGGCGCGGGTGCAGGTGTTCCGCGACTTCGTGGTGAGCAAGGCGCAGCGCTGGCCGTCGTGACCTGCGACGAAAGCCTGCCCCGCACCTGACGCGGGGTGGGTACCGGTTCGCGTAAAGAAAACGCATCCAAACAAATGACTGGAGCCGATTTTGATTCAATCAGAATTGAAAAGGCTCTGGTTTTCCATAAACCCCCGGTCTCCGCATGACTGACATGCGACTTGGGCGGTTGCTGCAAGGCACCAACGGGGATCATAATCTTCCACGCTGAGGTTTCGCGCTGCGCATTTGTCCCCCTCCTCCAGTGGCGCGAACACTCAGGTAATCCCTCTTGGAAGGTGATTGTGTCGGCCTCACGTGGCCAATACCTTAAGCCGGGCTCTTCGAGCCCGGCTTTTTTTTGCAAGACGACATTGTTGCGACACGCTTGCACCTTCGCGAACCATTGACAGTTTTACTGTCGCCGATCATCATTTCGCAATGATCACGATTCCGTGCACGCTGGCGCTGTCGAAAAAAGCTCCCCTTCCGGGGACTGGAGATCGACGCGCGCGATAGACTTCTCGCTCACTGCCGATCCTCAAAACCCCGCCGTTCGGACGGGGTTTTTTATTGTCCCGTCTCCGGCCTACCCCCAAGGAGATGGACCAATGACTGACCTTCGATCGCAATTGCAGGGCCTCTGGCTGCCGCTCGTCACGCCGTTCCGCGACGGCGAGCTCGACGAAACCTCATTGCGCCGGCTGGTGCGACACTATGCCGATGGACCGGTCGACGGACTGATCCTCGCGGCGACGTCGGGCGAAGGCATGACGCTCGGCATCGCCGAACTGGAGCGGGTCGTCGCTCTCGTTCGCGTCGAGATCAGCGAAAGCGGACGCTACCTGCCGATCTGTCTCGGGCTGTCGGGCGCCAGCACGCGCAAGATGCTCGACACGCTCGACGAGACCGCCACTTGGCCGATCGACGGTTACCTGATCGCAAGTCCCTATTACCTGCGGCCGTCGCAGCGCGGCCTCCAGCAACATTTCAGCGCGCTGGCCGATCATGCCTCGTGGCCGATCGTGCTCTACAACATTCCCTACCGGACCGCGGTCAACCTGACGAACGAGACGCTGCTGGAGCTCGCGCAACACCCGAACATCGTCGGCCTGAAGGATTGCTGCGCCGACCGCGCACAGTCCATCGACCTGTTGCGCCGGCGGCCGGCGGGCTTTCGGGTTCTGACCGGCGAGGACGCGCAATATTACGAGGCACTCGGCGACGGCGCCGACGGCGCCATCCTGCTGTCGGCGCACATCGAGACCGAGACGTTCGCATCGGTGCGCACGCTGCTGAGGGAGGGCAACCGCGACGCCGCTTCGGCGCGCTGGGAAAGCATTGCCGAACTCACCCGCCTGTTGTTCGCCGAGCCGAGCCCGGCGCCGGCGAAGTACTGGCTGGCGCGGACCGGGCTGATCGAGCGCGCCGAGGTCCGCCTGCCGATGGTCGAAGTCGGCGCCGAACTGGCGGCGCGGCTTGATGCGGAGATGGAGCGAAGGCGGGAGGCATCGCCGCAAGCGGCATAGCAAACGCGCTGCGCTTGGTCCCTCCCCGTCGCGTCGTGGGGAGGGATCCTCAGCCGCCGTGGCCGTCCCGCAAACGGATCGATCAGCCTGCGACCGATCCGGCTGGTTAATGCGCGGTGAATTCGAACGCTCGACTCCGAACGATACCGCGGCGGCGTTCTTAGAATTTGAGGCTTATTGAATCCCCATAACAAGAATATGGGGGAGACCAATGACCACTCAAACCATCGCCAACGCCAAATATCCGATTTGCGAGCGGGTCCAGAGAATGCAGGACGTTCTGCTGGTGTCGTCGTTCGGCCTGTGGGCGGCCGTCCTCGGCCTGACGCCGGTGCTGGCCTATCGCCTACTGATGAGCTGAAATGAGCACGGCAGGTGCGCATCGTCGTTAACCGGCGGTAGCACCTGTGTTCAAATGCGAGCGAAATCGCGACCGGCTTCTTAAAATTCGGCTGCTAGCGTCATCCCCACAAGAAAATCAAAAACGCGGGGGCGTCGTGAACACTCAAGACCATACATTTCCTGAAGCTCAGGGCTTTACCACCGAGGACATTCTCTGGGCGCTCGGCGTCTGGTCGGTGATCCTGACCCTGTCGCCGGTGATCATCTTCTACATGCTGATGGTGGCCTGAGCACTGCCGTCACCCTTCCGGCCGGCGGAAGGAGCACACCAAATCGGCATAGGGGGCGACCTTTTGGGTCGCTCCCCTGCCACACCACCCGGCATGCGGGTCCGCACCGGGCGGTTCGAGAAGTTGAGGTCATGAGAGCCGGGGCAGTCCCAGCCGGTCCGACCAGTTCAGGGTCAACACGGCGTTGAGGAGCATGCCGCTGTTACGCCACCAGCGACGGCTGTTGGCCGCCACCTTTCGCGCAACGTCAAGCTTGGCTCCCAGCGCCAGCAATTCCCTGTACATGGTCGTGCCGCGCTTCCACTGCTTGAGCTGGATGGCACGCAGCCGATGACGCAGCCACCGGTCGAGCTCTCGCCAGACCCGTGGGGTTTGCGCCAGCCGGAAGTAAGCCTTCCATCCCCGAATGTAGGGCCGCAGATGATCCACCACATCCTGCATACTGCGCCCGCCATTGCGGCCGGTCAGTTGCCGGATGCACTGCTTGAACGTCCTCAGCGGCTTGTCAGCAACCTTGCGTTTGATCACACCACCCGGCCCCGGCCAGAAGCCGTAGCCGAGGAACTTGCGACCGAACACACCGGTCACTGCGCTTTTGGTCTCGTTGATCGTCAAGCGCAGTTTGCCGTAGAGCCGCCGAAGCAGCGCCATCACCCGTTCGCCCGCCCGGCGGCTGCGAACGTAGACGTTCGCATCGTCGGCGTAGCGCACGAAGCAATGGCCCCGACGTTCCAGCGCCTTGTCCACTTCATCGAGCAGGACGTTGGCCAGCAGCGGCGATAGCGGGCCGCCCTGCGGCGTCCCCATCATGCGCGTCCGGACCACGCCATCGTCCATGATCCCGCTGTTCAGATACGCACGGATCAGCCGGATGACCCCGGTGTCCCCGATCCGTTTCTGGAGGCGGTCGATGAGGATGTCGTGATCGACCCGGTCAAAGAACTTTTCCAGGTCC
This sequence comes from Bradyrhizobium sediminis, assembly GCF_018736085.1. NCBI lineage: Bacteria > Pseudomonadati > Pseudomonadota > Alphaproteobacteria > Hyphomicrobiales > Nitrobacteraceae > Bradyrhizobium > Bradyrhizobium sediminis. Next base: position 1,129,590 of record NZ_CP076134.1, on the reverse strand, counting down.
ACGTCCACCACGATCCGGCGGCCCGATTGCACGTATGACTGCGCCACAAGGACGGCGTCATGCGCGCTTCGGCCCGGCCGGAAGCCGTAGCTGTGCTCGCTGAAGGTTGGATCAAGAATGGGCTGCAGCACTTGCAGCAGCGCCTGCTGGATCAGACGATCCGTCACCGTCGGGATGCCAAGCTCGCGCTCCCCACCCTCAGGCTTGGGGATCGTCACCCGTCGCACCGGACTGGGCCGGTACGTCCCCGACAACAGTTGCTCGCGGAGCACGGGCCACGCCGTGCGTAGATGCGCGGCAGTCTGGTCAATATCCAGACCGTCTACACCGGCTACGCCTTTGTTGGCCCGCACCCGCTTCCACGCCCGTTGCAGGTTCTCTCTCGCCAGTACCGCTAGAAGCAGCGCTGACCCTGTGTCCTTCGGTTCATGCCGCGGGAGACGAGCTTCATCGCTGCCCGAGCCACACGCGGATTCACCGCGTCCTACCCCGGGCCGCCCTGCTCGCGCAGGCATCTGATGCGATGCTCGCCACATCGACATGGCGTCGAACACTCCCTCTCGTTCGGCCCTTCGCCTGCAAGACGGCTCGCAGCCTTCCCACCGACTACTACGACCTCGGCTGACTTCTCGCTCCGGCTCGACACCGTTGCCCTTTCGGGCACAAGGCGAGATCTCCCCAGGTAAGAACGCACTCCTTCACTGCACGACCGCCGGATTTACGCCGCTTCCCCTTGATCACGAGAGCTTCGCGATTTCTTGCCCGCTCGCCCTGGTCCGCAACGCCTTCTATCCGGTTCTTGTTCATCGGCCCGCAGCTTCGCTCCACGCTTCCTCCCCACACTCGGTCTCCCTCATGCAGTTGCGCTTCGCTTCGTTCGTTGTGATCAACTCACGATGGGACTTGCACCCATAAGAGTGCGCCCATGCTGGGCGCACAAGAAAAACGCGCGGAGACCGCGCGTTCTTTGTAGGCCTTGCAGAACGGCAGAACTATGCCGCCTGCTTGTGCATCGCGCCGGTCGCGGAAGCGTTGCCGCGGATCGCCTTCACCGAGCGTTCGATCGCAGCCCAGAGCCGGCCGATTTCCGCCGCCGCACGGCCTTCGGCATAATACTCCCGCGCGCCTTCGCCATGGCTGAGCGCCATCAGGAGATCGGCGCGGTTGGTGATCTGACCGCCCCACACCGGTGCGCGGAACTTGGCGAGAGCTTCCCGCGCGATGGCGACGATCGGGCTTTCCGCGTCGTCGCGGCGCGCAGGTGCGCCGTTGATCACGACCGCATAGGGCTTGCGCGCGGCACGGCAGGTCTGAATCGTTTCCTGCACGGCGTTGACGTCGAATACCCCCGGACGTGCCGGAATGATCACCATGGTGGCGTTCTTGATGGCATCGTCGACGACGGCCGACAGGTTCGGCGGCGTATCGATGAACACCCATTCGAAGCCGTCGCGCTTGGCGGCGGCCACGATCCCGCTGACGGAATTGACGGCGGTCTTGATCGGCGGCTCATTGGTGCCGCGCAGCTTGTGCCACAGGGTCAACGACCCCTGCGGATCGGCATCGACGAGCAAACAGGGCTTCGTTGCCTTATGGACATGCGCCGCGAGATGGGCCGCCAGGGTACTTTTTCCCGAGCCACCTTTACGCGATGCGAAAACAATGACGTTCATACCTTGGCCTCCAGATTGACCCCAGGAGGCGAAAATGAATCAGCGCGCTGATTCGCGAAAGAAAAATTTACCGGCAAGCGTGGAGAAGCCCCTGATTAATCAGCGGAGTAGGCTTTTGAGTCACACCTGCGCTGCAACAGAGTCGAAAATTGAATCGTCGGGCGCCTGAAAAAGAGTCATTGCGGGGTTCTTGCGCGCTGACGTTCGATCCATTTGCGCTCAACCCAGCCGAGTGTCTTGGCTGTCGGCTTTTGCAGCACCGGCACGTCCTGCGCGAACAAAACGAGTCCGAGCGGCAGCATCCACAGTCCGAGCACCGGCAAGAAGCTCAGAGTTCCGCCGACCACCAGCAGGCCGGCCACCGGAATCCGGACCAGTCGCGACGATGGCTTGCGCAGCCAAACGACGAATTGGGCGGGCCGCCGCGGCAGTTTGCCTTCGAACCAGGCAAAGTGCCGGTCCAGCTCCCGTTTATGATGATCGCTCACTGCATCTCTCTCCTGACCTGAGGAAGATGTGGATTGGCCGCCCCGCCGCAAGGTGTCAGTCTGTCGCGCCGCAAGGGAGGGCACAGAAGGGAATAATGGCCGCGCCCCCGAAATCGGGGGCCAGCGGCTTCAATCCCTCCGACTGACCGGCTTGCGCTGAGTGGCCGGCTTGATGTTGAGCGGCTTGCCTGCGTTGACCGACGTGACCTCGGACGACGGCTCGGGCCGGAAATGCGCCCGGCAGCCGGGCGAGAGCTGCGATTTGTTCTGGATCATGCAGACGGTGATGCGGTCCACGTCCGGAACGAAGGCGCCGCACAGGCGCATCGCGTCGCCGGTGCAGGCTTCCTGCTGCTCGGGCGTATAGGCCCTGCCCGCGGCCGGCCACATCGAAACCGACAGCACCGTGGCGAGCATCAAACCAAGCTGGAACTTCGTGAACCGGAGTGCAGACATGAATCCCCCCGAAGCAGTGACCTGGCGAATTGTGGGTGAACACCGGGGGATTGGCAAGCAAAGGCCGGACGCAAGCTCCGCGCCCGGCGTGGAAAACGCCGTGTCGCTTCGTTGCGAGGCCTGCGTGATGCCGGTCGAACCGCTGCTGCTGTTGGATGGGAATCGGGAACCGGCCCAACCTATCCTTGAAAAGATTGGCTTATTTTCCCGCCTGGATTTGCCTTTGTAGCAATGGCTCAGCGCAGCAACGAATGGCCATTACCGCTAGCTAGAAATTCTTGATTTTGCGCAATGCGCATCGCCCAATGAGTATAAATTCATCAATGAATATGAAATTCAGAAAATGGAGCCCGGATCATGTCAGGTTCATGCTGTGGCGGGTCTACCAAGGCCGTTGAAGTGACAGTTGCACCGCAGAGACTTGAGACTGCAACTGAGACCGTACAAAAGTGCTGCGGCGACAAGCCAGCAAGAAGTGAAAAGGCTGACATGAGGCAATTGCCGATCGTCTGGCAGCGGCTGGTCAGCGCCGGAGGGACGTGTCCGCGCTGCGATGCGACGTACCAACATCTGCAAAGCGCTATCGTGAAATTGAGAGAGGCACTCAAGCCCCTAAACGTTGAGCCAATCCTCGAAGTTCGGGAAATCAGCGAAAGCTCATTTAGGAAAGAGTCGTCCCAGTCAAACCGCATCTGGATCGCTGATAAACCAATAGAAGAGTGGATAGGTGCCAGCGTTGGAAGCAGTAAGTGTTGCTCGGTTTGCGGCGACGAGCCTTGTCGGACGATGGAAGTAGAGGGAGCTGTCTTCGAGGACATTCCCGAGTCGGTTATCATGAAAGCAGCGCTCATCGCCGCCTCAGGATTGATCGGCCAGACAGCTTGAGTGTTGCATGTCCGGGATGTCCGCTGTGGGGTCACTAGCTGACATCGCGACGTAGTAACGAGATGTCCGCATTGCTCTCGTCAGCGGGTGGGTGTGCGCCGACCAGGATGAAGCAAATGCCTGGCAAACCCGGCTCAGCTCCTCGCGGACGATGCAGTCGCTGATCTTGTCGAATCCAGAGCCGCCATCGGCCTCCGGATTACGCACGCCGAGCAGTCCGAGCGCGGCCCATTTGCGGAACAGTTCGCGGGGAAGAACCTCGGTCTCCTCAGCCTCCGCGACCAGCGGCGCGATTTCCTCGGCAGCGAACCGGGCGACGGTCTCACGCACCTGCTCGTGCTGTGACGAAAATTCGAAATCCATCCGGCGGCCTCCCCTCAGCGATCCCGGCAGCGCTGGCGCGGCCCGCGGCTATCCAGAGTGGGCCAACGGGACAGGTCCATCAATATGATGCTGGAACCACAGGGGAATTTTGGGAGTGGTACAGTTGGGTGGGCTCGAACCACCGACCTCCTGTTCCACAGACAGGCGCTCTAACCAACTGAGCTACAACTGCATCCTTGGGCCACCCCAAAAAGGGGGCGCCGAATGGGCCGGAAACTAGGTGCAACGCCGCCCTTTGGCAAGGCCGGCAGATGCCCTGTTGTGGTCGGTCCGGAGGCGCCCGAAGTTCGCGCCTGCCGGCGTCGCCGGCGGAAAATCCGTAGGTCCCCTCGGCGATCCCCGGCGAAAACAAAAAGCCCGGGCTGGCCGCCCGGGCTTTGGTAAGCAATGGCCGTATCGATCAGGCGGCCGGCTTGAACAGCTTCGACGCGCTGGCCTTGATCGGCTCGACGGTTTCGGTCGCAACCTTCTGGCCGAGCTCGGCGAGTTCCTTGGTGCTGGCGGTGAAAGCCTCGAACTGCTTCCTGGCGTGCGAGGTCCACAGCTCCATCGCCTCGGTGGGCGATTTCACGCCGATCAGCTCCTGCGCGAAGTCGAGCGTCGCCGAGGTGTTGGCCTTCATGATTTCCATCAGCTTCGCCGAATATTCGCTGGCGCCCTTGCTGGCGCTGGAGAACATCGCCTCGATGGCGCTGTTTTGGGTCTCGGCGGCATCCTTGAACTTGGCGTAGCTGTCGCGGGCCTGCGAAACGCCCTTCTCGGCGAACGCGCGGACCTGCTCGGGGACCTCGAACGGGATGATCGAGGCAGAGAAGGGATCGGAATTGGCCATTTCATGCATCCTTCGCAATCGGGTGAAAACGATGTGACCCCTGCGAACGGCCCCGGCAGCCCATCGGCCGGAAACGTCGTGGATCACGCAAGCTACCTCACGGGGGTGCCCGTTTGTCGGGCAACGCTGAAGTACACTCATATCATGTCAAATTTGTGCAACGCAACGAAATTTAGTTTGCATTGCCACATAACAGGCCCCCGCCGGACGCACGTTCCGGCTGAGGATAGCCATGAAATCAACCCCTGCAGGCGATGGCTTAGTCTTTCCGCTTGGCAGCATCCATCGCGGCCCGGCCGGCATCCATCGCCGCACGGCTCACGGCTTGGCCCATTTCGCTGGCCTGTTCCGCCAGCGACCGCATCTGCGTCTGCACATATTCGCTGTGCAACCGCATCACCTCGGTCAGATCCCTGGCGTGCAGCAGCGACTGCGCATAGTCCAGCGACGCCTGAACGTTCTTTTCGGCGTAGGAGATCGCCTTGGCGCTGATTTCCTTGGCGCCGGCCCGAACCGCCTCCCCCTTCTCCTCGATCGTTCCAGCGGTCGCTTGCGCGCTGGAGACGAACTTCTCGAAGGCCTTGCGGGCCTGGTCAAAGCTCGCCTCGGCCATCGATCGCATTTCCTTGGGAATCTCGAAACGGTCACGCCCTTCTTCGCTCATGCTCCACTCCTGCTTTCGTATTCAGGGCCATCCACGGCCCCGGTTCCCCGTTCGCCCGCGTCAGGTTAGTCTACGGATACGCGCGCCGGTATGACGCGGGCTCCGCCGCCTGCCATCGTGGACCTTCGACCGCCGTTTGCAACGGTCCAACGCGGCAGCCGGGCGCAGGGTTGCACCGGATTAAGGTTATCGCGGCTTTGGATATGGCTGCGGCCGCCAGACCGTGGACCTGCCATCGCCTGCGGGCGATACTAAGAGTTCGTTAAGGCTGTCATGGTTTGGCCGCCGAAATCCGACGCCGTCGCCGATGCAACCACTCAACCAGCCGGTCATGTCACCACGATGAACAACGCGGAATTCCAGTTGCGAGGCGTCGGCGATCCGCGACTGGCGGTGCATGCGACGAGCGCGCTGCCCGCCTGGCTGTGGTCGACCGACGGCACCCGGATTCTGTGGGCCAATCCGGTCGGCGCAAGATTGTTCGGCGCCGCCAATGGCGCGATCCTGGCCAGGAAGCTTTTCGGTCCGGCGGATCAGCACCGCCGGCAGGTGGCGCAACTCGCCGGCCGGCTGCCGGCGGCTGGCGCGACCCGGCTGGAGCGGCTGCGCGGCTTCGGCGCGCCGCTCGGCGCGTTGGTGACCTGCGGCTGCGCGCGGCTCGAATTTGCCGACGGCAACCACGGCATTCTGATTGCGGCCGCCGAGGCGGTGGGCCGCGCGATGCCGCTGGTCGAACGGTTGCAGCGCCTGGTCGAAGGCATCGATTCGCCGATCGCCGCCTTCGCACGCGACGGCATGTTCGTCGGCGCCAGCGACGCCGCGCGGCCGCTGCTGGGCTTTCGCAATCTCTCCGAGGCCGGTCTCGATGAGGCGCGCAGCGACGCGCTGAAGCAGGGCCGCGTCGAGACGCCGGTCGGCATCGGCCACATGGTGCTGCAGCGCGTCGGCAGCGGCGCGGACATCGGACTGGTGGCGCTGATCGCGCCCGCCGCCACGCCGGAAGCGGCACCGGCCGCGCCCGCCGCCGAGCAGCCGATCGCACCGCCGGGCGAGGTGCCGTTGCCCGACTACGAACAACCGGCGATTTCAGGCGAGGCCCCGGCCGAGTTCGCGCTGATCGACGAGTTCGCGATGGCGCCACCGGCTGAGCCCGTTGCGACTGCGCCGGCCGAACCAGTGCAGCAGCCGATCGCGCCGCCGGCGGAATGGACGATACCTGCCTACGAGCAGCCGGCGGCTTCAGGCGAAGCCCCGGCCGAATTCGCACTAATCGGCGAGTTCGGCACATCGCCACCGGACGAGCGGGCGGAAGCAGCAGCTGCCGAACCCGCGCCGCAGACGGTCGCGCCGCCGGGCGACCTGCCGACGCCCGACTACGAGCAACCGGCGATATCGGGCGAAGCCCCGGCCGAGTTCACATTGCTCGACGAATTCGCGGGACCATCAGCAGAGCCTGCCGCCGAACCCACACCTCCCGGCGAGCCCTCCGAGCCCGACCTGCAGTCGGTGTTGCAGCTCGACATGCCCTTTGTCGAAGCCTCGCACGCCAAGCCGCCGGCAGAAGCCACAACGCCTGATCTCGAAATTCACGGGCACGAACCTTCGCCCTATGTCGAGGCCGTTGCCGACGAGCCGGATGCGCCGGTCGTCACGCCGGAGCCGATCAAGGCGCCGTCATGGCTGGATGAGCCCACGCCGGGTGCCCGCCGCCACCCGCTGCGCTTCATGTGGCATATGGATGCCGACGGCCGCTTCCTGCTCGGCTCGGACGAATTCAGCCGCCTGATCGGGGCGCGCACCGCTGCGGGCTTCGGACGGCTGTGGAGCGAGATCGCCGAGACGTTCGGGCTCGATCCCGACGGCCGCGTCGCCAAGGCGGTCGCCGCCGGCAGCACCTGGAGCGGCATCACCCTGGACTGGCCGGTCGATGGCGGCGGCCGGTTGCCGGTGGAGCTGTCGGGACTGCCGATCTACGATCACAGCGGAAAGCTTGCAGGCTATCGCGGCTTCGGGGTGTGCCGCGATCTCGACGGCCTGACGCGGCTCGCAGCACTGCGCCGCTACGAGTTCTTCGGTGCGCCGGGTGCGCCGCGGGCGCTGTCGGCCGATATCGTCGAGCCCGATCGCACCAACGATGCGCCCGCCGCGGACCAGTCCGGACAGCCCCCGGCCGCATCGACGGTCACGCCCGAATTGCCAGAACCGATTGCCGACGAGACTTCACAACGAACCGATTTGGAAACGCCCGTGGAAACGCCAATCGAAACGCTCAAGAACGTCCTGCCGTTTCGCCCGATCAGCGAATCGAAATCGCCTGTCCTGACCCCGGTGGAAAACAGCGCCTTCAACGAACTCGCCCGGCAATTGGCGGCGCGGCTCGAAAGCGAGCACGGCGCTTCTGCGGCGCCTGATGCATCCGGCGCGACCGATGATGTCGTCGGGCTGTCGGCCGTAACCGAAGCGCGCGAGCCACCCGGCGAAGCGCCGGAATGGCTGACGCAGCCCGAGCCGCCCGCGCGCGGCGAGACCCGGCGCGACAGGGCGCTGCTCGATCTTCTGCCCGTCGGCGTCCTGATCTACCGGCTCGACCGGCTGCTGTATGCCAACCGCGCCTTCCTTGAGCGGATCGGCTACGACAGCCTGCACGCGCTCGAAGAGGCCGGCGGCCTCGACGCGCTCTATGTCGAACCCGGCGTCTCCTCCGCCTCCAGCACCTCCGATACCGGCACGCCGGTGACGATTTCCGCGAGCGAGGATTCATCCGGACGCGCACCGATGGCTGCGACCGACGCCCGGCTCTATACGATTTCGTGGGACGACGATTCGGCACTGGCGCTGATCTGCTCGGGTGCGCCGACCGAAGCCGCAGCCGTTGCCGCGGCGATCGCGCCCGCCATTGCGTCAAGCGAACCCTCCGCCGTCGGTCACGCCAATGCCGAAGAGCTCGGCGCCATCCTCGATACCACCGCCGAAGGCATCGTGATGTTCGACGCCGAGGGCAACCTCAATTCGTGCAACCGCAGCGCGGAAGCGCTGTTCGGCTATGACGGCGAAGCCCTCGTGCAACGCAATCTCGCCGAGCTGTTCGCGCCGGAAAGCCAGCGCGTGGTGCAGGATTACCTGGAGAGCATCAAGGGCGCCGGCTTCGCCAGCCTGCTCGACCACGGCCGCGATGCACTGGCGCGGGTGCGCGGCGGCGGCATCATCCCGGTGTCGATGACCATGGGCCGGACCCGGCCCGAGGGCCCGAATTTCTTCGCGGTGTTTCGCGATCTGTCGCAGACCAGGAAGAGCGAGGGCGAACTGCAGCAGGCGCGTCGGTTGGCCGATCGCGCGGCCAACGCCAAGGCCGACATGCTGGCGCGGATCAGCCATGAGGTCCGCACGCCGCTGAACGCCATCATCGGCTTTGCCGAGGTGATGATCGGCGAACGCTTCGGCAGCCTCGGCAACGAGCGCTACGTCGAATACATGAAGGACATCCGCGCTTCCGGCGAGCGCGTGATCGCGATCATCAACGACCTGCTCGACCTCTCGAGGATCGAGACCGGCAAGCTCGATCTCGCTTTCACCAACCAGAACCTCAACGAGCTGGTGGAGAGCTGCGTCGCGGTGATGCAGCCGCAGGCCAATCGCGAGCGCATCATCATCCGCACATCGCTGGCGCATGCGCTGCCGCCCGTCATCGCCGATGCCCGTGCGCTGCGCCAGATCACGCTGAACCTGATCGGCAATTCGATCCATCTCGCCAATGCCGGCGGCCAGGTCATCGTTTCCACCGCGCTGTCGGATTTCGGCGAGGTGGTGTTGCGGGTCCGCGATACCGGACACGGACTCAACGACAACGAAGTCGCCGCCGCGATGGAGCCGTTCCGCAACCACGCGCCGTCGGATCGGGCCTCCGACAGCGGCGTCAGCCTGTCGCTGACCAAGGCGCTGGTCGAGGCCAACCGCGCGCAATTCCACATCAAGCCGGGCGCGCATTCGGGCACCCTGATCGAAGTGGTGTTCTCGCGCGAAATGGCGCGGGCGTAAGCGCGGCCGGCGTCAGGTCGCAACCGGTTCCAGTGCCTGATTTGCGGTGTCGAGACCTGCCTGCTTGACCAAGCCGTAAATGGCGGGGATCACGATCAAGGTGAGCAGGGTCGACGAGATCATGCCGCCGATCATCGGCACCGCGATCCGCTGCATGATCTCGGAGCCGGTGCCGGTGCTCCACATGATCGGCAGCAGGCCCGCCATGATGGCGACCACCGTCATCATCTTCGGGCGCACCCGTTCCACCGCACCGACCATGATGGCGTCATAGAGATCGCGGCGGGTCAGTTCGCGGCCTTGCGCCTCGCATCGCGCCTCGGTCTCCGCCAGGGCATGGTTGAGATAGATCAGCATCACCACGCCGGTTTCGGCGGCGACGCCGGCGAGCGCGATGAAGCCGACCACCACGGCGACCGAAAGATTGAAGCCAAGCCACCACATCAGCCAGATGCCGCCGACCAGCGCGAAGGGCAGCGACAGCATCACGATCATCGTATCGACGAGCGAGCGGAAGTTGAGATACAGCAGCAGGAAGATGATCGCGAGCGTCACCGGCACCACGATCCTCAGCCGCGCCGCCGCGCGTTCGAGATATTCGAACTGTCCGCTCCACATCACATAGTAACCGGGCGGAAATTGAATGCTGGCCTTCACCGCCGCCTGCGCGTCGGCGACGTAGCCGCCGAGATCGCGTTCGCGGATGTCGACATAGATGTAGGTCGCCAATTGGCCGTTCTCGGTGCGGATCGAGGTCGGGCCGCGCGCGGGCGAGACTTTCGCGACCTCGCCGAGCGGCACCGCGCCGCCGGCCGGCATCGGCACCAGCACGTCGTTGGCGATGGCTTGCGGATTTTCCCGCAGATCCCGCGGGTAGCGCATGTTGACGCCGAACCGCTGCCGGCCTTCCACCGTCGTGGTCACCGTCTGACCGCCGAGCGCCGTGCCGATGACATCCTGAACGTCCTGAACCATGATGCCGTAGCGCGCCAGCGCCGCACGGTCGGGCGTCACGTCGAGATAGTAGCCGCCGATGCCGCGCTCGGCGTAGGCCGACGACGTTCCGGGCACGGTCTTCAGGACCTGCTCGATCTGTTTTGCCAGCCTGTCGATCTCGACCAGGTCGGTGCCGATCACCTTGACCCCGACCGGGGTGCGGATTCCCGTCGACAGCATGTCGATGCGCGCCTTGATCGGCATGGTCCAGGCGTTGGAGACGCCGGGGAACTGCAGGGCGCGGTCCATCTCGGCGGTCAGGCTCTCGACCGTGACCCCCGGCCGCCATTCCTGCTTCGGCTTCAGGTTGACGATGGTCTCGAACATCTCCGACGGTGCCGGATCGGTGGCGGTGGAGGCGCGGCCGGCCTTGCCGTAGACCGAGGCCACTTCCTGGAACGAGCGGATGATGCGGTCCTGGGTCTGCATCAATTCGCCGGCCTTGGTGACGGAAATACCGGGCAAGGTGGTGGGCATGTAGAGCAGCGTGCCTTCGTTCAGGCTCGGCATGAACTCGCTACCCAATTGCCGCGCCGGCCAGATCGTCGCCGCGAGAATGGCCAGTGACACGAGGATCACCAGCATCTTGGCACGCATCACGCCGGCGATCACGGGCCGGTAGATCCAGATCAGGAAACAGTTGATCGGATTCTTGTGCTCCGGGACGATCCGCCCGCGAACGAAGATCACCATCAGCGCCGGCACCAGCGTGACCGACAACAACGCCGCCGCCGCCATGGCAAAGGTCTTGGTGAACGCCAGCGGGCTGAACAGCCGTCCCTCCTGCGATTCCAGCGTGAAGATCGGCATGAAGGAGACCGTGATGATCAGCAGGCTGAAGAACAACGCCGGCCCGACCTCGGAAGCCGCCTCGATCAGCACATCGACCCGCGAGCGCCCCGGTTCGGCCCGCTCCAGATGCTTGTGGGCGTTTTCGATCATCACGATGGCAGCGTCGATCATGGCGCCGATCGCGATCGCGATGCCCCCGAGGCTCATGATGTTGGAGCCGAGGCCCAGCAACTTCATCGCGCCGAACGCCATCAGGATGCCGACCGGCAGCATGACGATCGCCACCAGCGCGCTGCGGAAATGCAGCAGGAACACGAAACAGACCAGCGCCACCACCACGCTTTCCTCGATCAGCGTGTGCTTGAGAGTCTCGATCGCCGCATTGATCAGGTTGGAGCGGTCGTAGACCGCGACGATTTCGGCCGAGGCCGGCAGGCTGCTGGCGATCTCCTTGAAACGCTTCTTGACGTTCCCGATCACGTCGAGCGCGTTGACGCCGAAACGCTGCAGCACGATGCCGCTGGCGACTTCCCCCTCACCATTGAGTTCGGTAATGCCGCGCCGCTCGTCCGGACCGAGTTCGACGCGGGCGACGTCGCGCAACAGAACCGGCGTGCCGTTGCTGGTCTTCAGCACGATATTGCCGAGATCGTTGATGCCCTTGAGGTAGCCCTTGCCGCGGATGACATATTCGAACTCGGAGAGTTCGACGGTGCGGCCGCCGACATCGGCATTGCTGGCGCGGATCGCCTCGCGCATCTTCTGCATGGTGATGCCGAGATCGCGCATCCGCTGCGGATCGAGGATGACGTTGTACTGGCGGACGAAGCCGCCGACGCTGGCGATTTCGGCGACGCCTTCCGCCTTGGCGAGCGCGAATTTCAGGTTCCAGTCCTGGATCGTCCGCGTGTCCGCGAGATTCAGTTCCTTCGACATCACTGCGTATTGATAGACCCAGCCGACCCCGGTGGCGTCCGGTCCCATGGTTGGAGCCACGCCGGCCGGCAACCGCGAGGCGGCGCCGTTGAGGAATTCCAGCACCCGCGAGCGGGCCCAATAGATGTCGGTGCCGTCCTCGAAGATCACGTAAACGAACGACACGCCGAAGAACGAAAACCCCCGCACCACTTTCGATCGCGGCACCGTCAGCATGGCGGTGGTCAGGGGATAGGTGACCTGATCCTCGACCACCTGCGGTGCCTGCCCCGGATATTCGGTATAGACGATGACCTGGGTGTCGGAGAGATCCGGGATGGCGTCGAGCGGCAGATGCGCGAGCGCGTAGATTCCGGCGGCGGCGGCGAAGCCCGCGCCGAAGAATACCAAGAGCAGGTTGCGCGCGGACCAGGCGATCAGGCGGACGATCATGGCTTTTCTCCCGCGTCCGAGAAGCCCTTCAATGCCGCCTTCAGATTGCTTTCGGCATCGATCAGGAAGTTGGCGGAGACGACGACCGGTTCGCCTTCGGCAACGCCCGCGCGGATCTCGACATAGCCGCCGCCGCGAGGACCGAGCTTGACGTCGCGCGGTTCGAACCGACCCTGGCCTTTCTCGACGAACACCGCCTGCCGGCTGCCGGTATCGAGCACGGCGCTTTCCGCGACGCTCAGCACCGCTTGCGGGGTTCCGGTGTCGATCTCGGCATCGACATACATATCCGGCAACAGCGCCGCATCGGGATTTTCCAGCTCGGCCCTGACGCGGACGGTGCGGGTTTCGCGATTGACCTGCGGATAGATCACGTCGATCTTCCCGGCGAACTCGCGGCCGGCGAGGCCGCGCGCCCTGATCGTGACGGGCTGACCTGCCTTCAGCGCGCCGAGATCGCGCTCGGCGACGTCGATCATGGCCCAGACCAGGGACGTATCCGCGACCCGGAACAGCACGTCGCCGGGCTGCGCGCGCATGCCCTCGATCGCGTTGCGTTCGAGCACGATGCCGTCGCGCGGCGCCGACCAGTCGATCGTGATCGGAACCGCGCCGCTCCTTTCCATGGCGACGATCACCGCGTCGGGAACGTCGAGGTTCATCAGCCGTTGCCGCGAACCGCGGCCGTAGACGGCGGTGCCGCCGGTGGTTTTCGAATTGAGGGTGGCGACGTATTCGGCCGCGGCGGACGAAATCAGTGGGCTGTAAATCTCCATCAGCGGCTGGCCCCTGGCGACCCTGGAGCCGATGGTGACGTCGGCGATCTTCTGAACCCAGCTTTCCGATCGCATCGAGATCACCGAGATGCGGCGTTGGTCGAGCTGGATGGTGCCGGGCGCGCGGATCGCGGTGCGGATGATCCGCATCGCCGCGGGCTCGGATTTGACGCCGGTGCGCTGGATTTTTCCGGGCGACAGCTTCACCGATCCGTCGTCGCGGTCCTCGCCTTCGTAGACGGGGATGTAATCCATCCCCATCGAATCCTTTTTCGGAGCCGGCGAGGTATCCGCCAGCCCCATCGGATTGCGGTAGTATTTGATCTTGCGATCGGCGGACGCGGCGGCGGCGGGAGCCGCCGCCGGTTCGTCCTCGAAGCTCAGATCGGCGCTGGCCGGCACGGCGCGGTAGTCGCGTCCGTCAGGCGACTTCTTCGGCGTCAGCGAGTAGAGCGGACGCCCGTCCGGATCCTGATAATAGATCGGTTCGTCGCCCGTCTGCGCCGACGCCGGCGCAACCAGCGACGTTTCCGTCGAATGAAGGTGCCCGCGCACACCGATCAGTCCGGCGCCTGCCGCTATCACAGCAGCGACAGCGACGCCCGCGAGGACGGCGCGTTTCACTTTTGCGCCGTGATGACGAGCTTGCCTTCGACCGTGCCGGTCTCGCCCTGGACCTTCGCGCCGATCGAGAGCAGCCACCTTCCTTCCATCCCGAAGGCGGCCTTGAAGCGGTAACTGCCGGGCTCGCCGCCGGGTTCGCGCACGATCTTGGTGGACATCTCCGCCATGCCGTCCGGCGCCATGTCGAGACGGGTTGCAAAGATGACGGCGTCGGGCACCGGCTTGCCGGTCTTCTTGTTGACGAGCTGAACGGTAACGATCTTGTCCTTGCCGGCGGTCACCGTCGGCTCGGCCAGCTTGAATTCATAATCCTTGATGTCGGCGCGGGCGATACCGGCGGTGCCGATCACGGCAAAGCCGACGAGCGCGGCCCGGACGGAGCGCGAGCTGTTGAGCCTGTTCATTTCGAAATCCTCTGAAATCATGGTCCTGCCGCCAGGCGGCATGCGTCGATCCCGCGGCGTTCAAGCCGCGCGGCAACAAACGGCGCCGTGACGCCGTTCAGACCAGAATTCGAGGCGGATGTTCGGGAGGCGGGTGGCCGAGGCCATCGGGCCGGAAATCGTTTCGCTGCAGCGCCATGCTGGCGGAAACGACGAGGAACGGATGTACGAGGGTGGCCGTCATGCCGGTGAAGCATTTCGTCATGCAGGTGGCCATCAACAGGCATTTGCTGCAGTCTACCGGCGCCTTCGACGGGCAGCACGGCATGTCGCTTGCCATCTCGCCGGTCATAGCCGGCGGCGACATCTCGGCCGCCATCGCTTCCATCGAGACGTCGGGAGCCAGAACCGCCATGACCGGCCGGGAGACCGGAGCCAATACAAGGCCCGCGATCGTCAAGACCGCGAGCAGCCGGCGTATGGCGATATGGCAGTTCATAGTTTCAAAATCGCACGAAATGGCGCGGATTGACAGCCTGGCGAGGCTAACGACCCCGTGATCCGTCCGTCCGTGGTTCACGTAACGTGACGAGGAAATCGGCTCGTTGCGAGAAGTCAGGGCTGGTGTGCCCGGTACAATTTCTTCGCGGTGCGGGAATCTGCCGCGTCCAACGGACGCGGAACGGCATAATTTTTGCTCTGTCTTTCGCTGTTTGAATACAGTCGCTCCGGTACGACCTATTCCTTAAGCATTTGAACAAGTCGAAATGCGCTGCCTTGTCGTGGCCGATCTGCATTACTCGCTGCCGCAATTCGACTGGCTGGTCAGCGCCGCGCCGAATTTCGACCTCGTGATCTTCGCCGGCGATGCGCTGGACGGATAATGCATGCCGTCTGCTCAAATTCTCGGCATCGACCGGCGGAGTTCACGCGACCGCCTTCCGCCTGGGATCGGCGCCGGCCAATAGCGGACCATAGGCGATCACAAAGCCGAGGAAGGCGGCAGCCCAGGCAAAAGCGGCCAGATGCAGCAGCGCTTCGCTTTGGGCGGGATGGATCACCGCGCAAATTCGCGCCAGCGCCGCGACGATGATCGCAAGATAGATCGCCTGCGTCGTGCGCGATGCGGTGAGTTGCCGGCCGGTGTGGCCGAGCGTGGCGCGGCTCATCACCGCCAGCGTCATGGTGCCCGCGGCGCCCGCCATCCAGGCATGGATGCCGGCGCTTGGCGGCACCAGATCGAACGCGGCGGCGGCGTTGAGCAGGAAGCCGAACGGCACGAAGGCGTAGCCGACATGCAGGATCAGGAGCAGCCGCTCGCGAAAGGTGCGATCCCCCGCCCAGCGGGCCAGCCGCACCAGATGCAGCAGTCCGGCCAACGCCAGCGCCGCGCCGGTGAAATGGCCGGTGGCACCGATGACCCAGGCTGCGAGCGTCAGCGCGCTGATGGCGACCACGATCATGTCGAAGCGGCCGAACGGCGCCGGAAGCCGGCCGGGCTGTTCGCGCACCAGCCAGTTGCGGGTAAAACTCGGAATGATGCGGCCGCCGATCAGCGAGATCAGCAACACCACCACCGCGATACCGATGCGGATGCCGGTCTCGGCGAGGCCATGGAAATGCGCCTCGAGGTGAAACGCGACGTTGCCCGCCAGCAGCAGCACCACCAGGATCACGACGTTGAGATTCTTCCAGTTGCGGCCGGCCATGATCTCGCGGGTCGCGGCGGCCGCAACCAGCAACAGAAAACTCGCATCGACCAGCAGCGCCGCCAGCCAGCCGGTGTAGGCGGAAAACGTCACGCCGAGCCGTCCCGCGATCCAGACCAGCACCAGCACCAGCAACGGCGTGCCCTGGATCGGCAGCCGTCCGGTCCAGTTCGGTATCGCCGTGAACAGGAACCCGGTGATCACCGCCGGCAGATAGCCATAAAGCATTTCATGGACGTGCCAGTCGCGCGGCGCAAACGCCGAGGTCAGCGTCAGCTCGCCATAGAACGCCGGCAGCCAGACCAGAATGGCGAGCCCTGCATGGATCGAGCCGAGCAGAAAGAACGGGCGAAAGCTGCCGGCGAGCAACGGCCAGCCCTGATAGACGCGAGGCCGCGACTCTACCGTCGCCGTCATGACTGCACCCATCTGCGATCCGCCACCTTGCGCATGACCTTCTCCACCCGTCCGAGCCGATTTCGGGATCATTTAGGGGGAAAGACCGCGCGCCGTTGTTGTGCCAGCGCAAACTTGGGCTTGATCGGGAGCCGCAATCGCAGTCTAGATTCAATCCAAGTCGCTGATGCGACGGGAGGAACCATGGCCACAGTCGATCCTTCGCTGGTCGCCCATCTGCCGCTGTTTGCGGGATTCGGCGCGGAAGACCTCGCCGAAATTCTTCGCGAGGCTCGCTCGCTGCGATTTCCGAAGGGCAATGCCGTCTTCGAAGAGGGCGAGGAAGCGCATTCCTTTTTCGTGCTGTTGCATGGCCATGTGCGGGCCAGCAAGACCACGCCGGGGGGAGAACAGGTCGTGGTGCGCTATGTCGCGCCCGGCGAGACCTTCGGCGTCGCCATGGCGATCGGCCTTACGCGCTATCCCGCCACCGCGACGGCGGTTGACGACAGCGTGGCGCTGGCCTGGCCGTCGGGAACATGGCCGCGCCTGGTGGCGAAGTTTCCGGCACTGGCCACCAACACCTTGCGGACCATCGGCAACCGCCTGCAGGAAACCCATACCCGCGTGGTCGAGATGTCGACCCAGCAGGTCGAACAACGTGTTGCGCACGCGCTGCTGCGGCTCGCCAAGCAATCCGGCCGCAAGCTCGAGCACGGCGTCGAGATCGATTTTCCGATCAGCCGCCAGGACATCGCCCAGATGACCGGCACCACGCTGCACACGGTCAGCCGCATCCTCTCGGGCTGGGAGAGCCGCGGGCTGATCGAAAGCGGCCGGCAGCGCATCGTGCTGCGCGAGCCCCACAAGCTGTTCGTGCTGGCCGAGGAAGATCCCGGCGAAGGCGGATCGCCGGTCCGGCCCTGACCTCGATGGTGGTTGAAGCAATTTTATCTCGAATGCGTGGCAAATCCGAAGGCGTCGGATAACCGCAACAGGCAGAGGCCCCCTGCCACATCTTCAATCCTAGGATTATTTTGGTAAAACTGCGTACGTCACCACAGGGATTCCACGTGTCTATCAAGAAGTTCCTCAAGCAGCGATCCGTCAAGATCGCCGTGGGCGGAAGCTACACGCTTTCGAACTGGTTTGACTCGCAGGGAAAGCCACGCACCTTCGCGTGCCGGACCAGCCGCGTTTCGCCGTTCCGGATGATGGTTGACGTCCCCGTCATCGGCAAGATCGGGGATCAAATCTCGGCCTACTTCGGCGATTTCGGCAGGCTCGAGGGCCACATCAGCGACACCATGGCTGGGGGATTCCTGTTCGAACTCTCGATGGACAAGACCATGCGCGAGAGGATGGCGAACCAGCTCGCCTGGTTGGAGAAGAAGCAGAAGGATACCAGCGTCCGCGACGTCAGGAAGCAGGCGCGCATCATCCCGGCGACGCCGCATTCGGCCCTGACCTTCGTCGATGGCAGCATCCACAACTGCATTATCATTGATATGTCGGTATCCGGCGCCGCCGTCTCGGCCGGTGTGCTGCCGGCGATCGGAACGCCGCTGGCTGTGGGAACCTGCATCGGACGCGTCGTCAGGCATCTGCCCGACGGGTTCGCGGTGCATTTCGTGGAACAGCAAAACCGCACCGATATTCACTGGCGTATCGCCCGCGCCCCGCCACGTTCAGCGGAAGTCAAGAAGGCCGCGCCTCGCTCCTATGACGAAATGCTGGCAGAGACCGTGCGGGACAAGACGCGGGCATGGCAACCTCACGACGGCATGATCATCCTCAATGCCTGAACGGCAAACCGGCGAGTAACTGCGATAAACATCCGGCTTCCGGCCACCGGCCCGGCCTCTCATCCCAACCGATGCACGCGTCTACACCGCCCGGCTATGGAGTTGCTTCGATCCGTCGAGGTGCGCGTCGAAGGCGGCCGCCACGCTGCGGACCAAAAAGCGCGAATCGTCCGTCACCGCCAGCGAAGTACCGTCGAGTTCGACGATCCCGTCGGAAATCAGATCCTGCAGACGCGGCGCCGATTGCAGCATCGCTTCCGCCGGAAACCCGTGCCGCGCGCAGATCGGATCGAGATCGACGCTGAAGTCGCACATGATGCGCTCGATGATCTCGGCGCGCAGCCGGTCATCGTCGGTCAGGGCATAGCCCTTGACGGTGGCCAGCCGGTCGTCGGCGATGGCCTTCTCGTAGGCGCGGGTGCCGACTTCGTTCTGCACATAGCCTTGCGGCAGCCGCCCGATGGCGCTGGCGCCGAAGCCGAGCAGGATGTTGCTGTCATCGGTGGTGTAGCCCTGGAAATTCCGGCGCAGCCTGCCTTCGCGAAACGCCACCGCCATCTCGTCATCCGGGAGCGCGAAATGATCGAGCCCGATCTGCACATAGCCGGCCGCTTTCAGCGCGGCGGCGATCGCCTCGGACTGGTGGTGCCGTTCCAGGCTGTCGGGCAAAGACGCATCGTCGATCTTGCGCTGATGCGTCTTGAAGGTCGGGACATGGGCGTAACCGAACACCGAGAACCGGTCGGGCCGAAGCTCGATGCAGCGGCGCACGGTGTCGAGGCACGACGCGACCGTCTGGTGCGGCAGTCCGTAGATCAGGTCGAAGTTGACGCCGGTGACGCCAACCCGCCGCAGGCCTTCGGTCGCAGCCGCAGTCTCCTCGAAACTCTGCACCCGGTTGATGGCGCGCTGGACCACGGGATCGAAGCTCTGCACGCCGAGGCTTGCCCGATTGACGCCGCCGAAGGCGAGCGCGTCGATCATCTCGCCGGTAAGCGTGCGCGGGTCGATCTCGATGGCAATCTCGGCCGAAGGCAGCACGAAGAAGGCCTGCCGGATTGATCCCATCAGATCGTTGAAGGTCTCGGGCGCCATGATGGTCGGCGTGCCGCCGCCGAAGTGGATGTGGTCGACCTTGATGCGGCGATCGATCTGCCGCGACACCAGATCGATTTCGCAGCGGAGGGCGGAGGCATAGACCGCGATCGGGTCGTCGCGGCGGACCACCGAGGTGTTGCAGCCGCAATACCAGCACATCGACCGGCAGTACGGCACGTGCAGATAGAGCGAGGCGGTGGCGTGCTGCGGAATGGCCTTCAGCCATTCGGCGTATTTGCCGGGACCGATGGCGGCCGAGAAATGCGGCGCGGTCGGGTAGCTGGTATACCGGGGCAATCGCTCCTGGCCGTAGCAGGCGGCAAGATCTGGCCTCATTTAGTACCTGTTTCCATTGGCTTGAACCGTGGCCGATCGGGGCTTTGGCTGCCCCCGGCCGCCCTCAATAGCCGATCGGAGGGGGAGCGACGTTGCGCTCGCTCAAATCCCGCGCCGATTTGGGCGGCCGGAACAAATCCGAAGATTCCGCCCTGATTTGAGCCTGCGCAAAGCGTGAAGCGCCGTTTGGAGCATACTAACACACCAAATGACAAATCGGAGCCGACGCTATGGGCCTGTACGTGCTGGACGCTGTGATCTGGGTTCTCGGAATACGCGGCCATATCCCACAAAACGGCGACTTCGGCCCGGTTCCGGGAGAATCTTCCTTTGGTCCCGGTTCCTTTACACCGATGCGGGCCCTGGCGGCCGTCATCGTGACGGTCGCGTTTCTGTCGCTGGCGGTGTGGGCGGCCGTCTGGCTCGCCATCAAGCTGCTGTAGCGGCTCGCCGAGAACGCCGCTTCCGGAAAACTCCTCCTCACGCAGCCTTGGCGCGCGCCATCAGGCAGCGATCTGTCTTGACAGCGCCGGTCAAGGGCATAGGATCGTACTAGACCGATCGGTCTAGTGTAGAAAAAGAGCCAGGGAGAATGCACATGCGGGTTGCGAAGGACCAGGTAGACGTCAAGATGACGATCCCAGGCGCTGTTATCCGTCAGCGAACGGACTTCGGTGATGCAAGCGGATACGGCAAGATCAGCGGCGAGTACTTCAGCCTATCCGCAGGTGTGGATACCACCCCGCTGTTCCAGGGGCTGGAAGGAAACCTCTGCCAATGTCCCCATTGGGGCTTCGTGCTTCTTGGTCAGATCACCACGAGCGATGCGGCCGGCACGCAAGAGACAGTCCGCACCGGTGACCTGTTCTATTGGCCACCCGGGCACAATGTGAGGGTTGATGCCGATGCGGAGGTCGTCATGTTCAGCCCTCAGCATGAGCATAGCCACGTCATCAATCATATGATTGAAAAGACGAAGGGCTAGACTTCCTCGGCTGAGCCGCGGATCGTCCGAATTCCACGGCACAAGTCGAGAATGTTGAAGTGATTCATTCGACCAAGCAACGCCTGATCGACGCGGGTCTCCGCATGCTGCTTGAGCAAGGCTACAATAGTCTCGGCATTCAAGCCCTGCTCACGGCGACGGAGACCCCCAAGGGCTCCTTCTACCATCACTTCAAGGACAAGGAGGATTTCGCTCTACAGGTCATCGATGCGTACATCGCAGAGGTCCACGCAGCTCTCGATGCCTGTCTCCGAGACCCCGAGCGACCTCCACTCGCGCGCGTACGGCACTTTTTCGAGCAGACACAGCAGAAGTATCAGGAAGATGGCTATCTGGGCTGCCTTATGGGCGGGCTGGGACAGGAACTGTCTGGCGTCAGCGAGGTTTTCCGGCGCAAGATCGAATGGTGCTTCTCCTCAATCGCCGAGCGGCTGGCGACCTGCCTTGACGAGGCACGGCGAAGAGGTGAGATCCCCACCGGCTGTGACGTGCGGCAGATGGCAGACCTTTTGGTCGACTGCTGGGAAGGCGCGGCCCTGCGAAGCCGTCTCCGAAGAAGCCCCGCTTCGCTGAATGCGATGCTCGACTTCTGCATCCGCTCGGTGGCCGCCGGCTGACAGCGCTTTGGAATTTGCAGGAGCGGCGTCATCGTTTCGCCGACCGCGCCGCTGTCGCTCGACCTCGGCATCACGATCTCCGCGACCGACACGGTTAACGTCGCGTCGCCGATTCTCGAGCGGTGACCTACGTACTGTTCCGTATCGTCTCCGCGAATTCATCGAACGTTGTTGCAGCGCAAACAGCCTTGTTCCTGAAGGCCTAGATTGGCGTCGGTAGAAAGAAACATCCAGATGAAGGAACGATCCGATGTTGACCCGCAGAGCCGCCATGTTCAGTGCAGCCGCCGCAGTCCTCATGCTGGCGACGCCAACGCTTTCCGACGAACTCAAACTGCCGCGGCAGAAGGTCGAGCTGGTCGCGCCGCCCTTCGTGCATGCGCACGAGCAGGCCACCAGGCAGGGCCCCAAGATCATGGAGTTCACCCTCACGATCGAAGAGAAGAAAGTGGTGATCGACGACAAGGGCACCACGTTCCAGGCCATGACCTTCAACGGCTCGATGCCGGGACCGCTGATGGTGGTGCATGAGGGCGATTACGTCGAAGTCACGCTGGTCAATCCCGAAACCAACCAGATGCCGCACAATGTCGACTTCCATTCCGCGACCGGCGCGCTCGGCGGCGCCGAGCTGACGCTGGTCAATCCCGGCGAACAGGTGGTGCTGCGCTGGAAGGCGACGCGCACCGGCACCTTCGTCTATCACTGCGCGCCGGGCGGCCCGATGATCCCCTGGCACGTCGTCTCCGGCATGAACGGCGCGGTGATGGTGCTGCCGCGCGAAGGCCTCACCGACGGCAAGGGCCGCGCGCTGAAGTATGACAAGGTCTATTACATCGGCGAGCAGGACATGTATGTGCCGCGCGACGAGAACGGCAAGTTCAAGTCCTACGAATCCGCCGGCGAATCCTACAACGACACCGTCGAGGTGATGCGCAAGCTGACGCCGACCCATGTCGTGTTCAACGGCAAGGCAGGCGCCCTGACCGGCAAGAACGCGCTGACCGCCAATGTCGGCGAGAACGTGCTGATCGTGCACTCGCAGGCCAATCGCGACAGCCGTCCGCATCTGATCGGCGGCCATGGCGACTATGTCTGGGAGACCGGCAAATTCTCCAACGCGCCGGAGACGGGGCTCGAGACCTGGTTCATCCGCGGCGGTTCTGCGGGAGCTGCAATGTACAAGTTCCTGCAGCCCGGCATCTACGCCTATGTCACGCATAACCTGATCGAGGCCGTCGAGCTCGGCGCCACCGCGCACTTCAAGGTCGAAGGCAAATGGAACGACGACCTGATGACCCAGGTCAAGGCGCCGGCGGAAATTCCGGCCCCCCAGACCAACTAAGAAGACCAACTAAGGCTCACGAAGCAGCGGTGCCGGCTCGAAGCCGGCACCCTCCCCACCGAAGCGAGACGGCCATGCTGATCGCATTCAAACTCAAGCTGGCCCTGGTCTGTGCCGCCGGCCTCGCCGGTCCGCTGGCGGTGGCGCCGTTGTTCAACGAGACCGGTTCATCCGAGACAACCCCTCGCGACCCGCCGGCGTTCGTCGAGTTGCAGCCCGGCACGATTTCCTATCGGGTGGCCGGCGATTTTACCCGCGCATCGAAACAGATCGAGGCGCCGCTGGCATCGGTGCGCTTCACCCGGCCGCTGTCCATCATGAAGCATCAGGTTTCCGCCGCCGATTATCAGCGCTGTGTCGATGACGCCGGTTGCCGTCCGTTGAGCCCGGGCGTCAAACCGCTCACCGACCGGCCGGCCGTGCAGATCAGCTGGCACGACGCCGACGCCTACGCGTCCTGGCTGTCGCGCAAGACCGGTGAGCACTACCGGCTGCCGACCGATGAGGAATGGGCCTATGCGGCCGGCAGCCGCTACAAGGACGACAGCCTGCCGGTTGACGACAACGATCCTTCGAAGCGCTGGATCGCCCGTTACGAACGCGAGTCGAACCGCGAATATGGCGCCGGCAGCGAGCCGCAGCCGTTCGGCCATTTCGGCGCCAATGAGAACGGCCTCTACGACACCGCAGGCAATGTCTGGGAATGGACCAGCACCTGCTTCGTCCGCACCAGGCTGGACGACGAAGGTCGCGCGACCTCGAAGAATTCGAATTGCGGCGTCCGCGTCGCCGAAGGCCAGCATCGCACTTATGTCACGGATTTCATCCGCGACGCCCGCGCCGGCGGCTGCGCGGTCGGCGTGCCCCCGAGCAATCTCGGCTTCCGGCTGGTGCGCGAGCGCAAGTCCTGGATCAGCAGCGTTTCATCGGGCCTCGGCAGGGCGCTGTCGGTCGCGCGGTCGTAGCATCGCGGCCGGCACGGCCGGTCACGCATCGCAAGCTTCGCATTCTGGAATCTTTCTAAATCACAGCATGGAATCTCTCTAAAAGAAGCCTTTCGCGACATCGCGTCACTGCGTTCGTGGTACCTGCTGCGCTACTGAGACGCATTATCGCCACCTCTGCCGGAGCAGCTTTCATGATGAAGTTTCGCGTCTTCGCCGCAACCGCAGCCTTGCTTGGTTTGGCCTCACCCGCCATCACGACGGCATCGGCCGAGAACGGCGAAGTCAACGTCTATACCTATCGCGAAACCAAGCTGGTCCAGCCGCTGTTCAATGCCTTCACCGCGGATACTGGCATCAAGGTCAACGTCGTCTCGGCCAGTTCGGGACTCGAGCAGCGCATCAAGGCCGAGGGCACCAACAGCCCGGCCGACGTGCTGCTGACGGTCGACATCGGCCGCATCGACGAAGCCGTGGCGGCTGGCGTGACGCAGCCGATCAAGTCGGAGGCGATCGACAAGATCGTGCCGGCGCAATATCGCGACCCGGACGGACACTGGGCCGGCATTTCCATGCGCGCCCGCGTGATCTATGCCTCGAAGGATCGCGTCAAGCAGGACGCCATCACCTATGAGGAACTCGCCGATCCCAAATGGAAGGGCAAGATCTGCATTCGCTCCGGCCAGCACATCTACAATAACGGCCTGTTCGCGGCCTATGCCGCGCGCTACGGCGAGGCCAAGGCGGAGGAATGGCTGCGTGGCCTCAAGGCCAATCTCGCGCAAAGGCCCTCGGGCGGCGACCGCGAGGCCGCGCGCGACGTCGCCGCCGGAAAATGTGACATCGGCATCGGCAACACCTATTATTGGGCGCTGATGATGAACAACGATCCCGAAAAGAAGCCGTGGGCAGAAGCCACCCGCGTGATCCTGCCGACCTTCCAGGGCGGCGGCACCCACGTCAATCTTTCCGGCGTGCTGCTGGCGAAGCACGCGCCCAACCGGGCCAACGGCGTGAAGCTGATCGAATGGCTCATCGGCGAGAAGGCTCAGAAGATCTACGCCGACTCCAACTACGAATATCCGATCCGCGCCGGCGTCGCGATCAATCCGACGATTGCGGGCTATGGCAAGCTGAACGCGGATTCGCTGCCGATATCGAAGATCGCCGCCAACCGCAAAGCGGCAGCGACGCTGGTGGACAAGGTTGGCTTTGATAATTGATCTTCCCAGCGTCCTGCCTGCCTTCCACCCCGCTTGCGGGAGCAACGGCAAGCCGTACGCATTGTTGACTTCAAGCCGGCGCGGACTGACGTGAACCATTCCACGCACGCCGGACGGATCGCAGCAGCTATCGCGGTGATGACCGCGATCCTGGTTGCTGCTCCCGTCATCTCCATCTTCGCGCTCGCGATGCATCCCGCGCCCGACGTGTGGCGGGAGCTCACCGCCTATGTGTTGCCGCTGGCCATGATCGATACCGCGCTGCTGCTCGGCGGCGTCGGGGCCCTGGCGCTGTCGATCGGCGCCGGCACCGCCTGGCTGATCTCGCTGCATGATTTTCGCGGCCGCGCGCTGCTATTGTGGCTGATGCCGCTGCCGCTGGCGATCCCGACCTATATGGCCGCTTATGTCTACGCCGACCTGTTCGAGCCGCTCGGCCTGGTCCACCGCACGCTCGCGGTGTGGTTTCCGCTGCGCGACGTGGTGGCGGTGCTTCCCAACCTGCGCTCGATGCCGGGCGCGATCGTCGTCATCGCCCTCGTGCTCTACCCTTACGTCTATCTGTCGGCGCGGACCATGTTCCAGTTCCAGAGCGCCGAATTCGGCGAGGCGGCGCGGACGCTGGGAGCGAGCCGCTGGAACGTGTTCTGGCGCGTCTCGCTGCCGATGGCGCGGCCGGCGCTGGCGGTCGGCCTGGCGCTGGTCTCGCTGGAAACCCTGAACGACATCGGCGCCACCGAATATCTCGGCGTCCGCACGCTCACGGTGTCGATCTTCACGACCTGGCTCAATCGCGGCAGCCTCGCCGGCGCGGCGCAGCTTTCCTGCTTCATGCTGGCGATCGTGGCCGGCCTGATCGCGATCGAGCGTTACGGCCGCCGCAATGTCGAGACGGAATTTTCCGCCGAAAGCCCGCGGCTGACGCCGCGAACCCGGCTCGTCGGCATCAGGGGCTGGTCGGCCTTCGCCGCCTGCCTGTTGCCGGTGCTGCTCGGGTTCGTCGTGCCGGTGCTGTTCCTGCTGCAGCAGAGTTTCAGGCGCGGGCTACTGGCGAATTTCGACCTGTCGCTGGGGCGCGACGCCTTCAATTCGGTCGCGTTCGCCACCCTTGCCACGCTGGTGGCGCTCGCGCTCGGATTTGCCACCATTCTGGCATGGCGCTGGCGGCCGAATTTGCTGCGGCTGGTCGCGATGAACATCTCGCAGACCGGCTACGCCCTGCCCGGACTGGTGCTGGCGCTCGGCCTGCTGACGCCGGTGCTGGCCATCGACAACGGGCTGAATGCGATTGCCGGATGGCTGGGACGTTCGCTGCCGGGATTGATCCTGGTCGGCTCGGGTGCCGCCGTGGTGATCGCCTATGTGATCCGGTTCCTGGCGGTGCCGACCGGACTGATCAAGGCCGGCTACGAACGGATTCCGCGCGACTATGACGACAGTGCGCGCGCCGCCGGCGCCGGCCAGGCGACCACCATGCGGCTGATCCATTTGCCGCTGCTGCGGCCGGCGATGCTGGGCGCCGTCATCATCGTGTTCGTGGATTGCCTGAAGGAATTGCCGGCGACGCTGCTGCTGCGGCCGCTCAACGTCGACACGCTGGCGACCTCGATCTACCAGTTCGCCAGCCGCGGCAGCTTTGAAGACGGCGCGCTCGCGGCCTTGCTGATCGTCGCCGCCAGCATCGGCCCGGTGGCGTGGCTGACCCGGTTTTCGGACGTGCCGAGCGGGCCGGCGTAGGTTTCGATCAAGACAGAAACCCGTCGTCCCGGACAAGCGAGCCAACGGGTCCGGCCTTCGGCCGGCCCGATGACAGGCTCCGCGAGCGCCGATCCGGGACCCATACGCCGCGGCCTATCGACAAGAATGTTGGCGTTAGAGACCTTTCGAATGACAACCGCCGCGGCGTATGGGTCCCGGCGTAAGCAGGGACGACGATAAT
The DNA here is from genome assembly GCF_018736085.1 of Bradyrhizobium sediminis. Taxonomy (NCBI): domain Bacteria; kingdom Pseudomonadati; phylum Pseudomonadota; class Alphaproteobacteria; order Hyphomicrobiales; family Nitrobacteraceae; genus Bradyrhizobium; species Bradyrhizobium sediminis. The sequence goes on along the minus strand of NZ_CP076134.1, from coordinate 1,102,816 downwards.
TATGCGCCGGCCCTCACGCGTTCTTCAGCGCGACCCGGAAATCGGCTTCGGTCTTGGCCTTGACCTCGTCGAGCGTGACGCCGTCGGCGAGTTCGATCAGCGCCATGCCGTCCTTGCCGTGCTTGTCGATGGTGAAGACCGCGAGATCCGTCACCACCATGTCGACCACCCGCTCGCCGGTCAGCGGCAGGTTGCACTGCTTCAGCAGTTTCGGGCCGTCCTTGGCGGAGTGCTCCATGACCACCACGACGCGCTTGACGCCGGCGACGAGGTCCATCGCGCCGCCCATGCCCTTGACCATCTTGCCGGGGATCATCCAGTTGGCGAGATCGCCGTTCTGGGCCACCTGCATCGCGCCGAGGATCGACAGGTCGATATGTCCGCCGCGCACCATGGCGAAGGAATCGGCCGACGAGAAATAGCTGGTGTCCGGCAGTTCGGTGACGGTCTGCTTGCCGGCATTGATCAGGTCGGGGTCTTCCTCGCCCTCGAAAGGGAACGGCCCCATCCCGAGCATGCCGTTCTCGCTCTGCAGGCAGACGTCGACGCCGGCGGGGATGAAGTTCGAAACCAGCGTCGGAATGCCGATGCCGAGGTTCACGTAAAAGCCGTCGCGCAATTCCTTCGCGGCGCGGGCAGCCATTTGTTCGCGGGTCCAGGCCATCAGACTTCCTCTCAGGTTGCGGCGGCAGCCGCCTCACGCTTGCGCGTGGTGCGTTGCTCGATGCGTTTCAGGCCGTTTCCGACTTCAATGATGCGCTTCACGAAGATGCCGGGCGTATGAATGTGATCGGGATCGATCTGGCCGGCGGGCACCAGGTGCTCGACCTCGGCCACGGTGATTTTCGCGGCGGTCGCCATCATCGGATTAAAATTGCGCGCGGTCTTGCGGTAGACCAGATTGCCGGCGGTATCGCCCTTCCAGGCGTGGACGATGGCGAGGTCACCGAACAGCCCGCGCTCCATGATGTATTTCTCGCCGTCGAATTCCTTCACTTCCTTGCCTTCGGCGATCAGGGTGCCGACACCGGTCTTGGTGTAGAAGGCCGGAATGCCGGCGCCGCCGGCGCGGATGCGCTCGGCCAGCGTGCCCTGCGGCGCGAATTCGAGTTCCAGTTCGCCGGCGAGGAACTGCTGGGCGAACAGCTTGTTCTCGCCGACATAGGACGAGATCATCTTCTTGATCTGCCGGGTCTCGAGCAGCCGGCTCAACCCGATACCGTCGACGCCGGCATTGTTGGAAACCACGGTCAGGTTCTTGACGCCGGAGTCGCGGATCGCATCCGACAAGGCCTCGGCGATGCCGCACAGGCCGAAACCGCCGGACATGATCATCATGCCGTCCCTTAAGATGCCGTCGAGTGCCGATTTGGCGTCAGGATAGACCTTGTTCATGAAATACGACCTGATGGGAGGGAGGCTTGCGGCCCGCATGAGCCGGGATTATTAGGCGAAATCTTCGCAGTGCGTCAATGACGGGGCGTTTGCGCCGGGCCGGAGATTAGATTGCTCTATAACGGCATCGGAAGTGCGCCCCCTCTCCCGCTTGCGGGGGAGGGCGGGGTGGGGGCTCTCTCCGCAATGGGACTCGCGGAGAGAGCCCCCACCCGCCTCGCTAATGCTCGGCACCCTCCCCCGCAAGCGGGAGAGGGAACGAAGCCGGCCTTGAAAGCGTCAAGAAAACCTATCAAGTTGTGAGGGTTGGCTCGCCGCCCGACTCCATCCAACAGCGGCCCGGCCGCATCAACCCGGCCTCAGCTTAGCCAGACTTCAGCTTGACCGGACTTCAGCTTAACCGACTTGGGTTTAACCAGACCTGGATATGTCATTGACGATGGCCCAAGGAATGAAGCGCCTCGGGATGCCGGTTGCGGCCTTTTTCGGCGTGGCGCTGATCGGCCTGATCGCGACGTCCTGGTTGCTCAACCGCGACGCCCTGCGCCAGGCGGTCGAGGCGCAAATCCGCGCCGTGACCGGCCTCGACCTGGTCGTCAAGGGCCCGATCGAGGTTTCGGTGTTTCCGGGAAGCTATGTCTCGTTTCACGACGTCGGGCTGAAGGGCGGGGCGACCTCCGACCCCGCGCTATCAGTCGATGTGCTGACCGCCAACCTGCGCCTCCTGCCGCTGTTGCTGCGGCGGTTCGAGATATCGGACGTCATGATGCTGCGTCCCCACATCAGCGTGGTCCGCGACGCCAATGGCGAGAGCAACTGGACCCCGTTCATCGACACCATCGCGCGGACCATGAAGCCGGGCGCCGAGAACCAGGTGTCGTTCTCGGAGATCCGGATCCAGGACGGCGTGCTCGCCTATGAGGACGCCGCCAATCGCGTGTCGGAGAAGCTCGGGGATATCGACCTTTCGCTGGCGTGGCCGTCGATCTCGCGTTCGTTCGCGGCGACCGGGCAATTCGACTGGCGCGGCGAACGGGTCGACGGCTCGGTCAGCATCAGCGACTTCGTCGCCGCACTCTCGGGCGACCGCTCCGGGCTGAAGGCGCGGCTTGCCAGCGCGCCGCTGAAACTCGCCTTCGACGGCACCGTCGCCAACCGCACCAGCATGATGATGGAAGGCACGATGACTGTCGACAGCCCCAGCTTGCGCAACGCGCTGCGCTGGGCGGGCCAGCCGCCGCCGGGCACCGGCGGGTTCGGCCGCTTCGCGCTGAAGGCGCGCGCCAACCTCGTCGGCTCGTCGATCGCGCTGACCAACGTCAATGTCGAACTCGACGGCAATGTCGCCGAGGGCGTGATGACCTACGCCAACACCGGCCGTCAGACGCTGCAGGCGACGCTGGCCGCGGGCAACCTCGACTTCACCCCCTACATCTCCACCTTCCGCCTGCTCGCCAGCGGCGCGCGCGACTGGAACCGGCAGTTGTTCGATCTGAACGCGCTCAACACCACCGATCTCGACATGCGCCTGTCGGCCGCCAAGGTGACGGTCGGGTCGTCGAAACTCGGCCGTACAGCGTTCGGCGCCAACCTGCGCAGCGGCGCGCTGGCGCTCTCCGTCGGCGAGGCGCAGATGTATGGCGGCATCGCCAGGGGCTCGTTCGGAATCTCTCGCTCCGACGCCGTCGCCGACGTCAAGGCCCAGTTCCAGTTCATCGACGTCGATCTGCAGGCCTGTGCATCCGAATTGTTCGGCGTCACCAAACTATCCGGCCGCGGCAACCTCAACGTCTCGCTGGTGGCCTCGGGCGCGAGCCCGTTCGGCCTCGCCCAATCGCTCGACGGCACCGCCACCCTCACCGGCCACGACGGCGCCATCGCCGGCTTCAATGCCGAGCAACTGTTGAAGCGGCTGGAGCGCCGGCCGCTGTCCGGCGCCGGCAATTTCCGCTCCGGCTCGACGCCCTACGACAAGCTGACCATCGCGGTGAAATTCAGCGACGGGATCGCCACTGCCGAGGATATCCGCGTCGAAGGCCCGGCGGCGCGCCTGACCCTGACCGGCACCGCTTCGGTGCCGGCGCGCGAATACGACATGAAGGGCATCGCCAGTCTGGTCTCGGCGCCGAATGCCGCCTCGAGCTTCGAATTGCCGTTCGTGGTGCAGGGGCCATGGGACGATCCCCTGATCTTTCCGGATCCGGAAAGCCTGATCCGGCGCTCGCCGGGCGCGGCCCCGCTGCTCGACGCCGTCAAGGATCGCAAGACCCGCGACGCCGTGCGCTCGGTGCTGGAGCGCTTCACCGGCGGCGGCACGAAGCCGGCCGCGGCGCCGGAAGCGGCTGCGCCGGCGCCCGCCGCCAGCGCACCGGCCGAAGCGCCGAAGGCGAACTAGGTTTGCCTTAACCGCTTTTGCGGCGAAACCCACCACACATATACCGCCGTCATTGCGAGGAACGCAGCGACGAAGCAATCCAGCTTCTTTCCTTGTGCAGCAAGCTGGTTTGCTTCGCTAACGCTCGCAATGACGAACTCCTGGCTGTTTGAAAACTGAATCGAGATGAGACTGCGTTGTCTCCCTGAAGAGAGTTCGTCATGCCCGGACTTGATCCGGGCATCCATCATTCTTCGTAACAAGTTGTCTCGAAGAAGGGGATCACCGGGTCGAGCCCGGTGATGACGACCTCAATCCGCGGCATCGATGGGGGCTCCGCGCAACTGCTCGCCTTACAGCGGCGCGGCGCTCTCGCCCCGCGCGCTCGTGAGCTTCGAGGCGAACGAAGCCACAATGATAACCACCGCGATCAAGGCGAGCACCAGCGTGCAGATGGCGTTGATCTCGGGCTTCACCCCGAGCCGCACCTCCGAATAGATCCGGATCGGCAGCGTCGCCGAACCGGGGCCGGTGGTGAAGCTCGCGATCACCACGTCGTCCAGCGACAGCGTGAACGCCAGCATCCAGCCGGCGGCGATGGCGGGGAAGATCAGCGGCAGCGTGACGCGGAGGAACGCCTGCACCGGATTGCAGCCGAGATCCATCGCCGCCTCTTCCAGGCTGCGGTCGAGCGGCGCCAGCCGCGACTGCACCACCACCGCAACGAAGCACATCGTCAGCGTGGTATGCGCGATCGTCACCGTCCAGAACCCGCGCTCGGCGCCGACCGCGACGAACAGCAGCAGCAGCGAAAGCCCGGTGATGACTTCGGGCATCACCAGCGGCGCATAGAGCATGCCGGAAAACAGCGTACGGCCCTTGAAGCGCTCGCCGCGCGACAGCGCCACCGCGGCGAGCGTGCCGAGCAGCGTCGCTGATGTGGCCGAGACCGCCGCCACCTTAAGACTCATCCAGGCCGCATCCAGCATGGCGCGGTCATGCAGGAATTCGCGGTACCAGCGCAGCGACCAGCCGCCCCACACCGTGACCAGCCGCGACGCATTGAACGAATAGATCACGAGGATGACGATCGGCAGGTAGAGGAACGCAAGGCCGAGCGCGAGCGAGACGACGTTGAACGGCGATATCCGGTTGAGCGGACGGGCCATCAGCTGACGCCCTCGAGCTGGCGCCGCTGCATCCGGTCGTAGAGCGCGAGCGGCGCCACCAGCAGCACCAGCAGCACCACCGCGGCGGCGGAGGCCACCGGCCAGTCCTTGTTGGTGAAGAATTCCAGCCACAGGGTCTGGCCGATCATCATTGCATTGGAGCCCGCCAGCAGGTCCGGGATCACGAACTCCCCGACGATCGGAATGAAGCAGAGCAGCGCGCCGGCGCCGACGCCCGGCAGCGACAGCGGGAACGTCACCAGCCAGAACGTGCTGCGTGGCGAGGCGCCGAGATCGCTCGCCGCCTCCAGCAGCGCCGGGTCCATCCTGGCCAGCGTCGCATAGAGCGGCAGGATCATGAACGGCAGATAGGAATAGACGATGCCGAGATACATCGCGCTGTCGGTCGACAGCCACACCACCGGTGCTGAGACCAGATGCAGCGCCAGCAGGATTTTGTTGAGCAGGCCGTCGTGCTGCAGGATGTTGATCCAGGCGTAGATCCGGATCAGGAACGAGGTCCAGAACGGCACGATCACCAGCATCATCGCGATCGATTGCCAGTGCCGCGGCAGCCGCGCCATGCCGTAGGCGATGGGGTAGCCGATTCCGAGCAGGATCGCCGTCGAGACCGCGGCAACGATCAGGCTGCGCAGATAGGACAGGATGTAGAGATTGTCGGAGACCAAGAGGCGGAAATTATCCAGCGACAGTTGGGCGGCGGCCGCCTTCAGCGCGGCTGCGCCTTGCGTCAAATCGAACACCGGCAGATAGGGCGGCTGCGCCACCGCGGTCTGCGACAGGCCGATCTTCAGCACGAAGCCGAACGGCACCAGGAAGAACAAGGCCATCCACAAATACGGCGCGATCGCGGCCAGGCGCGCCGGGCGGGCGAAGATGCGGCGGGCGCTCATTGCTCAAGCACCACGCAATCGTCGGGCGTGAACCACGCCACCACGCGCTGGCTCGGGCTGTAGGCGTCGATATCGATCCGCGCCGTGTTCGCCATCGACGAACGCAGCACCGCGCCGGTGTCGAGTCTGACCTTGTAGGTGGTGAAGCCGCCGAGATAACCGACATCGGTCACGATGCCTTCCAGCCGGTTGATGGCATGGGCATGGTCCGCATCCGGCACCGGACCGCGGCGCGACAGCTTCACCTTCTCGGGGCGGATCGCAACGCTGACATTGGTTTTCGTGACCGGCCGGCGCGGCCCGGCGACCGTGATCGTTCCGGCGTCCCGCGTCCAGATCGCCAGGCGATTTCCCTCGCTCGACGCCACCTGCCCCTCGAACAGATTGACGTCGCCGACGAACTCGGCAATCCAGCGCGAGTTGGGAGCCTCGTAAAGTTCGCGCGGCGCCGCCACCTGTTCGAGCCGGCCGTGATCCATCACGCCGATCCGGCTCGCCACCGTCATCGCCTCTTCCTGGTCGTGGGTGACGATGATGAAGGTCATGCCAAGCCGCCGCTGCAGCTCCATCAATTCGAGCTGAGTGCTCTCGCGCAGCTTCCTGTCGAGCGCGGCCAGGGGCTCGTCGAGCAGCAGGATCTGCGGGCGGCGCGCCAGCGAGCGCGCCAGCGCCACGCGCTGCTTCTGGCCGCCGGAAAGCTGGTCGGGCTTGCGCTTCTCGAGCCCCTCGAGCTTGACCAGCGCCACCATCTCGGCCACGCGGGCGTCGATCACGGCGCGCGGCATGCCGGCGCGCTTCAGTCCGAACGCGATATTGTCGCGCACGGAAAGATGCGGAAACAGCGCGTAGTTCTGGAACATCATGTTGACCGGCCGCTGATGCGGCAGAACCTGCGCGATGTCCATGCCGTCGAGCAGGATCCGGCCCTCGTCCGGCGTCTCGAAACCGGCGATCATCCGCAGCAGCGTGGTCTTGCCGCAGCCTGACGGGCCGAGCAGCGCGAAAAACTCGCCGGCCCTGATGTCGAGCGAGACCCGGTCCACCGCGCGGAAGCCGCCGAACTTCTTCACCACCGCGTCGATGCGCAGCAGCGGCAGGTCAGGTTCGTCCGCCTGCGGCGCGGCTTTCGATACCGCCTCGCCGGCGCCGATGTTCGGTAGGTCCTCAGCCATGTTCCCCGCCAGCCCGGTCGCCACCGCACGCTAGCGGCGGATCGGCATCGGCTCAACCGGTACCCGGGGCGCGGCCACAACATTATCGGGGCGTTGATCGCGTCTCCGGCAAGCTTCGGCAGGTAACGGGGGTCCTCCTCAATCGGCTGATACGGGCGAGCCGATGCCGCCGGAATGACTGCGGCACGCGCACCCTTCATACATGTAGGACATGGTGCGGGGCCCTGGCGCGTATTCCGCCTGCAGGCTGGTCAGATCGAAGCCGGCGACACGGACGAGTTCGTCGATCTTGCGATCCAGATGGCAACCGCCTGCCATGCGGCGCCAGGCCGGCGTGATCCGGTGCTGCCAGAGTTCGATGCCCGGCTCGGGCGACAGTCCGTGCTCGACAAAGCAGAGAGTGCCATCGGGCTTGAGTACCCTGCGCATCTCGCGCAACGCAGCCAACGGATCCGGGATCGAGCAAAGCGTCCACGTCATCACAACGGTATCGATGCTGTCATCCGCAAGCGGGATCGCGGTCGCCGAGCCCAGCAGGAGGTCAACGGGCACCGCCGATGCGGCGGCACGCCGGCGCGCGATGGCCAGCAGTCTGGCCGAAGGATCGAGCCCGTAGACCAGCTCCACCTGCTTGCCATAGAGCGGCAGATTCAATCCGGAGCCGACGCCGATTTCGAGCACGCGCCCGCGGGCGGCGGCGATCACCTCGCGGCGATATTTCGTGAGGTGCTTCTGTCGCATCACCAGATCGAGAATGGGCGGCAATATCCAGCGCTCATAGAAATTCATCGACGTTCCTCATTCGCTCTCCAGCCCACCAGGGCGATGGCCTCAAGCGATTCCCCGGCTGGACTTTCCGCTCCGACCTGTGACGCGTAGGCGCCTTTGAGGCTATCAAGCATCCCATTGTCCGGCGTCATCAATTTGGTGCGCGCCCGGTATTCCGGATGCTCGGTTCCCATCAGCCGATCCCACCACGTAAAATACAGCCCGAAATTCCGCGGCGCGTGCTCGTGGTGCATGTCGTGGTGGGTGACCATGGTCACGAGACCCAGTATCGGACGATCCGCCCAACCCTTCGGAAACAGCTCGTAGCCGCAATGACCGACGGCATTGCGCAGCATCATGTGGGCCGTGAATGCGAACAGGCCGCCGACGTGCATCGGAACGATCGCGACGAACATCGGCATGAACAGCGCGTGGATCAGGGCTTCGCCCGGATCGAACGCGTAGGCCGTCCACGGGGTTGGATTGTGCGAGCGATGGTGAGTGGCATGCACTTTCCACAGCAGCGGCACGCGGTGCATCAGCCGATGCACCCAGTAGAAATAGGCATCCTGCACCACGATCATGGCAACGACGCTTCCAGCGAGATAAGGCCAGCCATAAAGGGAAACGTCGGTGTAGACCTGAAATACGCCATGCATCGCTCCGATCCCGATCGATGTCCCGACAGTCGCGAAGATGCAGACCGTCACCAGCGAATGACCGATCTCCCGCCAGATTTGACCGGCCGGTGGGGTATTTTTCCGGATCTTCCGGGCTGCCAGTCGCGACCGGAAGAGCACCCAGATGAGAAGGAATACGGAGCCGGCGCCGATCAGATAGCGGGCGAGGTCGCCGGCAAAAATATAGGGCCAGATTTGGCGGAATTCATCGAGGATCGATGTCAATTGCGTCATGGCGCGGAACTCTCCTTGCGTTGGTCCTCCACGAGAACCGCCGCCGGAACTAGCCGCCAAACCCCGGCCCGTCCGCTCGATTTCTGGCCAAATGCGGTCGATTTCGAAATCGGCTAGCTTTTTTCAGATTCGACCCGCCCATTGACGCCGCGTGCCTCCGCCAGCGCGGTGCTTCGGTAGGCCGTTGCGGACTGACCGGTTTCGGCACGGAAGGCGCGATTGAAGGGAGGCAGCGAGGCAAAGCCGGAGTCGAGCGCGATGGTGAGCACCGGCAAATGCGCCAGCTGGGGGTCGCGCAAGGCGGCCTTGGCGGCGGCAATGCGATGCCGGTTCACGTAAGCGTTGAAATTGCTGTGGCCGAGCGCCTCGTTGATGTGTTTGCGCAGACGATGCTCCGGCACCCCCAATCTCCTGGCCAGCGCGGCGATCGTCAAACCCTGTTCGAGATACAGCTTGTCGATATTGATGGCACGCTCCAGGGCCGCGGCAAGGGTTTCATCGATCAGCCTCTGGCGATCCGGAACCGGAACGGGTTCGGCCTGCCCGGCAGCCGTGATGCTTTGAAACGCCAGGCGCGATGCGGACGCGCCGAGCAACCATGCCGCCGCCGCCGCCGCGAGGATCGTAACAAATGCGGATTGCAGCGCCAGCATCCAGGCCACTGGAGGCCGCCCGGCAAGGGCGACCTCGGCGACCGCAATCCCCACAGCCGCCAGACTTCCACCGATCAGAAAAAGCAGCCTGAACCGCCTCCGGCTCTCCGAGAGGTCGTTGTCATAGCCGCGCCAGGCCAGCAGCAATACGTGAGCGCCGAGGGTCAGAATGATGAGGTTATGGACGATAGCGAGCGCTTGCCCAAGGGCGGCGTATTCAAGAAGGCGGGATCCGAAACGGGCGAAACCCAGGGCCAGCACGGCTATCAGGACGCCGGCATGGACCGCCTCGAGGCGAAAGTCGTCATCGAGCAGCGCCAGCGCGAACCACCAGAAAAACACGTTGTTGCCGATGCATAGCGGCAGCAGCAACGAGCCGACACCCCAGCCCCCAAGAGCGCCCGAGCAATACATATAGGCGGCGGTCCCGATTGCAAACAGCGCGCCCAAGCGCGCCCGCAAATCGGACCTTGCGTCACGCAGCAGCAGGAACGCGGTCAGCAGCGCCAATGTGGCGGCGGCTGGTCGGAAGAAGCCGTCGATCTCAAGCATTGGGCAGGCTCGAACGCATCACCACTCATCCCGACAACAGGCCGCGCCCGCTGCGACAGACATCAATCATCTTCTAACAACGGCTGCCGCCTGCGTCGACTCAAGAAGGCCTGACACACCCGCCTGCACGAATGGGTGGCAGGATGCAGCGCTCATGGAGATTCATGACCGCACCTCCGTCCGCCAGCCCGCCGCGGCCGAGGCGATTACCTCGAGCGATTCCTCGGCTCCATCCGCAACGCCTTTTTCAAAGTCTCCCTCGATCCGACCCATCTGGTTGGTCACGTGCGCCAGGCAAAGCACCGCGCAATCGCGGGCCCTCGCAAACGCATAGAGCGCCGCCGCCTCCATTTCCACGGCAAGAATGCCGGCGTTCCTTGCCGCGTCGATCGCCTGCTCGGTTTCCCGGAATGGAGCATCGGTGGTCCATGTCGCGCCGGACTGAATTGGAATGCCCGCCGTCATCAGCGCTTTCCTTGCCATCCGCGTCAGATCAGGGGCCGCTTCGCTGTAATCGGAAGGGGGCAGGTAATGGTAACTGGTCCCTTCGTCGCGAAGCGCACGTTCGATGACAATGAAATACGGCGGTGCCTGCACGGGCAAGATTTGACCTGAGGAGGTCATGCTTACAAGAAACCGGCAGCCCGATGCGAACAACTCTTCTGCGACCAGGACCGCAAACGAGGCTCCGACAACGCCGCCGACGATGCCATATTCATGCCCGCCCTTGCGGAAGACATGGAGATCGGTGTGGTAGCACGCCCAATCGGGGTGACGGTCAGCCAGGCCTGCGGCGCGCAGATATCGAACCATGTCGCCATCGGGATCGAGAATGCAGATCTCCGGTACGGAGCCCGTCGGAAGCCCTTTTTGGCGCCGTGCTTCGCGCAACAGGTTCTCGGGTTTGAAGGCGGAGGCGGTACCGTAATGCTTGTTCGCGAGGATTGGCGGCGTTTCCGTCTTTTCCAAAGTGGTTCTCCGTATCCGCCGCAAATTCATCGCTGCCTGACCGCAGACATGGCCAGGAATGCGGCTCCGAATGTCGTCTTCCGCCCAAGCCATGGATCAACCGGGGCAAGGAGCCGTGCTGCGAGGCCGCACGGCGGATAATGCACGGCTCCGTGTATCGCAACGACACGCAACCCCGCCGCCTCCGCGAGGCTTCGCAGGTCCGCCGCCGTCCGGAACTTCACTGCACCCCAGACCGGATGTCCGAGCCAGCCGCGGATGCGCCGTTGCGTGGCCCAAAGGCTCCAGCGTCCGAGTTCGCCGATGACAAGCCGTCCTCCGGGCTTGAGAACGCGGGCGATTTCCTTCACCGCGCGCTCGGCGTCTCGAACGAAGCAAAGCACGGTCACCGCCACCACGATATCGAAAGTCGCGTCATCGAAGGGCAGGCTCTCGGCGTTGCCTTCCACGAACTGAGCGCGGGTGGCTTCGCTTTCCGCGCGAAGGCGGGCGGCTGCAATCATGGACGGATCGGCATCGAGCGCGGTTACGCTTGCGCCCTGCCGCGCCAGTTCGAATGCCATTGCGCCATCGCCGCACCCGACGTCGAGCAGCTTCTTGCCATCGACCTTGCCGAGAAGTCTCGCGAGCAGTTGCCGCTCAAGGGCGTCGGTGATCCGGCCGAGACGGCTCGATCGCCACCGGACATACGACGCTGTCAGCTCTTCGGCCGGTTGTGCACCGCCCATGCCGCGTTCCGCGCCACGGGTCATGAAACAACTGCGAGGGCGCCACTCAGGCGTTCGGCAACCGCGTCGATTTCCTCGCGGGTCGTTCCGCGCCCGAGGCTGAAGCGGATGGCCCCCATGCCCACTTCGGGCGCGACGCACATCGCCGCAAGGACGGGCGACAGTTCGATGTGCCCCGAATGGCACGCCGAGCCCGTCGAGGCGGCGACGCCGTCCAGCCGTTCCAGTATCTCGCCGCCGGCGCGGCCGATGAAGGAAACATTGAGCGTGTTCGGCAGGCGATGCGTCGGATGTCCGTTGAGAGCGATGCCATTGCCGAACCGCGACTGCAGTTCACGCCAGAAGTGGTCGCGCAAGGCGCGCACCCGATCCATCGGCGAGAGATCGCACGCCAGCTCGCAAGCCTTGCCGAGACCGACCGCCAGCAACGCGCTCTCGGTCCCGGCGCGCCGCCCGCTCTCGTGTCCGGCCCCGTGAATGAGCGGCTCGAGTTGGACGCCACGGCGAACGAACAGGGCGCCGACACCCTTGGGGGCGTATAGCTTGTGCCCGGCGATCGAGAGCAGGTCGACGCCGAGCCCGTTCACGTCTGTTGCAATCTTGCCGACCGATTGGGCGGCGTCGGTATGAAACAGGATGCCATGATCGCGGGCGATGCGCGCGCACTCCTCAATCGGCTGGATGGTGCCCACCTCGTTGTTGGCGTGCATGATGCTGACGAGGATGGTGTGCGGCGTGATGGCCCGGCGCAGGTCATTGGGATCGACGCGCCCGAATCCATCTACCGGCAGACGGGTTATCCGCGCGCCCAGGCGTTCAAGAAAGCGGCACGGTTCGATGATCGCCGGGTGTTCGATCCTGGTAGTGATGATGTGATCGCCACCGCTGCGCCGTGCAAAAAACACGCCTTTGAGCGCAAGGTTGTTGGCCTCGCTGCCGCCGCTGGTGAAGACGACTTCATCATCCTCACAGCCAAGCACGGCCGCAATTTGCCCACGCGCCCTTTCAAGCGCGGCTTTCGCTGGCGCGGCGGCCCAATGCCCGCTCGACGGGTTACCGAAATGATCCGCCAGAAACGGCATCATTGCAGCGGAGACTGCCGGATCGATCGGCGTGCTGGCGTTGTAGTCGAGATAGATGCGTTGCGCGGTCATGTCGCCCTGACCCTGCTCGTTGCCGCGGAAGCTGTGCGACGTTCATTAGCTACGTCGGTAGGCGCCTCGAACAACCGGGCTCCCAGAAAACCGCCCGCGCCGATTGAAAGTGCCGCGAGAACTGAGCCGAGCGATAATGTCGAGAGCCCCGTCAATCCCTGGCCGACCGTGCAGCCCATGGCGAACACACCGCCCGTACCCATCAGTACGGCTCCGGCTAACTGACGAATGAAGTCCCGCTGGTCGCCAAATCCCTCGATCCGAAAGCGGCGGCGAGCCAGCGCCATCAGGAAGGCCCCAAGGATGACGCCGCCCACCACCGCTATCCCGAAATTGGCGCTCATCCCGGTGAAGAGCATGACGTATTGCAGGCTGTCGGCAAGCGGAGCGACGAAGGTCAGGCTCGAAGGCGGCGTCGGGTTGAACTCGTCCTGCGCCAGGACGCCGGTGAGATACCAGCCCGCGATCACAAGCAAACCGATCGCCAGACCAGTGATTATATTGCGCGGCGAAGAACGAAAGGCCGAGCTTGCGAAGCAGAACACCGCGAGGGCGCCCGCAGTGCCAAGGGCGACGATCCAGCGCGCCTGTTCAGCCGCCACCCCCAAAACTCCGGCAAGGAGTTCCGGCACGCCGGCAGCGCCGGGATTGACGCGCGTGAGGCGTTCCAGTTCGATACGGCCTGGCCCAAGAATCCCGCGCATGGCAGCATAGGCGGAGATGGAGAAGACAAGAACGACCACGAGAGCCCGCAGGTTGCCGCCGCCGAGACGAACGAGATTCCGCGCGGCGCAACCTTGCGCCAGCATCATGCCAATTCCGAACATGAGACCGCCCAGCACGGGGCCGGCGAGGTTCAAGGGGGCGGTCAGGTAGACCGCCTTGCGCACATCCAGGACATCGAAGCCCAGCAACAACTGAGCGGAAAAGATCGCCGCCGCCATCGCCAACAGCCAGGCACGCAGGCGATTGCCGTCGCCTGATCGCACGAAATCAAGGATAGCCCCGCTACTACAAAACGCTGTGGCTTGAGCGACACCTCCAAACAGCATGCCGATCGCCAGACCGCCAAGCGTGGCAAGCTGCGTTGGTTCCCACTGACCCATGCCTTGTTCCTTGAATGTCGATGAGCGTGCAAACGCTCTTTCGAGGTTGAGACAACGTGCTGTTAGAAGACCAGCACCTTATCGGCCTCTAAGGTTGCCGCCGCGAGTTCGTCCATGGTGCTCCGGCGCGCGCCCGGCACGACGGCAGATTCTTCGAGGCCGCGCGCGTCCATGCAGGTGCCGCACAGAAGCACCTTGCCGCTGCCGGCGAGCAAGCGCTTCAGCATTCGTTCGACATTGTAGTAGCCGTCCGGCGTCTTCTGGCCCGCCTTGCCGGCAATGACCGCGTCTGCCATGAGGAACACGGTCACACTCGCCTGCGGATCGCTCTTGAGCAGCGCCTGCGCCAGCCGCAGGCCATTGTAGACACGTTCGGTACCGTAGGGCGGGTCATTCAGGATGAACAGGATCTGCACAGGCATCCTTCCTTCTCTCTATCGAGCAAGCTCGGTCGGCATGCGGTTTCCGCATCTACCAATCGTCCAATGCGGACAGCTCAATCGCCGAGCACGCGCCGCCGCTGCTCGAACTCGTCCTTATCGATCTCGCCTCGCGCAAAGCGCTCCTTGAGAATGTCGAGGGCGGTGCGACCCGGCGGCATGTAATGCGGCGGGATTGTTCCCTGCCATGGCCCACCGGCCCAGCGTGCGAGCAGGACTACGGCAGCGATCAACGCCGTAAGTACAAGGATCATGAACAGCGGACCGAGTATCATGGCGTACCCTCCTCCGCCCCACCACATCATATGCGGCCCATAGGCGTATCTGTCGGCGTCCGAGGGCGTCTGCGCCCATGCCGCGCTGGATAAAAGCGCGAGAGCGGCCCCCGCTGGGGCGACGATCTTGATCAAAGCTTTTGGCATTGGTTGCCTCCATCTTTGCAACTAACATTATTTTAATTGGCCGAGTGGTTTTGGATCTTGCGCAAGATCAAGAGAGGGGCTCGCACGCTCACACATGAGCACGGCCACGACGACACCGGAAAGAAAAGTCAGCGCGGCGATCGACCCGATCGCCCACGCCATCCCGAAAATGTCGGCGATGATACCCGCCGAGAGCGCGCCGATGGCATAACCGAGGTCGCGCCAAAAGCGGTAGACGCTGAGCGAGCGCGCCCGCCACGTCGGATGCGAGGCATCGGAGACGGCCGCAATCAGGCTCGGGTAGACCATCGCCGTTCCGAGTCCGAGCAGAAGGCTGCCGACCAGCCACCATTGGTACTGGCGCGTCGCAGCGGTGAGGAACAGGCCGGCTGACTGGATCCACATGCCGGCGGCGATCAGGCCCTTGCGGCCCCAGCGATCACTCAAGGGACCGGTGGCGACCTGCAGGATTCCCCATGTCGCGGGATAGATCGCCTTCAGAATGCCGATGCGCTCGACGCCGAGGCCGAAGGAGGCAAAGAACAGCGGGAAGATGCCCCAGCTCATGCCGTCGTTGAGGTTATTGACGAGACCGGCCTGCGACGCGGCGAAGAGATTGCGGTCCCGGAACGAGGTGAGGACGAAGATTTCACGAAAGCTCATCGAAGTTGGTGGCTTTGAAGACCCGGCGGCTTCGAGCCGGACGTGTTCACGCGTGTCGCGAACCAGCGCGATCGACAGCAAGGCCCCCAGGACCGCATAGCCGATACCGAGATAGATCGGCACCGGCCGAAGGCCGTATCGAGAGGCGAGATAGCCGGTGAGGAATGCCGTGACACCTACGGCGAGATAGCCGGCGAACTCGTTGAGGCCGACCGCAAGACCGCGCGACTTCGGCCCGACCAGATCGACTTTCATGATCACCGTCATCGACCAGGCAAGCCCCTGATTGATGCCGAGCAGCGCATTGGCCGCAATGATCCATCCCCA
The DNA here is from genome assembly GCF_018736085.1 of Bradyrhizobium sediminis. Lineage (NCBI taxonomy): Bacteria > Pseudomonadati > Pseudomonadota > Alphaproteobacteria > Hyphomicrobiales > Nitrobacteraceae > Bradyrhizobium > Bradyrhizobium sediminis. The sequence continues at coordinate 1,087,096 of NZ_CP076134.1, read as the reverse complement.
ACTCGGGGCCCATACGATCATGAAGGGGACGGGCAGCCCGACCAGCCAGCCGAGGACGAGGACACGCTTGCGGCCCCAGTTATCGGCGAGCTGCCCGGAGACGAGATTGGCAAGGGCCTTGACGACGCCGAAGCTGACGATGAAGGAAACCACGATCGTCGTCGAGGCAATGCCGAACTCTTCCGATCCGATCAGCGGCACAACCGTTCGCTCGATCCCGACCATGCCGCCGACAAAGGCATTGATCAGGATGAGCAGCGCGAACTGCCGCCAGTTATCCTTGAGCCCGAGCCTGACACGCGAGCCCGTCGACTGTGAAATCGATGGCGATTCGCTCATCGGTCAGGCTGCCACAGCCGTCGCGCCGGAGTTCGCAGCCCTCAGTGCGGCCGCCTCTGGCGGGGCCGGCGGAATCTCGGCGAGCATGAAGCGGATGAACTCGGCCTGCTCTCCGATCCTGAACGCCTCGTTGTAGCGTCGCTCGAAGCCGATGGTCGACCAGGGCTTGCCGCTCAGGCGCCGGCCACACACCGAGCCGGCATAGGCGCCGGGCAGAACCTCAACGTAGTCCGGCAGCGCCTTCAGCCGTCCCACGCTGTGGAACAGGTCCTTTGCGCCCTGCTCGGCGCTGACGGCGAGCTCCGTGCGGCCGAGGTCGCCGACCATCAAAGTGTGTCCGGTCAGCACGAACCAGGGCTCGTCGGCCCGGGTGCGATCGCTCACGAGAATACAGATGTGTTCCGGGGTGTGGCCCGGGGTGTGCAACACTTTCGCGATGACGTTGCCGAGCGGAAGCTCCTCTCCGTCGCGCGCCGCCCTGAACGGAAACGAGACTTCCGCGCGCGCGCCGAGCACATATTCCGCGCCGGCCGCCTCGGCGAGCTGCCGCCCCACCGAGAGATGGTCGGCATGAACGTGGGTGTCGATGACGAAGTGGATACGCATGCCGGCGGTCTCTGCGGCACGCAGATAAGGCTCGATCTCGCCGACGGGATCGACGACCGCACCGGCCGCGCGTCCGCCGCAGCCGAACAGATAGGAGATGCCGACGGGCTCATGGTGCAGGAATTGACGGACGATCATGGCTTGCGCTCCTGAATTCCCCGGGGTAAATACATTCAATCATTCTGGTGAATGTTTCACTGAGGGGAAGCCGTGTCAAGCGTTGGACCTAAACAAGCGATCCTTACCGGCTTGGCGGAAGTGGCGCAGGCGCTCGGCCACCCTCACCGGCTGGAGCTGCTGGAGCACATCGCCCAGGGCATGCGCAGCGTTGAAGAGCTTTCCGCGCGGGCCAATCTGAGCTTCGCCAACACCTCGCGGCACCTGCAGATCCTTCGGCGCGCGCGCCTCGTCGATACCGAGCGTCGCGGCAAGCACGTGCTGTACCGGCTCGCCGGCGACCATGAGGTGGTGGACCTGATGCGGGCGCTCGGGCGTGTCGGCGAGCGCAACGTGGCCGAGGTCAGTCGCATCATGACCGACTACTTCCGTGCTCGCGACGCGCTGGAGGCTGTGTCGAGAGAGGATTTGGTCTCCCGGCTGCGCGATGGCCTTGTCACCGTCCTCGACGTACGTCCCGAGGACGAGTTTGCGCTTGGGCATCTTCCCGGCGCGTTGAATATCCCGCTTGGCAAGCTGGAACAGAAGTTGAGTGAGCTTCCGGCGAACCGCGAGGTCATTGCCTATTGCCGCGGTCCTTATTGCGTTCTCTCGTTCGAGGCGGTCGCGGCGCTGCGCGCACGAGGCTATCTCGTCCGTCGGCTTGAGGATGGTTATCCCGAATGGAAGGCCGCGGGCTTGCCGATCGAAGCTGTGGCCTGAACAAGGCGACACTGAACAGGTGCCGTTGACGCCACACCGCGCGAAAACGATGGCGTGAACCAGGATTATTGGAACAAGGAGCGAGTGTTATGACCTTCGCAAGCCGCCTGTCGGCAGCCCTGCTGGGCGCGACACTTCTGTTCAGTCCGGCTCTTGCCGAGAGCCCGGCCGTCAAGGCCATGCAGGATTACATGGAGTTCGCTCCCTATGAGGCGGGCATCATTGTGCCGCAGCAGCTTTCGAAGGAAATTTTCGATAGCGTTGTGTTCATCGACACGCGAGATGCGGCGCAATTCGCCGCAGGCTCGATCCCGGGCGCGCGCAATATCGAATGGCGCGAGGTGCTCAGCCGCATCAGTGAGATACCAAAAGACAAGAAAGTCATTCTGTTCTGCAACACCGGCAGCCTCTCCGCCCAGGCCGCATTCGCGCTGCGCGTTGCGGGACGCGACAATGTCCTCGTACTGCAAACCGGTTTCGACGGATGGAAAAGGGACGCCGCCTACAAGCCTTGAGAACAGAGGCGGCAACTTGAATGAGGGCACGTCTCAACCGGCTCTTGGCAACCGCTACCGCTCGCGTCGACTCATCGGGGGTTCACAGTCAGCCGGTCTCGTGCTGCAGTACATTCCAGCCTTCGGTGGAGTGGAAATGAACCGGGACAGCTATGACCTCCCGCTGACGACCGGGTCCGACCGCGCTGCGGCATTTTATCGTAATGGCGTCGATTGCATGCTTGCAGCCTGGAACGGCGCCAGCGGAATTCACGATGCCTTGCACGATCCCTTGGCGGCCATGAACGCCGCCAGCGCGTCGCGATCCGCCGACGGCATGGTGAGGCCGAGTTTCGAGCGCCGCCACAGAATGTCATCCGGGAAGCGCGCCCATTCCTTGGCCATGAGATAGCGCACCTCGGCCGCCGTCAGTTCCGGCCCGAAGGCCGGACCGAGATCGACCCGCTCCCTGGCGTCGCCGAGGACCATGTTGAGGCGCGAGCCATAGGCGGCGACCAGGCGCCGGGCCTGCGGCTCGGACAGAAACCGCCAGCGCTCCACGGCCGCATCGACCTCGGCGTCGAACCGCTCCCAGGCAGAGTCGCCGCCCGGCAGCGGGGTCTTCGCGGTCCATCGCGGCGACATCGGATAGAACGGCGTGAGCTTTGAGACCGCTCGCTCCGCGCGCAGCCGCGAGGTCGTGACGTCGCCGCCGAAGATCGTCACCAGCGGCGCCTTGCCGCGCGGGCGGCCGAACAGCATCGCGCCATCGCGCCCCGGGCCCGCCACCAGGTTGGCGCCGGACAGGGTCCTGATCACATCGACCAGTTCGAGCCGCTCGCGGAAATAGCGGTTGGCGGCGTCGCAGAGATAGGCGACATCGCTCGCGGCCATCGACACGATCGCCGGGTCACCCGTGAAGGCGTGGCCGACGGTGCCGATCAGCGTGAAATCGCGTTCATAGGGGCTTGCGAAGATCAGCCGCCGGTCGCTGTTCTGGAAAACATAGACATTGTCGGTATCGAACAACCGCCTGACCACGATCTGGCTGATCTGGACCGTGCCGACGCGAGGCGGCGGCATGCGCAACACGGTTTCCGCCACTGATGCGGTCCAGGCGCCCGATGCGTTGACCAGGGCGCGCGCCGTGATCACCTGGCGGTGGCCGCGATCGATCACCGCCAGCCGCCAGATATCGAGCCGGTCGGCGCGGACGCAGCGCGCGCCGGTGCGGATCACGGCGCCGCGCTCCGCGGCATCGACGGCGTTGAGGACCACCAGCCGGGAATCGTCGACCATACAGTCGGAATATTCGAACGCGGTGCCGATCGGCCGCTGCAGCGCGTTGCCGTACGGATGGTGGGTGATATCGATCGTCGCCGACGCCGGCAGGCGCGGGCGCGAGGCAAGGCGGTCGTAGAGCAAGAGCCACGCCCGCAGCACCCAGGGCTGACGCCCGTCGGAATGGGCGGGGATCACGAAGCGGGTCGGGCGCACCAGATGCGGTGCGGTCCGCAGCCAAGTGTCGCGCTCCTTCAGCGCCGCCCGCACGCGAAAGAACGCCCGGCGCTCCAGCACCGACAGATCGCCATGGATCAGCCGCGGCGAGGCTTGGGATGCGCCGGCACCAAGGTCGCCCTGCTCCAGCAGGATCACCCGCAAGCCGCGTCCGGCGGCGTCGCGCGCGATGCTGACGCCGTTCAAACCCCCGCCGATGACAGCAAGATCGTAGTCCGCCATGCGCAAGCTATAGCGTTTTCAGGCGGAGCCTGTCCCGCACTTGATGCGGGATGGATACCGGTTTGCATAAAGAAAATGCGTCAACGACAAGATCGCGCCTCGGTTCCGATTCAATCGGAACAGAAGCTCTAGCCGGCCTTGCGCGCGGGCTCCATCGTATCGCCAGGATTGCGGCCGACCAGCGCCCCATACTGGCCGATCGGCGCGGGCCTGCCCAGGAAATAGCCCTGCACCGCGTCGCAGCCCGAATCGGCGAGGAAAGCGAGCTGTTCCTGGGTTTCCACGCCTTCGGCGACAATCGACATTTCGAGGCCGTGGCCGAGACCGATCACGGCGCGCACGATCGAGGCCGATTGCGGATTTCGCCCGAGATTGATGACGAAATCGCGGTCGATCTTGATCTTGTCGAACGGAAACGCCTGCAGATAGCTCAGCGAGGAATAGCCGCTGCCGAAGTCGTCCATCGAAATCCGCACGCCGAGCGCCTTCAGCCGCCGCAACAGCGCCAGGCCGCGATCGAAATCCTCGATGAGCACGCCCTCGGTGATTTCCAGTTCGAGCCGGCCCGGCGCGAGACCGGTTTCGAGCAGGATCGAGTGCACGAGGCCGACCACGTCGCCATGCATGAACTGCGCCGGCGACAGGTTGACCGCGATCTGCAGCGGCATCGGCCAGGAGGCAGCCTCGCGGCACGCCTCGCGCAGGATCCATTCGCCCATCTCGACGATCAGCCCGCTTTCTTCCGCGAGCGGGATGAAGTCGCCCGGCGAAACGAAGCCGCGCACCGGATGCATCCAGCGCGCCAGCGCCTCGAAGCCGGTCACCTTGCTGCCGGCGACGGTCTGGTGCGCCATTGCCTGCGGCTGATAATGCAGCGAGAGTTCGCCGTTCCTGATCGCGACAGACAGATCCTGGTGCAGCACCCGGCGATCGCGGATCTGCTGGTCCATCTCGGGCTCATAGATGCTGATCGAGCCGCGCGATTTCGCCTTGGCGCGGAACAGCGCCGCACCGGCATTGGCAAGCAGGGAAGCGGCGTCCGCCCCGTTATGCGGGAAGATCGAGATGCCGGTGGTGCAGCCGGTGCGGACCGATTTGCCGTCGATCAGGAATTCGCTGGACAGCGCTTCGGCAAGCTGTTCGGCCAGCAGCATCCCGGCGACCGGCTGCTTGCCGTCGATGATCATTCCGAACTCGTCGCCGGACAGCCGGGCGACGACCCCGCCGCGCGCCGAGTCCTGGATCCGGCGCGCCACTTCGACCAAGAGCTTGTCGCCGACCGCATGGCCGAACACGTCGTTGATTTCCTTGAGGCCGTCGAGGTCGACCGACAGCACCGCGAATTCCTCATCGGTGCCTGCGCAGGCCTCGATCATCTGCGCCAGCGCCTGCAGGAAGGCGGCGCGGTTCGGCAGGTCGGTCAGGCCGTCATGATACGCCATATGCGCCATCCGCGACTCGGTCTGGCGGCGGTCGGTGACGTCCTCATGGGTCTTGATCAGGTATTGCGGCTCGCCGGAATCGTCGAGCACCGTCATGCGGCGGGTCAGGAACAGCCGCAGCCCGTCCTTGGTGGAAATCGGATGTTCCTCGGTGAGCAGGCCGCGCTTCCTGATCGCAGCCTCGTCGCGCGCGATGATCAGCTTGGCTTCTCTCGGATTGAAGATATCGGCTGCCGTCAATCCGGTGGCGTCCTCGCGCCGCCGGTTGAGGATGGTCTCGGCGCTGCGATTGGCCAGCAGATATCGCCCGTCGCTGACACGCTCGACGATCAGCGACACCGGAATGTTGTCGACCACCAGTTCGAGGAATTTCTTGGTGTTCTCGAGCTCCTTGGAAAGCGACCGGCGGTCGGTGACGTCGTCGAACAACGCGATCAGGAATTCAGGGCGGTTCTTGTCGTCGCGCGCGACCACGCGGACGCTCGAGAGGGTGCGCTTCTCCGAGCCGCGCTCGACCGCGAATTCGCTGCGAAACTGCCCTTCGGGCGAGTTGAGCGCCGCCTGGTCCGCCGCCTGTATGCTTGCCGTCGTCTCGGGGCGGAAAATCTCATCGGCGCGCTTGCCGATGATGTGGTCGCGGGAAAAGCGCGAGAACCGTTCGAACGCGCGGTTGGCGAAGATGTAGCGGCCGTCGTCGATATTCTTGGCGGCGACGCAGACCGGGACATTGTCGAGCACCGATTCCAGGAACTGCTTGGTCGAAGCAAGCTGCCGCGAAAGCTTGCGTTGCTCGCTGCAATCCTCGTGGGTTCCGACCGTCCCTCCGTTCGGCAGCTGAAACAGTTTGGCGATGACCGCCCGTCCGTTGGGCAGTTCAGCGACATGGCCATCCGGCTGGCGAGCCTGCCTGACAAATTCCTCGAAGCTGACGCTGATCTGCCCGCGCTGCCGCCTCAGTTCGATCAAGTCCCGCCCGGTCATGTCCTTTCGGATATCGGCACGCGTCAGCCCATAGATCTCGAGAAAGCGATCGTTGCAGAATACGACGCGGTTCTGCGCATTCGTCATCATCACACCCTGGCTGAGGTTGTTGAGGGCGGAGCTGACGAAGGCATTTCTGCGCAACTGCGCTCGCTTGACCTTGCGCAGCGCCGAATGCACCCACAGCGCGATCGCGCCAAGGAAAGACGCGATGACTACGCCGCCGATCAGCAGTTCCCAGATCATGTTGGGATCGGCGGAGCCGACGTAGCTCGGCGGCGCAAAGTCACCGGATGCGGCCCAGGCGGATGCGGACGGCACAACGGCGACGGCTGCGCAAACGACGGCCCGCGCAGGAATCAGAATCTTGCCGCCTGCCTGCCAATTCTTGTCAGCCATCAGTCACCCGCGGATTTCTGCGGCGGAGTGTCTAACCTGACGGGTTTGGATCGGGTAAACGCCTACCCTTACAACCCAAAAATGTGACTTAAATTACGGCAAATGCCCTGACATGATTAATCGTTCACTAACGGGGCGTGGCCGGGCAAGCATTCCGATACTAAACGGGTTCCCTGTGAACATTCCCTCAACCGGGCGATGATTGGCTGGTGCGATTGATCCCGGACGCGCGGCCGTCCACAAGGGCGCACACGGGGTCGACGGGCCGGCTACTTGCGGATCAGATTTTCGAATGGACAAGGTTGAGTGCGTTGTAATCGGGGCGGGGGTCATCGGCCTCGCCGTCGCGCGGCGGCTGGCGCAGGCGGGCCGCGAGGTGATCGTGCTGGAGGCCGCCGAAGGCATCGGCACCGTCACCTCCTCGCGCAACAGCGAGGTGATCCACGCCGGCATCTACTATCCGGCCGGCAGCCTGATGGCGCGGATGTGCGTCAGCGGCCGGCGGGCGCTCTATGAATATTGCCGGGAGCACGGCGTTCCCCATCGCAATTGCGGCAAGCTGATCGTCGCAACCACGCCGAAGGAGACTGAAAAGCTGCAGTCGATCCGGGCGCATGCCGAGGCCAACGGCGTCTCCGATATGCAAATCCTCTCGGGCGATGCCGCGCGCGCTTTGGAGCCGGCGCTGAACTGCGACGCCGCCCTGCTCTCGCCTTCCACCGGCATCATCGACAGCCACGCCTACATGCTGGCATTGCGCGGCGACGCCGAGGATGCCGGCGCGGCGTTCGCGTTCCACACCCCGCTGCTGCGCGCCAGGGCGACGGCGGGTGGAATAGAACTCGACGCTGGCGGCGACGCGCCGATCGGTCTCGAATGCGGGCTGCTGGTCAATGCCGCGGGGCTCGGCGCTTCCCCGGTCGCGCGCAGCATTGACGGCATGCCGATCGGCCTGATACCGCCGGCCTATCTCGCCAAGGGAAACTATTTCAGCTGCAGCGCGCGGGCGCCGTTTTCGCGGTTGATCTATCCAGTGCCCGAGCCCGGCGGGCTCGGCGTCCATCTCACCCTCGACATGGCCGGCCAGGCCCGGTTCGGTCCCGACGTGGAATGGGTCGATGCTATCGACTACGCCGTCGATCCGGCGCGGGCCGAACGATTTTACCCGGCGATCCGGCGGTATTGGCCGACGCTGCCGGACGGCGCGCTGATGCCGAGCTATTCCGGAATCCGGCCGAAGATCGTGCCGCCGGCGGTGGCGTCGCAGGATTTCCTGATCCAGGGCCCGCAGGATCACGGCGTCGCCGGGCTGATCAATCTGTTCGGGATCGAGTCGCCGGGGCTGACATCATCGCTGGCGATCGCGGACCATGTCGGTGAACTGGCAGGGGTATGAGCTCTTGCCGCGCGGCTTCGGCGATGTCGCGCGAAAGCAACCTGCTCCCGAAGAACTCCGGGGTGAGCGCTATCGCGCTCATCCTGAGATAAATGGTGGGATATTCCGAGACTGCGGCGGCGATGCTAGTGCAGCGTTTCGCCCGCGGTATGCCTCAACCGCTCGATCGCGTCCTTGACCATCAATTTCCGGCGCTTCAGTTCGACAATTCGCAGGTCGTCCGTTGAAAGGTGTACGAGAGCTTCATGCAATTCGTTTTCAAGAACTTTGTGTTTCCGTTCAAGTTCAACGAGATGCGCCTGAATTGCCATACGAAACCTCCTCGGTTGAATGAGACCTCAGATTCGATCCGGACAAGGAAGTGTACACGAGCCGGGGAAGCTGTCGATGGAAATCAAAATCCTGCGCTCATATTTCGCAGCCATGTGTAACCAATCGTGAGTAGGGAACCGCGCCCGCTTGCGCGAGGGCCCGGCAAGGAGGATATTCTCCCAGCGGCTTCCCTAACCTTTCGCAACCTCATCGCGTTTTTCAGTTAACGTACACCATGACCGACGAAGATGAGCGCGAGCTCGAAACCGAACTCGCACGGCTGCAGCAGGAACACCGCGACCTCGACGCGGCGATCGACGCGCTGCATCAGTCGCCCGCGCCGGATTTGTTGCGGCTGCAGCGGTTGAAGAAGCGCAAGCTGCAGCTGCGCGACCGCATCGCGTTCATCGAAGACCAGATCACGCCCGATATCATCGCGTAGGCCGTCATTCCGGAAAACGCGACGTATTCCGGAACACGCGCCGTTCGCCGGAAACGACGGCGTTCAAATTCACCCGCCGCCCATCAACTCCCGCAGCAGGCCCGTCACCTGGTTCGGGCTGTAGGGCTTGGGCAGGAACCGGCCGCCTTCGGGCAGATCGCTTTCCCCGACATGGTGGTGGCCGGAGGTGGCGACGATCTTGATCGGCGGCCAGCGGCCCCTGACCGCGCGAGCGAGTTTCAACCCGTCCATCGAGCCGGGCATCTGGATGTCGGTAAACACGACCGTGATGTCCGGGCGGGTTTCGAGAATTTCGATGGCCTGGTCGGCATTGGCGGCTTCGAGAACTTCGAACCCGGCTGCCCTGACCATGTCGGTCGCGTCCATTCTCAGCAGAAACTCGTCCTCGACGATCAGCACCACGCGTGTTCTGATTTCGGCTAGGCCCATACGTCCCACTCCTTACGAATAGGCATTAAGCGCTGGATATTGTTTTCGTTCCCGTCCCGGACCTCCGAACCGCGCCACCGCTGGGGGTGCCGGGCTCGCCCTGTCCTGGGCAGGGCGCAGTGGAAAACCGGCAACCGCCCCCTCAGGAGCAGCTTGACTCGATAGGAACAAAATAGGAACATTCCACTGCCCCTCAATCAGCCCGGGAATTTCGCCATGTCCGAATCCGCTGCCCTGCCCGACATCGATCGTTACGAACAGGCCTGCGACCAGGCGATAGCCATGTGCGACGGAAACCTGCGCAGCACGATCAAGGCGCTGATCATGGCGAACGAATACCTGGAAACGGAATTGCAGGAACTGCAGGCGGCGGTCGCGTGCGGCTGCGCGCCGCGCACCAACAGCGACGCCGCCTGAGCGATCAACCAAAGCCGGAGCGACTCCGATGGCCGATGTCACCTATTACGTTGCGATGCCCTTCCTGCAGGACGACACCGGTTCGCCGGTCGCGGGTGCGGCGGAAGAATGCCAGAGTTCGTCGGGCGCGTTGCGACGCGCGGAAGCCTTGTCGCGGGTCGCGGGCTCGATCGGCGCGGTCGCGTTCAGCCGCACCGGCGATCCCATGATCGGCGAATTCGGCGACGCTCAATTGATCCGGAAATTCGGCAGCGTGCCGGACGATCTGAGCGGGCTGTAGCGCGTATTCCGCAATAGCCGGAACCGGTTTGGCGATAGCAATACGCGCAAAATCAGGGTTCGCCGCAGCTTATCGCATCACGTTTCGTGCCGCCGCTGTGCCTTGCGCACATACATCGCGCTGTCGGCTTCTTCCAGCGCCCGGCCGGCTTCCGCATGCGGCCCGAGAATGGCGACGCCTGCCGACGCGCCGGCCGTGATGGTGCGACCGCGAAAGGTGAAGCTGAGCCGGTCGACGGCCTGCTCCAGTGCGGCTGCCTTGGCCTTCGCATCGGTCTCGCTCAGGTTCCACAGCAACAGCGCGAACTCGTCGCCGCCCAGCCGCCCGATCACGTCGGACGATCGCACCTGGCTCAACAAAGCCGACACCACAGCCTTCAACACCTGATCGCCCGCAGCGTGCCCGAAGGCGTCATTGATCGGCTTCAGGCGATCGACGTCGAGCACGATCAGCGCGCCGCTGGCATGATAGCGTTTGATATAGGCGATCGAGCGATGGAGCTCGCGCTCGAAGCCTCGCCGGTTGGGAATATCCAGCAGGAAGTCGATATCGGCGGAAGCCTGCAGTTCCTCGATTCGCGCCAGGGCCTTGGCGAGCTGGGCCCGGAGCCGGCGGATCGTCAGTCTGGCATCGTCGGGCGCGGCCGAAAGCCGGGGCAGCGATGCTGGTACCTTCGCCGCCCTGGTGCGCTTTGGGGCGGCCTTGCGTCCCGCCAAGCTGCCTTTGCCGCGTTTCGCCGGGCCCGCTGCCGTCGCCCTGGTTTTCTTTTTCATGGGCATCCTCGGGATCTGATCCAGTTTCGCTGGATCGGACCCCCTGGTTTGTTGTCTTGCGCATGATCTTTTCCGAAAACCGGTATCCACTTCTCGGGATCATGCTTTAAGAAGGCTTGCCGGAATTCACCAAGACAGGATAGTCCATTCCGGACCCCTTGCCACGCCTTGGCCAGACCTCGGGCCGACCCTATAATCCGGCCTATGTTTTTGGATTCCCGAAAAGAATTGACCTCATGACCGCCCCCGTCGCCATTATCATGGGAAGCCAGTCCGACTGGGAAACCATGCGCCATGCCGCCGAAACGCTCACAGCCCTCGAGGTGGCCTGCGACAAGCAGATTATCTCGGCGCACCGCACCCCGGACCGGCTGTTCGCCTTTGCCAGGGGCGCCAAGGCTGCCGGTTTCAGGATCATCATCGCCGGCGCCGGAGGCGCGGCCCACCTGCCGGGCATGGCCGCGTCGCTGACGGAATTGCCGGTGTTCGGCGTTCCCATCGAATCCAAGGCGTTGTCCGGAGTCGATTCGCTCTATTCCATCGTCCAGATGCCCGCGGGCGTTCCGGTCGGGACGCTGGCGATCGGCAAGGCCGGCGCCATCAACGCCGCGCTGCTCGCGGCCAGCGTGCTCGCGCTGAACGACCCGGCGCTGGCGGCAAGACTGGCGGCCTGGCGCAAGGCGCAGGCCGAGGCGGTGGCCGCGCGCCCGGAGGGTTCTGCGTGACGGCCTCACATCGGGTGAAGCTGAAACCCGGCGACACCATCGGAATTCTCGGCGGCGGACAATTGGGCCGGATGCTGGCCATGGCGGCGGCGCGGCTCGGGCTGCGCTGCCAGGTGTTTTCGCCGGACCCGGATTCGCCGGCATTCGACGTGGTGCTGAACGCGACCTGCGCCGAATATGCCGATGTCGAGGCGCTGGAACTGTTCGCAGGCGACGTCGACGTCATCACCTACGAATTCGAGAACGTGCCGGCCGCGACCGCGATGGTGCTGGCGGCGCGGCGTCCGGTTTTGCCGGCGCAGAAGATCCTGGAAACCACGCAGGACCGGCTGATCGAGAAGGACTTCGTGAAGAAGCTCGGCATCGGCACGGCCGACTACGCCGATGTCTCCTCGATCGAAACCCTGCGCGCTGCCATCGCGCGCATCAAGCTTCCCGCCGTCATCAAGACCCGCCGCTTCGGCTATGACGGCAAGGGTCAGGCCATCATCCGCGAGGGCGACGATATCGTCCAGGTCTGGCAGGACCTCGGCACCAAATCCGCGATCCTCGAAGCCTTCATTCCGTTCGATCGCGAGATCTCCGTGATCGCCGCGCGTTCCGCCGATGGTACGGTCGAATGCTACGACGTCACCGAAAACGAACATCGCGATCACATCCTGAAGATCTCGCGCGCGCCGGCCGATATCCCGGAAGAGCTGGCGGCAGAAGCGCGCGGCATCGCCGAGAAGATCGCCAGCGCGCTCGACTATGTCGGCGTGCTGGGGGTCGAGATGTTCGTGGTGCAGGGAGCGGGCGGGCCGCAGATTCTGGTCAACGAGATTGCACCGCGGGTGCACAATTCCGGGCACTGGACGCTCGACGGCGCGTCGATCTCGCAATTCGAGCAGCATATCCGCGCCATCGCCGGCTGGCCGCTCGGCAAGCCGGTCCGCCACGGCCCGGTCACCATGACCAACCTGATCGGCGACGATGTCAACGACTACGAGCGGTGGCTGACCGTGCCCGGCGCGACCGTGCATCTCTACGGCAAGGGCCCGGCGAGGCCGGGCCGCAAGATGGGGCATGTGACGCAGGTCGGCGCCGTACCGCCCAAAACCGGCTGATCGGGATCAAAAAAGGCTGATTTGGCCCCGTGAAACCGGCTCATTTGGGCTCTCGCCGGTGGACATTGCCGGCTTTGTCTGATACATCCGCGCGCTCAGGGTTAAGGGCTTGGCCTTTCGCCAGCCTTTCGCTTTACCAGAATTCAAATCCGACCAATTGAAAGAGGATGCCGCGTGCAGGTTCTCGTTCGCGATAACAATGTCGATCAAGCCCTCAAGGCGCTGAAGAAGAAGATGCAGCGCGAGGGCATTTTCCGCGAGATGAAGCTCCGCGGCCATTACGAAAAGCCCTCCGAGAAGAAGGCCCGTGAAAAGGCCGAAGCCGTGCGCCGCGCACGCAAGCTGGCCCGCAAGAAGCTGCAGCGCGAAGGCCTGCTGCCGATGAAGCCGAAGCCGGTGTTCGGCGCCGGTCCCGGCGCAGAGCGTGGCGGTGGCCGTGGCGGCCCGGGCGCCGGTCCGCGCGGACCGCGCTGAGACGAAAAACCACCGAATCGAATCCGACAACGCGGGCCCTTGGGTCCGCGTTGTTGTTTTTGGTCAATGCATTTTCCGGCGCGGCGGGCTACCAATGCTGCACTAGCCGCGCGAGTATTCTGCAAAAATGGTCATTCCGCCGCCTTTTGTATCTTCCGAAATTGTGCGTTCCGGCGGCCGCACATCGGCGCTGATCGCGATGCTCGCCATTACCCTTTGTGGATGCTCCTTCGATCTGAGTTTGTGGTCATCGGCGCCGGAGAAGGAGACGCCTGCGAAGGCGGCCCCGGCGGAGACCGGCACCGGCGACGCGCAGGCTGCCACGGCGCGGGCGCAGGCGCTGGCAAAATCCGGAAAAACCGAAGAGGCACTGGCTGAGTTCGACAAGGCGATCGCGATCGATCCTCACCATGCGGAAGCTCTGTACAACCGTGGCCTGCTCTACCAGCGGCAGCGGCAGCATCAACTGGCGATCGACGATTTCACCTCGGCCAACGGGCTGACCCCGCAGCGGGCGGAACCATTGCTCGGCCGCGCGATCAGTTACATCGCCATGGAAAGGTTCAAGGAAGCCGCGGCCGACCTCGACGAGGCCGTGCAGGCCGACCCGCAGAACGCGCAGGCCTGGACCACGCGGGGACTGGCCTATGAGCGCCTCGGCGACAGGGACAAGGCCAAGGCCTCCTATGCCCGGGCGCTGGCCATCCGTCCCAAGGACGAAGCCGCGCGAAACGGCCTGGCGCGCCTCGGCGGCTAGATCGGCCAACGGCCGGGGACTATTTCGGCAATACCGCGTGGAACACCGATTTGGCCGCCGACAGCACGTCCTCGGCAACCGTGGTGCGTTCCCGGACCGCCGGCTCTGCGGCTTCGGCCCGCAGATCGAGCGGCCGCGAGGGGATCTCGGCCGGCGGCGTCGGGCGGCCCGGATCATCGCTTCGCGTGGCCCCATATGGCGGCCTCGGCGATGAGCCCGCCTGCGCATCGAGCGCCTCATTGGGGGGCGGCGCGGAAACCATGATCGGCGGCGGCAGCGGCCGGACCGCGGGCGCAACGCGTGGCGCATCCGGGATGCGGACGGCTTCCGGTGCACGCGCGGCTTCCTGGACCCGCGGCGAAGCTTCGTTGCTGCCGCGCAGGCGATCGATCGCGGCGCGCGCCAGATCGTTGGCGTCGCGGCGCTCGTCGGCAGCGCTCGCGGCATCAGCCGGCGGCGGCGTAGCAGGCGCCGACACCACCGGCGCAACAGCCGGGGCCGGCGCGGGAACGGACTTCGCGACGGTTTTTTCACGCGGCGCGGGCTGATGCCGCCGCGGTTCGACCGGGATGGCGGCGGTCTCCATCGGCTTTTCGACGATGTTTTCGGCAGGCTTTTCGGCGGCGGTCTTTTCGAGGATGGCCTTTTCGGAAATCCCCTTCGCCGTCACGCCCGGCCCCCGGACGTTGGCGAGATCGGAGGATGCCTCGGGCGCCTTGGGAGATGCCTTGGCGGATGTCGTAGCGGCGGATGTCGTAGCAGATGCCTTGGCGTCCGCCTTCGCAACCTCGGGGACTGCAGTCGAAACCACGGCCGCCGGGGTGTCCGCGCTTGGCTTGGCCACGATGAAATGATTGACGATGTAAGCCCCGATGACGGTCGCAGCCACCGACGGCAGAATGTCCACCGCAAACTTCGTCAGATACTTCTTCAGCATGCCGGCAACTCTCCCCGCACCGGTTTTGATGCGGGAACTTTGAGGCGCATTAAGGGATCAACTGCGACAGATCGGTGGCAATTGGCTGATCCCGCGTAACAATCCGTTCACGGCCGCGTCAGCCAGCCGCCGCGCGAGGCGGCTCAGGTCGGTGCCATGCCCGCCAGTCTCCTCGCCCCAAGGCGAGGACTTAGGGCTTCAGCTCGACTTCCAGGAACACGATTTCGCTTGAAGTCTCGTTGAGCACGTCGTGCTCGACGCCGGCTTTGCGGAAATAGGATTTGCCTACCGCGAGGTGCGCCTTGGAGCGGTCGCCGTTGGGCGCCACGATGGTCATTTCGCCCGAGGTCACGGGAACGATGACATAATCCATCCCATGGGTGTGATGGCCGGTGGCGCTGCCCGGGGCCAGCCGCCACTCGGTGACGCGGACCTCCGGGGTATCGACCTGAACGTCCGATTTGGCGCTGATCATCGTTGGATTCTCCAGGTCGCGGCGGACAAACTTTCAGGCATCCATACCGCACTCAATGCAGCTTGAGAACAGGCGCGACCGGCAGGAAGGTCAACAGCAGAAACAGAGGTACCAGGATTGCCCCGGCCCGCAGCAGATAGCCGAAGAAACTCGGCATCCTGATCCCGCGTTCGGCCGCGATGGCCGCGACCATGAAGTTTGGTGCGTTTCCGATATAGGTCAGCGCGCCCATATAGACGGCGCCCATGGAAATCGCCGCCAGCGTTCCTGTAAGCTCGCCCATCAGTTCGCGCGCATCGCCGCCGGCAAGCTTGAAAAACAACAGATAGGTAGGTGCGTTGTCGAGGAACGCCGACATCACTCCTGTGTACCAGAAATAGGCAACCTCATGCGGGGTACCGCCGCGGTCCGTCACCGCGGTGAGAAGCCACGCGAAGGCGCCGTTCCGGCCGGCATCGAGCATGGCCAGCACCGGAATAATGGCCGTGAAGATGCCTGCGAACAGTTTGGCCACTTCCCTGATCGGCTCCCAGGTGAACCCATTCGCCTCACGATGCTCGTCCTGCGTCCACCACAACGAAAGCAATGCGATCGCGACCAGCAGCCCGTCGCGCATCAGATTCTGCAACTCCAGTCTGGTGCCGAGAATTTCGACCGCAACGCCCGGGCGCCAGTTGGCCGACAGCAGGATGCAGCCGATGATGGCGGCTATCAGCACGACGTTGACGAGGCCGCGAATGCGAACCGGGTCTGCGGGTTCGATCCGGCCGTCGATCGGCTCACTTCGAAAGCGCCAAAGGTCGAACGCGACGAACATCGCCAGCAGCAGCCCGGCGACGATGGCGGTCTGGATCCAGAGATTCCTGGTGGTCCAGAAGAAATCAACGCCGTTCAGAAAGCCGATGAAGAGCGGCGGATCGCCCAACGGGCTCAATGCGCCGCCGACGTTGGCGACGAGAATGATGAAAAAGATCATGACATGAACGTTGTATCGGCGCGAGACATTGGCGCGGATCAACGGCCGGATCAGGATCATGGCAGCGCCGGTGGTGCCGACGATGCTGGCCATCGCGGTGCCGAGCGCGAGAATGGCTGCATTATTCCATGGCGTGCCCCTGATATCGCCGCTGACGAGAATGCCGCCTGCGACGGTATAGAGGGCGAACAGCAGCACGATGAAGCTCAGATATTCGCCCAGCATGGCGTGGACAAACGCGGCCAGCATCACCGAGCCGCCGGCCAGCCACGCGATCGACGTCAGCGCCGCAGCAGACCACGCCGCGGCGATCTTTCCATAGTGGGCGTGCCACAGTTTCGGAAACAGCAGCGGCCCGAGCGCAATCGACAGTAGCAGGCCGGCGAAGGGCAGCGCGAATGGCAACTTCATGGCCGCGCCGTCGAGCGTGGCTGCGAGCACGTCCTGAGGCAGGATAACGAGTACCGAAGTGGCGAGCGTCAGGCCCCGCGCTTTCATTGCATCGCATCCATAGAGTTTGAGCATTCGGCAGCCACTGTCGTCAGATCTTTGAACCACCAATGAATTGTCGCGCCGTTTCAAGCGCGCCAAAGCTGTCGAGATCGTTGTGGCCGCCTTCGGGGAACCGGATGAACCGCTTTGGTTCATGGGCGAGTGCAAACAGGCGCTCGCCGAAGGCTATCGGGATCGTGAAGTCGCGGGCGCCATGCATGATCAGGAGAGGGGCCGTTACCCGCGCAATGCGCTGGTCGGAGCGGAACGGATCCCGTATCATCAGACGCATTGGGAAGATCGGAAGCAGCGAAGCCGCGACATCCACGGTCGAGGTGTAGGGCGCCTCCAGGATCAGTTTTCCGACCGGCTGTTCTGCAGCCAGCGCCACCGCAACGCCACTGCCGAGCGAAAAGCCCCAGGCGACTATTCTGTCAGCACTGTATCGCGCCGTGGTGAAGGCATAGGCCGCCGCGGCATCCCTTAGCAGCCCCTGCTCGCTCGGATGTCCGCTCGAGCCGGCATAGCCGCGAAAGGACAGCGCGACGATGCCGGTCCCGTCAGCGAAAAGGTCGAGAAAGCGGCCGAAGAACCCGGCGAGAAAATCGCCGTTGCCGTGGAAATAGAGCACGACCGGATGTCCCGGTCTGGCCGGAACATGCCAAAGGATGACCTTCTCGCCGTCATCGGTGGTCAGCACATGTTCTTCGGCTTGCGGAAAGCCTGCGGCGGCCGGCGTCGTGCGCACGGCCTGCGGGATCGGAAACAGGAACGATCGCTGCAGCAGGAACAGGGCAGCGAGGCCGCCGACATAGCCGACCGAAACGACAATCAGGAGCCATTTCAGGACGGTCATGCGCTCTCGCTGCTTGAGCTTACATCCCCTTGACGATGTTCTCGGTCATCTTCTTGGCGTCGCCGAGCAGCATCATGGTGTTGTCGCGGTAGAACAGCGGATTATCGATGCCGGCATAGCCCGAGGCCAGCGAGCGCTTGATGAACATCACGGTGCCGGCCTTCCAGACCTGCAGAACCGGCATGCCGTAGATCGGCGAGGTCTTGTCTTCCTCGGCCGCCGGATTGGTGACGTCGTTGGCGCCGATCACGAAGGCGACGTCGGCCTGGGCGAATTCGGAATTGATGTCCTCGAGTTCGAACACCTCATCATAGGGCACGTTGGCTTCGGCCAGCAGCACGTTCATGTGACCGGGCATGCGGCCGGCAACCGGATGAATCGCGTATTTGACCTCGACGCCCTCCTTCTTGAGGTTGTCCGCCATCTCGCGCAGCGCATGCTGCGCCTGCGCCACCGCCATGCCGTAGCCGGGCACGATGATGACCTTCTGCGCGTTCTTCATGATGAAGGCCGCATCGTCAGCCGAGCCCAGTTTCACCGGGCGCACTTCGCCGGTGCCGCCGCCCGCCGCCGCGGTCTCGCCGCCGAACCCGCCGAGGATGACCGAGATGAAGGAGCGGTTCATCGCATGGCACATGATGTAGGACAGGATCGCGCCCGACGAGCCGACCAGCGCACCGGTAATGATCAGCGCCGAATTGCCGAGCGTGAAGCCGATGCCGGCGGCGGCCCAGCCGGAATAGGAGTTCAGCATCGAGATCACGACCGGCATGTCGGCGCCGCCGATCGGAATGATCAGGAGCGCGCCGAGCACCAGCGCGATGATGGTGATGACCCAGAAGTCGACTGCGCTGCCGAACATCACGAGGCGGACGATGAACACCACCAGCGCCACGCCGAGCGCGATATTGATGAGGTGACGCGCGGGGAGGATGATCGGCGCGCCGCTCATGCGGCCCGACAGTTTCAGGAACGCAATCACCGAGCCGGTGAAAGTCAGCGCGCCGATGGCGACGCCGAGTGACATTTCGACCAGGCTGGCGCCGTGGATATGGCCGGGCTTGCCGATGTCGAAGGCTTCGGGCGCATAGAACGCGCCGGCCGCGACCAGCACCGCCGCCATGCCGACCAGCGAGTGAAACGCCGCGACCAGCTCCGGCATCGACGTCATCGGCACCCGGCGCGCGATCACGGCGCCGACGCCGCCGCCGATGGCGACGCCCAGGATCACCAGCACCCAGGCAAGACCGTCCGCCGGCGGATGGCTCGCGAGCGTGGTCGCGACCGCGATCGCCATGCCGATCATGCCGAAGAAATTGCCCTGGCGGGATGAGGCGGGACTGGACAGCCCCCGCAGTGACAGGATGAACAGCACACCCGCCACGAGATACAGTACTGCAGCCAGATTGGCGTTCATCTCAGGTCCCCCATTGTCTTCGTCACCCCGAGGTGCACGCCGCTCACTTTGCCTTCTTCTTGTACATCGCCAGCATGCGCTGGGTGACAAGGAAGCCGCCGAAGATATTCACACAGGCGAAGACCAGCGCGACGAAGCCAAACCCGCGCGCCCAGCCGCTGCCGCTTGAGATCATGGGAACGCCGACCGCGAGCAGCGCGCCGACCACGATCACCGAGGAGATCGCATTGGTCACCGACATCAGCGGCGTATGCAGCGCGGGGGTCACCGACCACACCACGAAATAGCCGACGAACACGGCGAGCACGAAAATCGACAGCCGGAACACGAAGGGGTCGACGGCCTGCGCGATATGATCCATGGCGGCTCTCCTGTTAGCTCGTCATTCCGGGGCACGCCGCAGGCGTGAACCCGGAATCTAGAGATTGTCTTGCGGTCGAGATTCCGGGTTCGCCTCTTCGAGGCGCCCCGGAATGACGAAACGATTGCTGATCACGCAGTCTCATTCACGCGCTCTTCGGCTGGAAGTTCGGATGGATAACGGCGCCGTCCTTGGTCAGCGCGGTCGCCTTCACCAGTTCGTCGTCCCAGTTCACCGCGAGCGACTTGCTGGCCTTGTCGACAAGGGTCTCGATGAACGAAAACAGATTGCGCGCATAGAGGCTCGAGGCCGACGCGGCGACGCGGCCGGCGACATTGGTGTAGCCGACGATCTTGACGCCGTCGGTATCGACCACTTCGCCGGCCTTGGCGCCCTCGACATTGCCGCCGCGTTCGACGGCGAGATCGACCAGCACCGAGCCGGGCTTCATCGACTTCACCATCTCCGCGCTGACGAGCTTCGGCGCCGGGCGGCCCGGGATCAGCGCCGTGGTGATGACGATGTCCTGCTTCTTGACGTGCTCGGCGGTCAGCGCGGCCTGCTTGGCCTGATACTCTTTCGACATTTCCTTGGCATAGCCGCCGGCGGTCTGGGCGTTCTTGAACTCCTCATCCTCGACCGCGAGGAATTTGGCGCCGAGACTTTCGACCTGCTCCTTGGTGGCGGGCCGCACGTCGGTCGCGGTGACGACGGCGCCTAGCCGCCGCGCGGTCGCGATCGCCTGCAGGCCGGCAACGCCGACGCCCATCACGAACACCTTGGCCGCCGGGATGGTGCCGGCCGCGGTCATCATCATCGGAAAGGCGCGGCCGAAAGCTTCCGCCGCCTCGATCACGGCACGGTAGCCGGCGAGATTGGCCTGGCTCGACAGCACGTCCATCACCTGGGCGCGGGTGATGCGCGGCATCAGTTCCATCGCGAACGCCGAGATGCCGGCGTCCGCCATCGCTTTCAGCGCGGCGTCGTTGCCGTAAGGATCCATGATGGCGATGACCAGCGCACCGCGCTTGTACCTGGCCAGTTCGGAAGCTTCGGGCCGCTTCACCTTGATGATGATGTCGGCGTCGACAAGCGCGTCGGCGCTGACGGCGGCGCCGGCCGCGGTGAATTCGGAATCCGGCAGGCCGGACTTGATGCCCGCCCCCGGCTCGACCGCGACATCGACGCCCAGCGCCCTATATTTTTTCACCGTGTCCGGCGAAGCGGCGACCCGCGGCTCGGCTGCATCGATTTCCTTGGCGACGGCAATCTTCATGGGGCCTCCGGCGGCGCGAGCAGCACGCTGCGCAAGCAAACTAGCGCTTATTGCGCAAGGATGGATACCCGGTTTTGAGACCGGAAGGCGGGCAGTCTTTCCGATCGCCGGGTGGCGGCGATCGGGCAGCGATCAGGTCAGGAAAATCGCCATCATGGCCACGATGAGAATGACGGCAGCGGTGCCGTACTTCACCAGCATGATGAAACCTTCATAGGTCTGCTCATGGGCCGGATAATCGTTGCCGTCGGCGGTCGTGTAGGCCACTTCGTTATGCTCTGCCATCGGTATCCCCAGTCAGGTTTCGGCTCTGGCGTGGCAATTACCGCAAACCACCCGGGAGGGCAACGGCGGCGGGCGGCTTGTGCACGTCCGGCGGCCCTATTTGGCAGGCTCCGCCGGCCAATTGTCCCTGATCCAGCGGGTCAGGCTTTCCTCGCTGACCTCGCCGGCGGCGAGGGAGAGGATGATGGCTGTGGCGTGCGCCGGTTGAGGGTCAAAGGGGACGCCGTTCTTGAGCAAGAAAACCATCATGGCCATGAAAGCGATGCGTTTGTTGCCGTCGACAAAGGCGTGGTTTTTCGCCAGCCCAAATGCATAGGCAGCGGCAAGTTCGGCCATGTCCGATTGTTCGTAACGCCATTTGTTGATCGGACGTTCAAGGGCCGATCGAAGCATGCCTTCGTCGCGCAGGCCGGGGGCTCCACCGAAGCGACGCAACTGCCGGCTATGGATCGCGATGGCCTGCTCGTAGCTGACCCAAAGCGGCTCTTTCGGCTCGCTCACCTGGCGCTCCCGGTCATTTTGCAAGCGCCGCGAGCGTGTCCTTGTACTTGTCCATAATCTGGTCGGCGATTTCCATGGTCTTCTCGAAGTCGGGATCGTAGGGCATCGCCTGAAATCCCCCTCCAGCGAGCTCGGTGATGTGCAGTTCCTGGCCTCGCTTGAGGTCAAGCCGTTGCATCAACTCGCGGGGCAAGAGAAGGCCGTCGGAATTGCCGATCTTCTTGATTTCGATCTTCATTGGAAACCTGTTCTTTGAAGTTGGCACAGCTACCGCCGAGTTCGTTATACAATTGTATAACATGCTTTGCTGGCCTGTTCAACAAACGTTTTACGTTCGCCCAAGCCTCTCGCGAAAATACCTGGCAGCGTCGCGGTCGGAGAACCCGCGGGATTGCCGATGATGCCGTCGATATATCCGACGCCCGAAGGGGTATTGAGGCGGTGCACTGCGAAGAACGGAAACAGTTTCGGACGCTTCAGCGCCATCGCCCGAAAACCGTGCGCGGTACCGGCGGCCGGTCCCGACACGCTCGGGCGGACGGCGAACCCAGGCAATTGATCGGCTCATCGGCGCCGGAAACGCTGACCCGAAGCGCCTAATCGAGCACGAAGTCGAACCGGCCGGCGAGCCATCCCGCGTTCTTGGCCGTGCGTACCAGCAACTCGCGGCGAAAGAGGCCATCGGAACGGTTCTGTAACTCACCGGGGAAATAGAGCTGGGTGGTCAGCATGCGGCCGCCGCGCGGCTGCACCTTGACATGGATATGACGCGTACGGCCGGCATAGGCGCCGGGCACGACGCTGCGCAATCGATAGCGCCCTTCCGCGTCGGTGAATTGATGGCCGCGCAGGCGGAAACCGGAATTGTCATACCGGCCTTTATCGTCGGCCTGCCAGAAATCCAGCAAGGCCCCGGCGTGGGGTTTGCAGGCGCGGGACAGTACGAAGCCAACCAGTTCGATCGGCTGCCCCTCCATGCCCGTTTCGAGCAGTTCGATCCGCTCGGGCGAGGATGGCTTGAAGAACGGCCCTTCGGTCTGTCGCAATGTTGCCTGGTCGCCGTCGTGGCAGGCGGGCGTGAGCGAAAGCGGAGCCTGAGCGAGGCTGCTATCGATCGTGAGCCATGAACCGGCCGCGAAGACCCCCGCTTCGAGTACGGCGCGCCGCGTCGGCGTGTCGATCATGAGCGCTATCTCGTCAGCCCATCGTTTCCAGCTCATCGATCATGCCCGAGATCACCGACAGCCCGCCGTCCCAGAATTTGGGATCCTTGGCGTCGAGCCCAAACGGTTTCAGCAGCTCGGAATAATGCCTGGTACCGCCGGCCGCCAGCATCGCCAGATAGCGCTCGGCAAAGCCGCCTTGCGCATTCTCGTAGACCGCATAGAGCGAGTTCACCATGCAATCGCCGAACGCATAGGCGTAAACGTAGAACGGCGAATGGATGAAGTGCGGGATGTACATCCAGAAATTCTCGTAGCCCGGCCGAATGTCGATCGCCGGCCCAAGGCTCTCGCCCTGCACGCTGAGCCAGATCTCGCCGATCCGCTCGGCGGTCAATTCACCGTTCTTCCGTTCGGTATGAATGGCGCGCTCGAACGAATAGAACGCGATCTGCCGCACCACGGTGTTGATCATGTCCTCGACCTTGCCGGCGAGCAGCGCCTGGCGCTGCCTGGCGCTCTTGGTCTCCGCCAACAGCCGCTTGAAGGTCAGCATCTCGCCGAACACGCTGGCGGTTTCCGCCAGTGTCAGCGGCGTCGGCGCCATCAGCGCCCCATTTTTCGCCGCCAGCACCTGATGCACGCCATGACCGAGTTCATGGGCGAGCGTCATCACGTCGCGCGGCTTGCCCTGATAATTCATCAGCACGTAGGGGTGCGCCGAGGGCGTGGTCGGATGCGAGAACGCGCCCGGCGCCTTGCCCGGCCGCACCGGCGCATCGATCCAGCGGTCGGTGAAAAAGCGCTCGGCGATCGTGGCCATTTCCGGCGAAAAGCCGCGATAGGCCGATAGCACCATGTTCCTCGCCTTGGGCCAGGCGATCGTGCCGGTGGCGGCAAACGGCAGCGGCGCGTTGCGGTCCCAATGCGCGAGCTTCTTCCTTTTGAACCAGCCGGCCTTGAGCCGATAGTAGCGATGCGACAGTTTTGGATAGGCCGATCGCACCGAGCCTGCCAACGCATCAACGACCTCGCGCTCGACGCGATTGGCGAGATGCCGGGAATCCGCGATATCCGCAAAGCCGCGCCAGCGGTCGGAAATTTCCTTGTCCTTGGCGAGCGTATTGGTGATCAGCGCAAAGGTCCGCTCATCGGCCTTGAAGGTCTTCGCCAGCGCCTGCCCCGCCGCCTTGCGCTTGGCCGGGGCGCGGTCCTGCAGCAGGCTCAGCGTCGGCTCGATCGCCAGTTCCTTGCCCCCGACCTTGAAGCGCAGTCCCGAGATGGTCTGATCGAACAGCCGATTCCAGGCGGCATAGCCGCTCTGGGATTTTTCGTGGAACAGCTGCTCGATGCGATCTTCGAGCTGATACGGCTTTTCCTTGCGCAGATCCTCGATCCACGGGCGGTAGTGCCCGAGCTCGGGCGTCGCCATCGCACGTTCGATCACCGCATCGTCGACGCGGTTGAGTTCGAGCGCGAAGAACAACAGGTGCACCGACGCATTGGTAAGCCGCTCCGAAACGTCGCCATAGAATTTCGTGATCGCGGGATCGACGCTGTCGCCGGCATGAATCAGGCCGGCATAGGATCCAAGGCGGCCGGCAAGATCATCGATCGCCTCGTAGCACCTGACCGCCTCGGCAAGCCATTTGCCGCCGTCGTCCTTGGCCACCTTTTCCGCGAGCTTGCCCTTGTAGTCGGTCTCAAACGCGACGCATTCGGCATCCATCTTCTGCAGGTCACGGACGACTTCCGGAGCGTCGATCCCGGAATAGAGATCGGCCAGATTCCATTCCGGCAGTTTGCCTGGCTTTGCTGCGGCCTTCGGCACGGCTTTGGATTTGGCCGCGGATTTCGTGGCGGTCGATTTGCGAAGGGTGGACGAGGAGCGCGGGGTCATCTTGTTGGAAACCTGTGTTCAACCGGAGAAATGGCGACTTTGGAATGGATGCGGGATGGCAAGGTTTAAGCGGGCGTTAATCGGCATCGGCGAGAGTGCCCCGATTCGAGACAGATAGTTGTAACCTGCGGGGAAAGCCATGGCTGCGACCATTTTGATTGCCGATGACGATGCGGTGGCACGCCGCCTGGTCGAAAACATGGTGCAGAAATGCGGTTATGAGACGGTCGTGGTCGAAAGCGGGGATGCCGCGGTCGCCGCACTGACCGCGCCGGACGCGCAAGCCATCGACGCCGTAGTGCTCGACTTGGTCATGCCCGGCCTCGACGGCATGGGCGTGCTGGCCAAAATCCGTGAAGCCGGCCTCAACATCCCCGTCGTCGTGCAGACCGCCCATGGCGGCATCGACAATGTGGTGTCGGCGATGCGCGCCGGCGCCCAGGACTTCGTGGTCAAGCCGGTCGGGATCGAGCGGCTGCAGGTAAGCTTGCGCAACGCACTCAACGCCAGCGCGCTGAAAGGCGAGTTGCAGCGCATCCGCCACAGCAAGGAAGGCCGGCTGACCTTCGCCGACATCGTCACCCGCAGCGAAGCCATGACCGCCGTGCTGCGCACCGCGCAAAAGGCCGCCGCCTCGACCATTCCGGTGCTGATCGAGGGCGAATCCGGCGTCGGCAAGGAGCTGTTCGCCCGCGCCATCCATGGCAGCGGCGAACGGAAATCGAAGCCGTTCGTGGCCGTCAATTGCGGCGCGATCCCCGACAATCTCGTGGAGTCGATCCTGTTCGGCCACGAGAAGGGCGCCTTTACCGGGGCCACCGAGCGCCACACCGGCAAGTTCGTCGAAGCCTCCGGCGGCACGCTGTTCCTCGACGAGGTCGGCGAATTGCCGCTGGCCGCCCAGGTGAAACTGCTGCGCGCGCTGCAGGAGGGCGCGGTCGAGGCGGTCGGCGGGCGCAAGCCGGTCAAGGTCGACGTCCGCATCATCTCCGCCACCAACCGCAGGCTGCTCGACCAGGTCAAGCAAGGCAAGTTTCGCGAAGACCTGTTCTATCGCCTGCATGTGCTGCCGCTGACGATCCCGCCGCTGCGCGCACGGCGCGAAGACATTCCGCATCTGCTGCGGCATTTCCTGGCGCGGTTCTGCGCCGAGGAAAATCGCCCGATCACCGGCATCAGCGGCGAGGCGATGGCGCACCTTTCGCAGCTCGAATGGCCCGGCAATATCCGCCAGCTCGAGAACGCGGTCTATCGCGCCGTAGTCATGAGCGACCACGACCAGCTCGGCCTGGCCGATTTTCCGCAAAGTGCGGCGCAGTCGCCTTCAACGCCGGACGCGCTCCAGCATGCCGAACCCCTGATCGTCGGTCCGGCGTTCCATTCGACGGTGCCCGCCATGGTATCCGGTAATGAAATACCTATCGCTCCGCTGCCGTCCACAGGCACGCTGGCGATGCTGACGAGCGCCGGCGAGATGCGGCCGCTGGAGGAAATGGAGAGCGAGATCATCCGGTTCGCGATCTCGCATTACCGCGGCCAGATGTCCGAGGTGGCGCGGCGCCTGAAAATCGGCCGCTCGACGCTCTACCGCAAGCTCGATGAGGCCGCCGCCAACGATCCGGCCGCCGGCGGCGCGGACGAGGCAAACTAGACGCAGGTCCGATTGTGGCGATCAGGTGTCCGCAAGCGAAACAGCCCAAGAACATTCAGGAACATCGGCTATTCCAGAACCTTTGAACCGTTGCCTGACGGTGACAGACAAAGGGAAAAGACCGTGGCAAAAGGGCGCGATCCGTTGCAAAGGGGGCTCTTTGAAGTCAGTTTGTCGTGACTTGCCCCGGGTGGCGCTGGCTGCATCAACGGGGCGCATGTATCGTCTGCGTATGAATCGTAGCGTGCAGGCGTAGCAACTGGAGAGACCTGGAACACGTTCAGGAGCGAATCAATCACGTCACTGAATGTTGCTTCCGAACCAACAAGGCCGGCGCTTTAGCGAAAGCTGTACGGACGATATCAGAGCTGCTCCATGCCGGGGCAGTTTCGCCCAAGGGGTGTGACGATGCGTGACTGTTCGAAGAACCGTGCTGGCTACGACCGCGTGCTGATGGCTGTCGCGGCGACCTTCCTCACGGTATCCTCGGCACTGGCTCAGAGCGGTCCCCGCAGCAGCGCCGCGGAACTCGCGATCGATGCGGCGATCCCGCGCCCCGAACCCGCCAACGTGCCGCCCCCGACCGCCGCCGATTTCAAGCTGGACTCCACCGCCTCGGTGCCCGATGCGGCCAAGGCCACCGAGCCCAAGACGGCTGACAGGACGACTGAGAAGGCCGCCGAACCGAAACCGTCGGATACCGCGACCGCTCCCGCCGCGACGCCGCCGGCTGCGGCCGCCGCAGCGCCGGCCACCGAACCGGTCAAGGCCGCAAGCAACGTCCTGCCCGCGGACCAGCCGGTCGCCGACAAATTGCGCGACATGCTGGGCGCGAAGTCGCTGCGCTATTTCGACCGCAAGGCTGAACGTGCCGCTGTCGAGAAGTTCTACACCGCGCGCGAATACGCACCGGTCTGGACGCAAGCCGGTGCCCTGACCGCCGGTGGCAAGGGCGTCATTGCGCGGCTCAAGGATGCCGCCGCCGAGGGCCTGAACGCCGCCGATTATTCGGTGCCGGATTTCGCCGCCGCGACCACGCCGGACGCGCTTGCCGAAGCCGAGCTGAAGCTGACCGCCAGCATGCTGGACTACGCGCGCCAGGCGCAGAGCGGCCGGATGCACTGGTCGCAGGTCTCGGGCGACATCCTCTATCCCGAGCATCCGACCGACCCCGCCGAAGTGCTGGCGAATGTCACGGCCGCCAAGGATGCATCGGTCGCGCTCGCGGGCTATAACCCGCCGCACAAGCTCTACAAGGAATTAAAGGCCAAGCTCGCCGAATTGCGCGGTCAGGGCGACGGACCGGTGGTGCAGATCGCGGAGGGCGCGCCGCTGGCGTTCAAGGCGGCCACCAAGAAGCAGCCGGCGGTCGCGCCGGAAGATCCGCGGGTGCCGCAACTGCGCGCCAAGCTCGGCATCACCGAAAACCCCGACGACATCCATTACGACGCCAAGGTCGCCGAAGCCGTGCGCAAGTTCCAGGCAAGCGCCGACCTCAAGGCCACCGGCGTACTCGACGACAAGACCGTCAAGGCGATCAACAGCCCGAAGCGCGACCGCCAGATCGATACCGTGATCGTCAACATGGAGCGCTGGCGCTGGCTGCCGCGCCAGCTCGGCGTCGCTTCGCTGAACAACGCCTATGTCATTCTCAACATCCCCGACTTCACGCTCAAGGTGATGCAGGGCGGCGCGCCGGTCTGGACCACCCGCGTGGTGACCGGCAAGCCGGGATCGCACGCCACACCGATGCTGACCGAGACGATGAAGTTCATCACGGTCAACCCGACCTGGAATGTGCCGCCGTCGATCATCTACAACGAATATTTGCCGGCGCTGCAGCAGGATCCGACCGTGCTGCAACGCATGGGCCTGCGGCTCGAGCGCGCCCGTGACGGCAGCATCCACATTTCGCAGCCGCCCGGCGAAGCCAATGCGCTCGGCCGCATCCGCTTCAACTTCCCGAACAAGTTCCTGGTCTATCAGCACGACACGCCGGACAAGCACCTGTTCGCCAAGGAGGAGCGCGCCTTCAGCCATGGCTGCATGCGGGTACAGAATCCGGATCAGTACGCCGCGACCATCCTCAACATCGTGATGCCGAACGACAAATACACGCCGGAAAAAATCCGCAGCATGTACGGCCGCAGCGAGATCGACCTGAAATTCCCGACCCCGCTGCCGGTTAACATCACCTACCAGACCGCGTTCGTGGACGACGCCGGCAAGCTGCAATTGCGCAAGGACCTCTATGGCCGCGACGCGCAAATGCTGGCGCTGCTCAAGAACTCCAGGAACAGGGATCTGGAGAATGTCGTCGCGCATGCCAATCCGAGCTATGCCCGGCCCAGCGGATCGGCATTGCCGTCCAATGTCGCCTTCAACAACGACTTCGGCAGCTCGTCGGGGCCATCGTTCTTCGAGCGACTGTTCGGCGGACCACCGACGCCGCCGGCCCCGGTCGGCCGTCCGCAACAGCGCCGGGTGATCACCCGCTGATCGCTTTGGTCTTTGCTATTTTTTGTAAATTCTTAAACGAAATCAACGACCTCTCCTGGCGGGAGAGATCGTTTACGTTAACCATTCTCCACCTGGATTTAACCTGCGGGCACTTTTTCGCCACACTCGACGGGTTAGGTTAAGCCGACTTGGGGGGTGGGACTAAAATCTCAAATAACCCACCCAGCGTTAAGACTGCGTTAACCCTCTTCCGCCACACGGGGTAGCGGAAGAGTTCCTCGATCGGTCGTCCTCTGGGTGGGCTCATTCGTGCTGTCTGGTTTCGCACGCCAATTCAATTCGCTATCGTTTCCGAAGGCCGGGTGTCACGCCGGGCTGGCCTCCCTTTTGCTCCTGGCGGGAGCCGGGGCGGTGCAGGACGCGACCGCGCTCAACGAAACCCGCACCCTCTCGTTCCACCACACCCATTCCGATGAAGACCTGACCGTCACCTTCAAGCGCGACGGGCGCTACGACGAGGAAGCGCTGAAAAAACTCAATCACTTCCTCCGCGACTGGCGCAGCCAGGACCAGACCACGATGGATCGTCGCCTGTTCGACATTCTCTGGGAAGTCTACCGCGACGTCGACGGCAAGAAGCCCATCAACATCATCTCGTCCTACCGCTCTCCCGCCACCAACGCCATGCTCCGCCGCCGCTCCTCAGGGGTAGCGCGCTTCAGCCAGCACATGCTCGGCCATGCCATCGATTTCTACATTCCGGAAGTGCCGCTCGAGCAGATCCGCTACGCCGGGCTTCGCCAGCAACGCGGCGGCGTCGGCTTCTATCCCACCTCGGGATCGCCTTTCGTCCATCTCGACACCGGCAGCATCCGTCACTGGCCGCGCATGAACCACGACCAGCTGGCGCGTGTATTCCCCAACGGCCGCACCGTGCATGTTCCCTCGGACGGCAAGCCGCTCAAGGGATATGAGCTTGCGCTGGCCGACATCGAGAAGCGCGGCAATGGCGATGAGGTCTCGAGCAAGAGCAAGCCCGGGCTGTTCGCCTCCCTGTTCAAGAGCAAGTCAAACGACGAGGATGACGAGGGCGCCAGCGCTCCCGCCGTCCGTGAAAAGGCCGCTCCAGCCGGCGTAGTGGCGTCGGCAGCCCCCGCCAAGGCCGCCGACCCCGTGCCGGTGCCGCGCGCCAAGCCCGCCGCCTCGATGCTGCAGCTCGCCTCGGCCGACGCCCAGATTGTCCAGCCGTCGAAGCCGAAGCAGGCCGCTTCGGCTGAGAAGACGACCGAACCGAAGCCGCAGACGCCCGCCGACATCATCAACGCCCGCGGCTTCTGGGATGTAGCGCCGAAGCAGGCCACGCCCGAGCAGGTCGCCGCCATCAACGCCCGCAAGGCCGTCAATTCCGCCGACCCGCAATCGACCGCCAGCATTTCCGAAGCCTTCAAGAAGGCGCTGGCCTATGCGCCGGCGGCTTCCTCGCCGGTCGATCGCGCCAATATCGTCGCAGCCAGCGCGCCGATCCCGCGCAGCGCCCGCCCGGCCCCCCGCAACCCGGTGGCCGCGACGACGATCGATACGGTGGCGGTCAAGGGAGCGCAGGGCCAGCCCGGCCTGATCGCGACCTCGACGCGGATCGCGGCTTTCAAGGGCAACGACATCTGGATGCGCGCCATGATCCTGGCGCCGAGCGCGAGCACGTCGATGTCCGCGACCGTGCTGGGCGACACCGACATGACGATCATGCGCGCCTATTTCGTCAAGCCGCAGGCGATCGTCGCCATGAGCTTCTCGGACGATCCGCAGCTGGGCCTGGTCACCGACCGGTTTACCGGAT
This sequence comes from Bradyrhizobium sediminis, assembly GCF_018736085.1. Lineage (NCBI taxonomy): Bacteria > Pseudomonadati > Pseudomonadota > Alphaproteobacteria > Hyphomicrobiales > Nitrobacteraceae > Bradyrhizobium > Bradyrhizobium sediminis. The sequence continues at coordinate 1,056,497 of NZ_CP076134.1, read as the reverse complement.
CGGCCACCGCGAAGCTTGCGACCCAGTCGTTCGTGATGCGGACAGCTTCGCTGCGCTAACTCAGATCGTCTTTGCCGGGCTTGACCCGGCAATCCATCTGCTTCTCAAGAATGGTTCTGAAGATTGATGGATACGCGGGTCAAGCCCGCGTATGACACCGTCACGCCTCACAGCATCCCCAGCGCCTGCATGTAGGTTTCCAGGATGGTTTCCTGTTCGGCGCGCTCGTTGGCGTCCTGCTTGCGCAAGCGAACGATGGTGCGCAGCGCCTTGACGTCGAAGCCGTTGCCCTTGGCTTCCGCATAGACGTCGCGGATGTCGTCCGAGATGGTCTTCTTTTCTTCTTCCAGCCGCTCGATGCGCTCGATGATGGCCTTGAGCTGGTCTTTCGCGAATTTGGTCGCGGGCTCTTCCTTGACGGCAGCGGCAGTGGTGGCCATCGGGTACTCCTGAATGAACTGATGGTTGAGGTGTGGGGAGAAGCGCCGCACGCTGATCCACGCACCGCATCCCGAAAATGACCCTCAAGAGTGGCGCGCCTTGCGTCAAGGCAACATCGCGCTCATCCACAGCGCGCCCACAGGAGAAAGATTCCCGTTCTCTCTCATCGTCATGCCCGGCCTTGTGCCACGGCTGTCCGGCACGGGTTATGCTTCATGCCGCCTTCTCCAATGTGACGCAACCGCGGGCGGTGCGACGACGTCGCGCCGTCCGGGTAGCGGAGGGCTCGAAATCGAATTTGGCCTGGTGTGGTGTTGGGCCTGGCGGGGAGGCTTTTTGAAGAAGTCCTGCAATCGGCCGCCGATGCATAAGATTGGCACGGATCAGCCTGGTGAAGGCGAGCGGGCTTTTGACGATCTTGTTGGCGTCGTGAGCCAGGCGCAGCAACAGGAAGGCAATCAGGGCGACCGTGATCTGAATGCGAACCGCATTTTCGGATGTGCCGAGGAAGTGAGTGATCTTCAAGGTCTGTTTGACCCATCGAAAGAACAGCTCGATCGCCCAGCGACGCTTGTACAAATCGGCGATTTCCTCTGCGCTGGCGGTCAGATCGTTGGTGAAGATGCGCAGCACCTTGCCGGTCTCTATCGTGACCTGGACTTCGCGGACCAGGCCCGACATTGGATTGCAGCGGGAGGCGGCGAGCCGCTTCGGAAGATATCCGGTCCGATCGCTCAGGACCGGCGATCCCACCGCAACCGGCCGATCCTCGACGACCTCAAAGGGCGTGTTGCGCTTCAGCCGCGTTACGATACGGCAGCCGGCCTGATCGAGCGTCGCCCACCACCCGTAATCGTAATAGCCGAGATCGAAAACATAGGTCGCCCCCGCCTCGATCGGCATCGCTTTGGCCGCCGTGATGTCATTGACGTTGCAAGGCGTCACCATCAGGTAGAGCGGCTGGTCGGCATCGGGATCGTAGATGATGTGGGCCTTGGCGCCGCAAACGCCGGCCGAAAATGTCGCCCAATGGCCGCTCAGGCTGCTCAGCCGCACGCTGGTCGAATCGATCAGGCGAACGCAATCGCCGATCTTCCTGCGATAGCCGTTCTGCAACTGAGCGATCAGCGCCGAGAGCAGGTCGGCAAACACTTCCACAGGGCGCGAAGCGTTCGCGGTCGACAAGGCCGACTTCGAGATCGTGCAGCCGCCAAGGTGATAAAGCTTACCGGCGTGGCTTCTCAGGCCGGCTTCGATCTCCCGAAGGCCGCGCGCCCCGCAAAACTGTGCGTACAGCATTGCGATCAGATGCGGACGGCTCTTCGTCACCCGATCGTCCCAATCGGCATTGTGCCGGTCCACAAGACGATCAAACGTCGCCCACGGAATCTGCTTCAGAAGGCAGTGAAAAACGATATTCTGGTGCGGCACGGCGTTGATCCTCTTGCTGTTCAGATGATTCGCAACCAACTGAACCCAAGCAGAATCAATGCCGTGCACTTCATCAAGCAGAAAACGTGCCGGACAGCCGTGGCCTTGTGCCGGGCATCCACGTCTTGGCAGGCGAGCCGCAAGAAAGACGTGGATGGCCGGGACAAGGCCCGGCCATGACGGAAAATCGAATGGATGAGAAGAAGAACCGGAGGAAAGCTCAGTGCCCGTGCCCACCGTGGGCTTTCTTCATCGCCTCGAGCTGCTCGGGCGTGGCCTTGCCCTGATAGGTCGACTTCCAGGTCTCGTAGGGCATGCCGTAGACGGCCTCGCGGCTCTCGTCCCGGGTCATCTCAGCTCCCTTGGCGTCGGCCTCTTCCTTGAGCCAGTTGGACAGGCAGTTGCGGCAGAAGCCGGCCAGATTCATCAGGTCGATGTTCTGGACGTCGGTGCGGGAGCGCAGATGCGCGACCAGCCGCCGGAAGGCCGCCGCTTCGAGTTCCGTTCTGGTCTTGTCATCGATCGCCATGGCCGCCTCGCCGTTTTCCGGGAATGACCCGGAGGATATTGATATTAGGTGGGAGTTGTCACAGATTTTGCCATATCGCAGCGTTAAGAGGGAATTCTTGGGCGGAATTCGGCTGCCCTTGCCCGAAAACGGCGTTTTCCGCCGCCGAGAGCCGCCGCTGGCGTTCGCGAAATCCTCAAGGAATTGATATAGCTTCACTAAATGATCGCAAGAGATTCCCACCGCCACCATCCCCTTCCCGCTCGCATGACCGCCGGTCTGGTCCCGGCGCTGGCGCTTGCGGCGATGTGCCTGTGGAGCAGTCCGGCGGCGGCCGACTTCCGGCTCTGTAACAATACGTCGAGCCGGGTCGGCATCGCGCTCGGCTACAAGGACGCCGAGGGCTGGACCACCGAGGGCTGGTGGAACGTATCCTCGAAGAGCTGCGAAACCCTGCTGCGCGGAACGCTGGTCGCCCGGTTCTATTACATCTACGCGCTCGATTACGACCGCGGCGGCGAATGGTCGGGGCAGGCCTTCATGTGCTCGCGCGACAAGGAATTCACCATCAAGGGTACCGAGAATTGCCTGGCGCGCGGTTTCGACCGCACCGGCTTCTTCGAGGTCGACACCGGGGAGCAACGCGCCTGGACCGTACAACTCACCGAAGCCAACGAGCAGCCCGCGCAGCGGGTGCCGGGAATTCCGGGAACGGTCGGTCCGGGCGGCCCCGGAAATCTTCCGGGCATGTCCAATCCGCCGGGCGGGACGGCTCCGGGCGCGTCTGGTCTGCAGCCAGCGCCCGGAACCAAGCCATGAGACGTCTGCGCCGCATCAAGATCCTGGCAACGCTTGGCCCCGCATCTTCCGACAGCGCGATGATCCGCCGCCTGTTCGAGGCCGGCGCCGACGTCTTCCGCATCAATATGAGCCATACCTCGCACGACACCATGCGCGAGTTGGTCAAGACCATCCGCAATGTCGAATCGAGCTACGGCCGTCCGATCGGCATCCTGGTGGACCTGCAGGGGCCGAAACTCCGCCTCGGCTCGTTCGCCGAGGGCTCGATCCAGCTCAAGAACGGCGAGAGTTTTGTTCTGGATTCCGACAAGACGCCGGGCGACCACAGCCGCATCCAGCTTCCGCATCCGGAAATTCTGGCGGCGCTGCGGCCGGGCCACGCGCTGTTGCTCGACGACGGCAAGGTGCGCCTGATCGCGGAAGAGACCTCGCCCGAGCGCGCCGTCACCCGCGTCGTGATCGGCGGCAAGATGTCGGATCGCAAGGGCGTCAGCCTGCCCGACACCGACCTGCCGGTCTCGGCGATGACGCCGAAGGACCGCGCCGATCTCGAGGCAGCCTTGGTGACGGGTATCGACTGGGTGGCACTGTCGTTCGTGCAGCGCGCCGAAGACGTCATCGAGGCCAAGAAGCTGATCCGCGGCCGCGCTTCGGTGATGGCCAAGATCGAAAAGCCGCAGGCGATCGACCGGCTTCCCGAAATCATCGAGGTGTCCGACGCGCTGATGGTGGCGCGCGGCGATCTCGGCGTCGAACTGCCGCTGGAGCGGGTGCCGAGCCTGCAGAAACAAATGACGCGGCTGGCACGGCGCGCCGGCAAGCCGGTGGTGATCGCAACCCAGATGCTGGAATCGATGATCCAGTCGCCGGTGCCGACCCGCGCCGAGGTCTCCGACGTCGCCACCGCGGTCTATGATGGCGCCGACGCCATCATGCTGTCGGCGGAATCGGCGGCCGGCAAATTTCCGGTCGAAGCGGTCTCGACCATGAACCGGATCGGCGAAGAGGTCGAACGCGATCCGACCTACCGCGGCGTGCTCACGGCGCAGCGCGCCGAGCCGGAGCCGACCGTCGGCGACGCCATTGCCGACGCCGCGCGGCAGATCGCCGAAACGCTCGATCTGTCCGCGATCATCTGCTGGACCAGTTCGGGCTCGACGGCGCTGCGCGTCGCACGCGAGCGGCCGAAGCCGCCGGTGGTGGCGATCACGCCGAACCTCGCCACCGGGCGCAAGCTGTCCGCGGTCTGGGGCGTGCATTGCGTAGTCGCTGAAGACGCCAAGGATCTCGACGACATGGTCAGCCGCGCCGGCTCGATCGCGTTCCGCGATGGATTTGCGCGCGCCGGCCAGCGCGTCATCATCGTCGCCGGCGTGCCGCTCGGCACGCCCGGCACCACCAACATGGTGCGCATCGCTTCCGTCGGCCCCGACGGCGACGCGGATATGTGAGTTCGGCAGCGGGGGTCCGCAGACCCTTACGCGCCTACCAGCGCCTTCGCCGGCAGCACCGCCTGCACCACGAGGCCGCGGGCGCGGGCATCCATCACGCCGACGGCGCGCAGCGCCAATAGCGTCACGGTCTGGACGGCGTCGCGCAGTTTCGCGGAATCGTCCATGTTGTCCGGCGCCAGCGGCCCGACCAGCGATTCATGCAGCGCGCCGAGCAGCGCGGTCGCGGCCAGCCGCGTGTCCTGCGCCGGAAGATGGCCGGCGCGGACCGCGGCGTCGATCCGGGCAGCGATCTCTCCCGCGATCTCGCGGCGGCTGGCGAGCCTTGAAGCCGTGACGTCGACATCGACCGGTTCGGCCAGAATGCCCCAGGCGAGCTTGCGCTGCGACAGCACATGCACCGCGACCGTGGTGACGGCCGCCGCCAGCGCCGATGACGGTCCGGGAGCGGCGTCCGCGGCGCGGCGGATCGCGGCCAGTTCGTCGCGCGAAACCTCGGCAATCAGTTCCGAAATCAGATCCGCCTTGGAAGGGAAATAACGGTAGACGGTGCCGGCCGCGACATTGGCGCGGACCGCGACCGGAGCGATCTGTACCGCGGCCATGCCGCCTTCGGCGGCGGCATCCCGCGCCGCCGCCAGAATGGCGCTGCGCCGCGCCGCCAGCCGCTTCACTACCTGATGGGTTCGCCGATAGACCATGGCGCGCGTTTCTCGTCCCGGCATGCGCTCAAGGCCAAACCGGGCTCGGTCCTGAACGCGTGCGTCTTCAGTTGTTTTGGGCGATCTGGCACAGATCGCTTTGAAGAACTGAACACTTATTCAGGCCTGATGACAATACGAATCGCAGCCCTTTTCAGGAAGATTTGCAGGGGCGCAGCCTCGATACCCCGCAGCAACCTGGAGAGCCGAGGTCCGACCAATTCGCCGTTCAAAATGCGCTCGATCGCCGGGCAAGGCCACTGTCCGGCGACGCCGATGACGCCGGCCGGCTGCGCCAAAGCCCGCAGCGGCGCGCGATCAATCCCGACACGATCAGCGTGGCCGCAAGGCCGGTCGGCGCTCTCACCAGTGGGTAAAACATCAGCAACGCCGCGACCAGTCCGAGCGCGGGCAATTCATAGCGCTGAAAGCCCTGGCTCAATCCGATGCGGACCAGGAACGCCACCGCAATCGCCAGCACCATGACGTCGTAGAGGAACAGATATGGCGTGATCAGCAATGTGCCGGCGGCGAGTGCCGCGGCCTTCAACGGATAGCTGACGCGGCTGCGCCACATCAGCGCCAGCAACACCGCAACCGTGCCGCTCAGGATCCATTGAAACACCCATGCCAGTTGCTCGGCGCCGCCGAAATACCGAACCAGCGCAAAGATGCTTTGCATCTTGCCCCAGGGCGCGCGGCCTTCGGTCAGGAAGGCCTGCGAAAACATCGGCATCCAATGAAAGAAGGCCTGCCAGCTCTCGGTGCCGAAGGCGAGCCAGGACAGCGCCGCCATCGCGATGGCAACGATCCCGGCCGTGACGAACACCGTCCACTGCGACGCTGCGATCAGCACCAGCGGAAACAGGAGCCCGTATTGCGGTTTGTAGCTCAATAATCCGAGGCAGATGCCGGCGAGCACTGGCCGCGCCGGCAGCCAATACAGCGCGCCGCCGATCAACGACGCCGTGAGGAAGCCATTCTGCCCGACCAGCGTGTTGGTGAGCGCCACCGGAAACGCCGCCGCCAGCAGCAGGCCGAACGGCCGCCCGACGATCGCACGCATGACGGCGAGGTAGGGCATGAGGCTGATCGCAGCCCAGCCGATGAAGGCCGCCGCATAGGGAAAATGCGCCAGCAGGCTTGCGACGAACAAGAAGGGCGGCGGATAGTGCCAGGCAAAGTTGCCCTCATAGCTCCGGCCGAGCACCGCGATCTGCACCTGTTTCTGGATCTCCCAGTCATAGGCCCAGGCGGGGTGGCCATCGAGCACCAGTTTGCCGGCGGACCAGACGTTGACGAAATCGGTCGGGATGCCCAGGCCCTTTTCGTCGAATATCCACCAATGGGCGAAGAACGCCGTTGGGAAAAACGATGCATTGATGACGAACAGCACAAAGCACACGTTGACCAGCGCCGCCGGGATGGTGCTGCGCTCGCCTGGAAGTGTCGCGGCGGATACGGGCGTGGCCATGCAAGGTCCCTTGCGCGCGCCGCAGCCTCGCGGGAAACGCGCGCCTTCACCAATAGGCAAACAGCCCTTAGGAAATCTTAAGGTTTTGGGGGCGTGCCGGCGGGATTATGGCGGTGGTGCGCATCAACAAAAACGCGGCGTTTCCGCCGCGTTCTTGAAATCAGCAATGACAGGCCGCTTTACGCCTGCGGCTGCGGCTCCAGCCCGGCGTCGGGACGCGGGCGCGGCTTGCCGGCCGGCGGCACCGCGGAGGCGCGCGGGGTGGTCGGCTCCAGCACCGACTCGCGGTTCGGCTTCTTGCCGTTGAGCAGATCGATGATCTCGTCGCCGCTCAGGGTTTCGAATTCGAGCAGGCCCTTGGCCAGCGCTTCGAGGTCGCCGCGCTTCTCGGTCAGGATCTTGGTCGCTTCGTTGTAGCCTTCCTCGACCAGTCGCCTGATTTCGCTGTCGATCTTCTGCACGGTGGCCTCGGACGCATTCTGGGTGCGCGATACCGACATCCCGAGGAAAACCTCATCCTGGTTCTCGCCATAGGATACGGTGCCGAGCTCTTCCGACAGACCCCAGCGCGTCACCATCATCCGGGCCAGCCGGGTGGCCTGCTCGATATCGGAGGCAGCACCCGAGGTGACCTTCTCGCGGCCGAACACCAGTTCTTCGGCGACGCGTCCGCCCATCATGATGGCAAGGCGCGAGGTCATCTGCTCGAGCGACATCGACAGCTTGTCGCGCTCGGGCAGCTGCATCACCATGCCGAGCGCACGGCCGCGCGGAATGATGGTGGCCTTGTGGATCGGATCGGTCGCAATCACGTTGAGGCCGACGATGGCGTGGCCGCCTTCGTGGTAGGCGGTCAGCATCTTCTCTTCTTCGGTCATGACCAGCGACTTGCGCTCGGCGCCCATCATGACCTTGTCTTTGGCTTCCTCGAACTCGGCCTGGGTCACCATGCGCTTGTTGCGGCGCGCGGCGGTCAGGGCGGCTTCGTTGACGAGGTTCATCAGGTCGGCGCCGGAGAAACCGGGCGTGCCGCGGGCGATGGTCTTGAGGTTGATATCCGGCGCCAGCGGCACCTTGCGGACGTGAACCTTGAGGATCTGCTCGCGGCCGACGACGTCCGGATTCGGCACTACCACCTGGCGGTCGAAGCGGCCGGGGCGCAGCAGCGCCGGATCGAGCACGTCGGGACGGTTGGTCGCGGCGATCAGGATCACGCCTTCATTGGCCTCGAAGCCGTCCATCTCGACCAGCAACTGGTTCAGCGTCTGCTCGCGCTCGTCATTGCCGCCGCCGAGACCGGCGCCGCGATGGCGGCCGACCGCGTCGATTTCGTCGATGAAGATGATGCAGGGCGCATTCTTCTTGGCCTGCTCGAACATGTCACGGACGCGAGAGGCGCCGACGCCGACGAACATTTCGACGAAGTCAGAACCCGAGATCGTGAAGAACGGCACGTTGGCTTCGCCCGCCACCGCGCGCGCGATCAGCGTCTTGCCGGTGCCGGGAGGGCCGACCAGCAGCACGCCGCGCGGAATCCGTCCGCCGAGCCGTTGATATTTGCCGGGATCGCGCAGGAATTCGACGATCTCCTGCAGGTCCTGCTTGGCCTCGTCGACGCCGGCAACGTCCTCGAACGTCACCCGGCCATGCGCTTCGGTGAGCATCTTGGCCCGCGACTTGCCAAAACCCATCGCCTTGCCGGCACCGCCCTGCATCTGCCGCGACAGGAAGATCCAGACGCCGATCAGCGCGATGAACGGCAGCCAGGAAACCAGCAGCGACACGAACCACGGCACGTTGTCGCCGGGCGGTTTCGCGGTGACGTTCACCTTGGCATCATACAAGCGCTTGACCAGCGTCGGATCATTCGGCGCATAGGTTTGGAAGCTGGAGCCGTTGGTGAAGGTGCCGTGAATCTCCGGCCCCTGGATCACGACATCGCGTACGGTGTTTTTATCGACCTCGGTCAGGAGCTGCGAGAACGAGATGTCCTGCGAGGACGCGCGCTGACCCGGATTCTGGAAGAGCGTGAACAGTGCCAACAACAGCAAAACAATAATTACCCAGAGGGCGAAATTGCGCAGATTGGCGTTCATTGATCTTCCTTCGTGGTCGCGCGGATCGCGGCCTTATGTCCTTGGGCAGGCACGAGGGAATCCCCCGGTCGGCTGCATTACAATCTAGGTGCCGCCCCGGTCGATGCCAAGGGAACCACGCAGGACTATTTAACGCATCCTAGCCGGATTCCTGCTCAAATAATGGCAGTGAAACCGGTGTTTTCCGGGGTGGTTAAGACTCCGATCCGGCCGTCATACCGGCCGGCGGCGACGCGGCGGCGCCGGCTCGACGCGAATCCGGCCGCCGGTCAGGCTCACCAGCGCCCCGGCGAGCGTCTGCTTCAGCCCTGGTCGAATCATTGGCCGTTTCGCTGCCCGATCGGGCCTCGGCCGGCGGCTTTCGGGCTTTTCCGTCAGCGCCCGGTCCAGGGCCGCCAGCAGGGCTTCGACCTTGCCGAGTTCCACCGGCCCCTCATGGCCGAACCGGTCAATCGCGCGCTTGAGCAGCCGAAGCCGGATTTCCTCGGGCATGGCGGCAAAGGCCGTTGCGTCAAAGGTCTTGGCATCAAAAGACTTGGCATCAAGGGATTTGGCATCAAGGGATTTGGCGCCCGTGGCCGCGCGGTCCCGCAGCGCCAGATAGCGCTCGGCGCCATCGGCCAGCACTTCCACCGCGGCGTTGGCCCTGGCCAGCCTTTGGGCCAGCCGCGCCAGGTTGCGCGCATCGCCGCCCTCGGCGGCGAGCGCGGGCATCAGAGCGCGCAGCCGCGGACGCGTGAAGCTCACATCGCGGTTGGTCGGATCGTCGGCGAAGCCGAGCCTGGCCTTGTGCAGCGTCGCGATAAGCTGCGACTTCGAAACGTCGAGAAACGGGCGCGCCAGCCGCACGCCGTCGCGTTCGGTTTCCCGCGCCATCGCCGCAAGACCATGGATGCCGCTGCCGCGCAGCAGCCGCATCAGCAGCGTTTCGGCCTGATCGTCACGGGTGTGCGCGGTGAGGATGTGGGTGGCGCCGCTCTGCCGCGCCGCCTTCGCCAGCAGGCGGTAGCGCGCGATGCGCGCCGCCGCCGGCAATCCGGTCTTTGGCTTCGGGCCGGTCCAGCGCAGCGTGCGGTGCTCCAGGTCGAGCGTGCGCGCCAGCCGCTTCACCTCACGCGCCTCGGCGGCAGCTTCCTTGCGCAGGCCATGATCGACGGTAACGGCGACTAGGCGCGGACCGCGCGCCAAAGCGCTGCGCCAGCGCGCCGCGAGCCACATCAGGGCGATTGAATCGGGGCCGCCGGAAACCGCGAGCAGAAGCGCAGGCGCGGTTTTCCAGTCCGCGAACAGACGTTTCGCGTCCCTCACCGAGATCGGGAAATTGTCGTCGTCGGGCATGGCGCCGCCGACCATAGCGCTTTCAAGCGAGGTGGATACCGGTTGGCGTGAAGAAAACGTCAAAACAGGATTTTTTCGAACCCGAAAGACTTTAGCACTTGATCCGCTTCTGCTCACGGTCGACGGCCGCTTTGACGCCGCCCGAAGCGCGGGGATATTTCCGCATCACCTCGCCGAGCGCCGCGCAGGCGGCTTCCTTCTCTTTCAGCGCCGCCAGCGACTGGCCGAGCCGCAGCAGGGCGTCGGGGGCTTTCGCCGATTTGTCGAATTTGGTGGTCACTGCGAGGAAGGATTCCGCGGCGTCGCGATAGAGCTGGCGCTGGAAGAAGCTCTCGCCCAGCCAGTATTGCGAATCCGCCATCAGGGGATCGCCGGGGTATTTCTGCGCGAAGCTGCGCATGGTCTCTTCGGCCAGCGCGTAGTCCTTGCGCTGCATATAGCCGATGCCGAGGTCGAACTCGTCCTTCGGGGTCGCCGACGGCGGCAGCGTCGTCAGCGCCGCGCCCGCGCCGGGACTTCGCGGCGCCTGCGGCGGCAAGGCGCCGGGTGGATTGCGCTGGCCTCCGGTGTTCGCCAGATCGAGTGGTTCCCCCGCTCCGCGGCCGCCGGGAGCGCCGATCGGCGCCTCGGCCGGCATCGGCAGCTGGCCACCGCCCAGCGCGCGTGGCGCGCCGGGGGCATTCGGATTCTGGGCGGGATCGAACGCATCGCCACGGCGCCGGCCCGGTGCCGCCGGCACGCCCTGTTCCTGGACGATCGGCGCCGGCGCGGCAATCTGCTGGTCGTAAGCCGTTTGGGGCTGCCGCAGCGGCGGATTGGGCTGCACCGGCGGGGCGGCCGCGACGCTGGGCTGGGGCTGGACGACCGGGGCCTGGCCGGGCACGGCTTGCGCGCCGCCCTGCAGCGCCCTCAGCCGCTCCTCGAGCTGCCGGTTGCGGTATTGCAGTTCCTCGTTCTGGCCGGTGAGTTGCCGCAGCTGGTTCTCGAGCTGCTGGATTCGCATTTCCGCATCGGCATCGCCGTACTGCTGCGCGAGCGCGGGCGAACACAGCGCCAGGATCGCGGCGATCGCCGCAGCGCGGGTAATTCCATGAAACCTGGATGACATTTTGGCCTGACGACGAGATCGGCGTGACATCGAAAGCGGAACCACATTGAGAGAGCGAGTACGCCAGAATTGTGACTGAGACAGACTACCGGCGGAAACAGCCTGCCCAAAACGAAACCGGCGCCCCAGGGGCGCCGGCGAACAACTTTGCAGGAAGCGAACGCTTACGAGCTGGCGTTCAGCACCGTGACGGCACGGCGGTTCTGCGACCAGCAGGAGATATCGTTACAGACCGCGACCGGGCGTTCCTTGCCGTAAGAGATCGTCCGCATCCGGCTCGGATCGACGCCGCGCGAGGCGAGATAGCTGCGCACCGACTGGGCGCGCCGCGCGCCGAGCGCGATGTTGTATTCACGGGTGCCGCGCTCGTCGGCATGGCCTTCGATGGTGAAGGCATAGCGGTTATAGGTCTGCAGCCACTGCGCCTGCTTTTCCAGGGTCGCGATCGCCTGCGGCGACAACTCGGTCTGGTCGCTCTCGAAGAACACGCGGTCGCCGACATTAACCACGAAATCCTGCTGGCTGCCCGGGGTCGCCGCACTCGCCATCGCGCCGTCGGCACCGACGTTCTTGTTGGCGCAGGCGCCCATCGACAGCGCCACCGCGAGCACCGCGGCCAGCTTCAATCCCTGGAGGATACGCATCTGGTATTTCATTCCGGAGCCTCCACGCTCACGTTTTTCGACTGTTATCCGGTCTACAGGGCGATGGTTAAGCGAACGTTCCGTCAACCTTGATGGGATGTTGCCAGACCCGATCAAATGCCGACAAACGGCGAAAAGCAATCGCGATAGTTAATGATTTGTAAATGTGGCGCGAGGGTGAAGGCAAGCGGCCGCGCATCCGGGATCACCGGCTTTTCAGCTGAAAGAATCGTGGTCGCAGTGCCGGCTGGCCCATGGGCGCCCGGGAACGGGCCCGCAAGCCAGCGCCCGAGCTTCACTTGTCAGGAGTTCGGGACAATCGATGCGCGCTCAAACGGAGACACCAGCGCATCCAGCGAGGACGAACGGCGCTCGCCGCTGCGCTGAAACAGCATCCGTCGTTCGAAGGCGCTCGATCGCATATACGGGAAGCGCTGGAATACCTTTTCCCGAATAGATCGATAATCGGCGGCCATTAGTCCGACGGGCTTCAGAAGGCCTGGGAACAATCGCGGTTCACCCCACGGCTGCTGTAAGAATACCTTCTTGTAAAATGCCCGGTGCTCGGGGCGGACGTTGGCAAGCCCGATATCGGCATTGAAATGGCCACACGCGATCCAGCCCAGCCTTACCGTTACATAGGGAAGTTCGGGAAACGCCTTCGCCTTTTCCGGATCTGCAACGAAGCGAGTCGGATCAATGATGACTTTCCCCCGGTCCAGTTCGGGGTGCAGAAGATCGGCGAACATTTCGGATGAAGGGGAGCCTCTCCATTCGGACGTCAGGACGCTGATGCGAATCGAGCTATAGAGTTCGCCATGAATATAGATGCCGAAGGTCCAGTTATTCGGCAGATCATCATACCGATCCGTGACGCGCATGGTTTCCGACGGCAAAATAGCGCCCTCGCGCAGATATGCCCGGTAGCGGAGACGGTAGATCCTGTCTTTTTCTTCGGGCGTTTCGGCGAGGCGGTAGTCGACGTGCTCGAGGGGGTACGTGCTGCGCTCGGGGGCAAGGGCGATTGCTTCAGCCGCCGACCTCATATGATACTCCTTACAACTTCCAGACAACTTATGCGCGTATTTAAAAAGATTAACAGCTCCTTAACAAGGATGCAAAGGAATCGAGGTGTTAGGGTTAACCTGAGCGGCTTGAACTATCGTGCCGACAGCCGGGGAACGAAATTCCATTTGCGGGCTCTGGGAGGATTCAGGCGATCGATCGTGAAGGCAGCACCAGCACCTGCGGCTCCTCCGGCAGACGGCGGCCGTGGGAAGCATTCAGGAGCTGGCGCACCCGCACCGCCGGCACCGGCCGACTGAACAGGTAGCCCTGCGCCTCGGTCACGGTGCCGTCGGCGCTGATCAATTCCAGCTGCTCGTTGGTCTCGATGCCCTCGACCACGACCGACATTCCGAGATCGGCGGAAAGCCGCGCCACGCCGCGCAGCAGCGTCAGCGGACGGTCGGTATCGATGCCCTCCAGGAACGAACGGTCGATCTTCACCTTCTGCAGCGGGAAATTGTGCAGATAGCTCAGGCTCGAATAGCCGGTGCCGAAATCATCCAGCGAGATTCTCACCCCGAGCGCGTGCAACTGGGACAGCACGTCGTGGGTCAGCTGGGTGTTGCGCAACAGCGAGGATTCCGTGATCTCGATTTCGAGACGGTGCGCGGGCAGGCCGGAGACCTCGAGCGCGTAACGTACCTCGCTCAGCACGTCACGCTGATGGAACTGCTGCGGGGAGAAGTTGACCGCGACGCAGACGGTTTCGGGCCATTTCATGCATTCCATGCAGGCCTTGCGCAGGATCCAGCGGCCGAGGTCGACGATCAGACCCATATCCTCGGCGACCGGGATAATGTCGATCGGGGAAACCGTGCCCCGCACCGGATGATTCCAGCGCAGCAGCGCCTCGCAGGTCGCGATCCGCCCCGACTTGAGATTGACCAGCGGCTGATAGAACAGCTCGAATTCCTCGTTGGCCAGCGCCTTGCGCAGGTCGAGTTCCAGGATGCGGCGCGCCTCGACGGTTTGCGCCATCTCGTAGCGGAAGAAGCAGAAGGTCCCGCGGCCGTCCGCCTTGGCGCGGTAGAGCGCCATGTCGGCGTTCTTCAACAGCGTATCGGCGCTCATGCCCGGCGCCGTCATCGCGATGCCGACACTGGCGCCGATCTCGACCAGGTGGTTGTCGATCTTGTAGCGCTCGCTCAGATGCTCGACGATGCGCCGGGCGAGACTGGCGGCTTCCTCGTTGGATTTGATGTTCTGCTGAAACACCACGAATTCGTCGCCGCCGAAGCGCGCCACGAAATCTTCCGGGCGCAGCATGGCACGCAGCCGGTCGGCGACCGCGCACAACAGCTGGTCGCCGCAGGGATGCCCCAGGGTATCGTTGACCTGCTTGAACTGATCGAGGTCGACGAACAGCAAGGCCGACAACTGCTCGGCATCGTGCGGTATCGCCAGCAGACGCTCGATCTCGTCGCGGAAATTGACCCGGTTGGGAAGCGCCGTCAGTTCGTCGTAACGCGCCAGATGCGTAATTCTGGCTTCCGCATTGCGCCGCTCGGTGATGTCTTCCAGCAGCATGACCGCGCCGCCGCCGGCCATCGGCTGGAACGTCCAGGATAGCGACCGGCCTCTGGCCACGTCGGGATCGGTGGTGATGATGTCCCTCGCCTGGGTATTCTCGATTTCCGAAAGGATCATCTTGCCACTCGCGGCCGAGACCGATCCGCCGGTGACACAGGCCGCGATGATGTCGCGCGCGCTGGCACCGCGCTGCACGAGATCGTCGGACAGGTTCATCATGGCGCTGAAGCGGTGATTCATGACGGCAAGCCGCCCGTCGGCCGCGAACATGCACAGGCCGTGTGGCATATTGTTCAGGGCGGTGTCGAACTGCCCGGCCAAGGCCGCCTCGCGCTCGCGCGCGATCAGCGCCCGCACGAAAATCTTTTGCAGGCTTGTCGAGATGTGCTTGAGCGAGAAGAAGAACAGCACGTTCAGGACCGCCATCCCGAAGTAATACGGGCTTCCATAGAAGGCCAACGCCAATGTCAGCGGCCCGCAAGCCAGCAGCATTTGCACGTGAAAGATCCACGGACGCCCGTACGTCCGACCGCTCCCGGCCGCCACGTAGCAAAGCGTGACCGATATGCAGATCAGGTGTGCTACGGCATCTGGACTGCCCAACAACCCCACGACGCACCATAACCCCAGCGCGGCCGCATAGAGCATCGCGCCCACCTGGTAGCGAACCTCCCAGCGCGCGGCTTCATTCGACGTCAATTCCGATCTGCGCTGCAAATATCGACGCGTGTCGAGCGCGCGGACGGCGCCCGTCACCACGAGAAGCGCGACGCATGGCCAGAGCCATGCGTTGCCGGTCTTTACAGCGGTCATGATCGCGGCGACTGCGGCACAAAGCGCGCCGGCAAACATTGGTCCCGGATCTTGAAATAGAGAATCGATCAGCGCCGCATATATCGACGGCGACATCTTCTGATCGGGGCCTTTGGTTTCATTTGCAAGCTGCATCGCGCGCGCATACGTCCTTTTTCAGGGCGTAGTTCTACCTGCCGCAGATGAAGTCTTTCTGAGGGAATATCGTTACCGTAACCTTTTCACGGTCTTCGAAAAATGAAAATCTGCCCGCTAATTCAGCAAGCTAGGCAAGCTTTGCCTGGCATCGGCAGCAGCGTTGTTTGCAGCGGAGGGCGGCGGCGCCGCACTCAGGACAACAGCGGCGACCAGGCCGGATCGGACGCGAAACCCGGGGTGGGAACCTTTTGTTCATTGCGTCCGGAAATGTCCACCGTGTAGAGCGAAGGTCCGCCGCTGCCGCCGGGATCGCGGAAGAACATCACGACGCGGCCGTTCGGCGCAAAGGTCGGGCCCTCATTATGGAACCCGGAGGTGAGAAGCCGCTCGCCTGAACCGTCGGTCTTCATGATGCCGATGGAAAACTGTCCGCCGCCCTGCTTGGTGAAGGCGATGTAATCGCCGCGCGGCGACCAGACTGGCGTGGAATAGCTCCCCTCGCCGAACGAAATGCGTTGCGCCGGTCCGCCGGTCGCCGCCATCACATAGATCTGCGGCTTGCCGCCGCGGTCGGATTCGAAACAGATCCGTGTGCCGTCGGGCGAATAGGACGGCGAGGTATCGATCGCCGGCGTGTCGGTCAGGCGGGTGGTCGATTTCGAGCGCAGATCCATCACGAACAGGTTCGAATTGCCGCCCTGCTGCAGGCTCATGATGACGCGCTGGCCGTCCGGCGAAAAGCGCGGCGAGAACGACATGCCGGGAAAATTGCCGACGATCTCGCGCTGCCCGGTCTCGATGTTGAACAGGTAGACGCGCGGGTCGCCCTGGCCGAATTCCATATAGGTGATTTCCTGGGTCGACGGCGAGAACCGCGGCGTCAGCACCAGATCGGCGCCCCTCGTCAAATAGCGGACGTTGGCGCCGTCCTGGTCCATCAGCGCCAGCCGCTTGACGCGCCGCTCCTTGGAGCCTGTCTCGTCCACGAACACCACGCGGCTGTCGAAATAGCCCTTCTCGCCGGTCAGGCGCTCGTAGATCTGGTCGGAAATGATGTGCGCGATCCGCCGCCAGTATTCCGGCGAGGTGAAGTACTGCTGGCCGGCGAGCTGCTGGGCGGTGTTGACGTCCCAGAGGCGGAATTCGGCCTTCAGCCGTCCGTCGTTCTGGCGGGTCATGCGGCCGGTCACCAGCGCCTGCGCGTTGATGGTCTTCCAGTTCTGGAACTGCGGCGCTGCGTCGATATTGATGACCTTTTCGATATAAGCCGACTGGTCGATCGGCGCGAACAGTCCGCTGCGCTTGAGGTTGTTGGTGATGACCTGGGTCACGCCGACGCCGACCTCCGCATCACCAGGCGTTCCCGCCGCAAAATTCGGGATCGCGATCGGAAGCGGCGCGAAGTCGCCCTCGGGAATGACCACTCGCTTCGGCCCCTGGGCGAAGGCATTGCGAGCTGAACCGCCCGTCACCATCCCGAGCGCGGCCATTCCAGCGATCAGCCGCCGGCGGCTCAGGCGAAACGGGATCTCAGGCAATTCGTTCTTGTCAGTCATTGTTTGCGGACTTCGTTCCATATTGGCGGTCGTCGACAGCGCGACCAGCTTTCAAGTCTTTCGCTCGGTGAACACCGGCGCAAAATATTTCCATTCATCGAAATAGGCCACGGGCAGCTTGTACGGCTGGCACTCGATGATCGCACGCAAGGCGCTCTCCTGATAGACGCGCAGGTAAGGCGTGGCCGGCGTGCCTTCCGGAACCGGCATGCCCTCCAGCGTGCCATCGCGCTTCAATCTGATCGCGAAAACGGCCTCGGATTTCTGGGCCTCGATACCACCATAGGGCTTCTTCCAGCAGCGCTCGACCTGCGACTGGAACATCGCGCCCCAGGTCGCGGAATTATCGGCAGCCTTGCCTTTGGCGAGGCCGAGCGCGGCGTTGGAATTCAGCGTGTCGCCGGTCACCGCCTGCCTCGAGGGATCGCGCTTGTCGAGCAGGGCTGCGATCTTCGACTGATCGAAGTGCCGCTCGGTCTTCGGCTTGGGCGGCTCGGGCGGCTTGGCGGCCTGCACCGGCGGTTTCGGCGGCTTCTTTTCTTCCTTCTTGATCGCTTCCGCGATCGGATCGACCTTGGGGTCCGGCTTCTTTTCGACCGGCTTCGGCTCTTCCTTCGGCTTGGCCTCGGCGACCGGCTTCGGCGGATCGGGCTTTTTCTCGACCGGCTTTTCCTCGACCTTCGGCGTCGGCGGCGGCGCGGTGTCGGTCACGACCGGCGCCTTCTCGGTGATCTTGCCGACGGCGTCTTCGACGGGCTTGGCCTCGGCGACTTTCTCCACCAGCGGCTTGGGATTTTCCTTCTTGCCGGTCTTCATGCCGGCCATGACCTTGGCGAGCTGGTCGGACGAAATGACGTCCACCGGCACGGACTCTTCCGGCATCAGGTCGAAGGCCTTGGACGAAAACGACACCAGTCCCCACCCCAGCACGAGGACGTGCAGGGCAACCGAGGCAACCAGCGTCTTGTCGACCTTGACCTTCACTTCAGCTTTCCCGCTCCGCCTTCAGCCGAAGGCTGATCTGGTGCCGCCTCACGATCAACCCCCCTGCTCGGGAATGATGACGATATTCGCCTTGAAACCCGCGGTTCGAATGGTGCCCAGCAATTTCATCATATCGGTATAGCAGACGTCCTTGTCGCCCCGCAGGTAGACGACGCTCTCGGCATCGGACCGCGTTTCCCGGATAGCCTTGATTTTTGACGGCAAGTCGGCGGCCGAAATCGGCGTATCCCCGAGGTAGAGCTCGACATTCGAATTGCAGCTTCCGCCGGTGCGCTTGACGGACAACGTCAACGGCGGCTGGTTGGATGCCAACGACTTGCCGCCGCTGGCGACCGGCAGGTCGATATCGATGGTCGACGTCATCAGCGGCGCCGCCACCATGAAGATGATCAGCAACACCAGCATGACGTCGACCATCGGCGTGACGTTGATCTCGGCCATTATCGGCTTGCGCCGGCCGCGGCGCCCGCCGCCGCCGGACGAACTTGCCATGTTCATCGCCATGATCTGCTGCTCACGATGTGCCCATCATATACCGCCCCTCACGCCGTTTGTCCGGGGGCATGATCTTGTCCGAAAACCGGTTTCCACTTTTCGGGATCATGCCCGTTCGTCAATCTGGCGCGACAGGATCGCTGAAAATTCGTCGGCGAAGCCTTCCAGCCGCTGGGCCTGGCGGTTCACCTCGGACGTGAACTTATTGTAGAAAATAGTCGCCGGAATTGCGGCGATAAGGCCGATGGCGGTGGCAAACAGCGCCTCCGCGATGCCCGGGGCCACCACCGCCAGGGAGGTATTCTTGGAGGCCGCAATCGACTGAAAGCTCGACATGATGCCCCAGACCGTGCCGAACAGGCCGACAAAGGGACCCGCCGAGCCGACCGTCGCCAGCACCAGGAGCCGCCGTTCCAGACGCTCCACTTCGCGGGCGATCGAGACGTTCATGACCTTCTCGATCCGCATCTGCAGGCCGGCGAACGACCGCGACTGGCTTTCGAACGACCGCTTCCATTCGCGCATCGCCGCAACGAAGCACGCCGCCATCGATTGCGTCGGCTTGGCCGACAGCGCGCGGTAAAGCTCCTCGATCGACTGGCCAGACCAGAACGCCTGTTCGAAACGGTCCATCGCGCGCTTGGTGCGCGCATACAGGAATATCTTGTCGATCGCGATCGCCCAGACCCATACCGAGCAGGCGAGCAGCCCCAGCATGACCGCTTTCACGACCCAATGGGCCTGCAGGAACAGGGTGATCAGCGATACGTCGGTGGATGCCAGCGGCAAGGCTGACTGAGCCACGTCGGCGGGATTCATGTCCGGTATCCTCTCAACGCAAGTGTCCCAAATCCCCCGGGAGCAATTGGCTGCCCGTTCCATAGCCGCGCGTCAGCCGCGGCGGTAAACGCCAGCGCGAGAGCCTTGTTGTGTGTCGCATGGGGGGCCCGTCCAAAGCCGAACCCTGCATCCCCTGCCAACATGTCAAAACGAGGGCTTTTCGCGCGTCATTACGACCCTAACCAGACGCTAATCATGGTTAACGGGCAGTTACCAAAGGGGAATTTGGGGGCGGGGAATGCGGCGGCGGAACATTGCCATCCGGCGCCCCCGACCCGGCGCGAGGCCTGCCGCAGGGTGCTTTCAAAAATCGCTAAAACGACCCCATGCAAAGTAAGGATGCACTTGTTCAGAGAAGGAAATTAGCCGTCGTCCCATCCCCCTCGCGCCCTAACGGGATACCTCTTCGGGGCAGTTGATAAGGCGCGCGGGAAT
Source organism: Bradyrhizobium sediminis (assembly GCF_018736085.1). Lineage (NCBI taxonomy): Bacteria > Pseudomonadati > Pseudomonadota > Alphaproteobacteria > Hyphomicrobiales > Nitrobacteraceae > Bradyrhizobium > Bradyrhizobium sediminis. Next base: position 1,036,624 of record NZ_CP076134.1, on the reverse strand, counting down.
TCCGAGAGCGGTGCAGCCACTCGGCACGTCGCTGGTCACCACCGCCCCGGCGCCAACCTTGGCAAAGTCGCCGATGTGAACATCGCCGAGAATGGTTGCTCCGGAGCTGAGCAAGACGCCTTTACCGATCCTCGGGGCGCGGTCCGGATTTTCCGGCTTCCGTCCGATAGTCACGCTCTGCATGATCGTCACCTCGTCACCGATAGTGACGAACGCGCCGACGATAATGCCGGTGGCATGATCGAGGAAAACCGACGTTCCGATCGACGCCGAGGGGTGGATGCTTACTTGAAGGGAATCGGATGACAGGCTTTGCAGCATCAAAGCGAGGTCGGTGCGGTCCTGACGCCAGAGCCAATTGGAAACGCGCCAGGCCTGCAGGGCGACGTAGCCCTTGAAGTTCAGGAGCGGCGGCAGCAGTCCGGTCGTCGCGGGATCGTGGATGGCAATGCCTTGCAGATCGCGGCTCACCGCATCGACCAGATCGGGCGCGGCGCGAAACACCTCACGGGCGACGCGGGCGAACTGCCGGCGGTCGGCCGCGCCCTTGCCCAGTCGTTGGCCGATTTGATGAGCCACCGCGCTACCGAGGTCAGGGTGATCGAGGATCGCGGCCGATAATGAGGCGCTAAAACCGGGATCGCTGGCCAGGACGGTTTCGGCCTCACGGCGAACGGACAGCCAAAGCTGGTCACCCGATGCAATTGCGTTCATGCCGTTCGCCCTCGACCGCGCCGGTCCGAAATTTAAGCCGCATCGGGTAACAGCACCAGCACAAAGGGAATGCGCATAAGCAAACCGCCCGTCTGCTTTTCGCAAACGGGCGGCTCGTTGCCGTCAGGCGCTATGGGGGCACTACGCCTGAGGCTTTGGCTTTCAGATCGTTCAGCCCTGGGGCTGATCGTTCGGCGGGGTCGGACGCTGCTTGTGCTGCGCCATGAACTGGTCGAACTCAGCCTTGTCCTTGGCGTGGCGCAGGCGATCGAGGAAGTCGCGGAATTCGACCTGCTCTTCCTCGAGCCGCCGCAACGTTTCCAAGCGGTATTCGTCGAAGGCGCGGTTGCCGCTCGACGGCGGGCCGCCGAAGCCGAAGCCGCGACGCTCCATGCGGCCGCGCATCCGCTCCATCTTGTCCTGCATGCGCTCCATCTTGTTCGACCAGCGGTCCTGATGACTCCAGCAACCCATTTTTCTGCTCCCGAGTGTGAAAAAGAGAAGGGCAAGCCCGATCGGCCACCAGATGATGAAGCCGAGCACGGTCACGGCGATCCAGCCGGGGTGCCAGGGCGAATCCAGCATATGCGGGCGGTGGGACTCGCTATCCGGGCCGCGCCATCGATTGACATCTGCGGTGTAGGCCATTTCCCTCTCCATGACGGCATCACGCCGTTGTGAATGTAAATAACATTTACATTCGTAAACCATCCCGGATTTTTGTCAAGCCGGGCGCAGGCGGCGCCCGCGAATTTATTTTGGGGTGCCCCAGGGACCTGATGGCGCGCCTGCGGGCGGGACGGGCGGCGGAGTTGCCGCCGCCGGGTCTTTCTGCCCAGTCGGCCTGCGGTCGGTCGGGAAGCCGAGACCGCGCAGATAGATCAGCACCTGCGCTTCCAGCAGATCTTCCGGCGACATCGGCAGCTTGCGGCGCGCCGCGTCGCCGCGTCCGAACAGCGACGCCACGCCGTGCGACATCGACCAGATATGCAGGGCCATCATCATCGCCGGCGGCCGCGGCACACCGGGCGGCGCCAGCGCCGCAAGGCGCTCGGCGGCGGCGCGAATGATGCCGAAGGCGCGTTCGCTGGCCGCCTGCAATGTCGGATTATGGTCGACAGGAAGCCCCGATTCGAACATCGCCGAATAGAACGCCGGCTCGTTGCGGGCAAAGGCGAGGTAGGCCTTGCCGACCCGTTCGAATGCCGTGACGGTGTCCGGACGCCCGTCATCCCATGCTTGGGTCAGCGTCGCCTCGAACTGCTCGAAGCCGCGCTGGGCGATGCTGGAAAGCAGTTCGTCGCGGTCGCGAAAATGCCGGTAGGGTGCGGCCGGGCTGACGCCGGCCATGCGCGCGGCATCGGCAAAGGTGAATCCGGCCGCGCCTTTTTCCGCAATCAGCCCGAGCGCCGCCTGCAGCAGCGCCTCTTTCAGATTGCCGTGGTGGTAGCCGCGCTCGGCGCGGCGCTGTTCCTTGCGCCAACTCATGTGAAAAGCTTTTACATGAGCCGGCGGTAAAGGTCACTAGCGGCGTATTCCGGGAACGGCCGCTCACAAAGATTAACGCCCGCTCCCCTTCTGCAGCTCGGCAAACCCGGCGGCCGCCTGCTGCACTTCTTCCGAAAAATCGGTCATTTCCTGCACCTGGCGGATTTCGATGATCTCGTTCTCGGAGGCCGGGCACTTCGTGGCCCAGGCGATCGCCTCGTCGCGCGAAGCCACCTCGATCATCCAATAGCCGCCGAGCACTTCCTTGGCTTCCGCGAAGGGACCATCGGTCACCAGCGGCTTGCCGGCCGCAAACGAGACCCGCGCGCCCATCGACGGCGGATGCAGGCCGTCGAGCGTGATCAGGACGCCGGCGTCGTTCAGGGCCTCGTTGTATTTCATCATCGCGGCCACCCGCTCGGGGTCGAGCTGGATATCCGGCGGCGCGGTCTCGTAGCCCAGGGGAATCATCAGCATCATGAATCGCATGGTCGGCGGTCCTTGCTTGAGTTTGTCATTCCGGGGCGCGAAGCGAACCTCAGATGTGCAATTGCACATCGGGGAATCTCGAACAGTAATCTCTGGATTCCGGGTTCAGCCCTGCGGGCTGCCCCGGAATGACGGCAGGCGGCTTCCTACCGCCCCGCCTGCGCGCGCAGACGTTCTTCCTGCTCGCGCAGTTCGGGCGTCAGCGCCTCGCCGAAATCCTCGGCATCGAAGATCTGCCGGATTTCGATTTCCGCGCCGCCGTCGAACGGGGCGCGCTTCATCCATTCGATCGCCTCGTCGCGCGACTTCACCTGAATCAGCCAGAACCCGGCAACCAGATCGTTGGTCAGGGGGAACGGACCATGGCTGACATCAGGCGTTTTTCCGGAATATTTGATTCGGGCGCCCTTCGACGTCGGGTGCAGGCCCTCGCCCGCGAGCATGACGCCGGCCTTGACCATCTGTTCGTTGAACTTGCCCATCGCGGTCAGCAGTTCCGTGCTCGGCACCACGCCGGCTTCGCTGTCCTGGCTGGCCTTCACGATCACCATAAATCGCATCGTCACGCTCCGTTCTGTCATTGGCCGGTTCCGCCAGTTGCTTGCCGAACCGTCGCTCGTCAACAAGACGAGCGAGGTTTTGCGGCACCGACATGTCCTGCGAAATTATTTCGGAGGTTTGTCGCGGACACAGCGCAGCATGCAAGCGACGCGGTACCGATCCGGGACACGGCCGCCGGCATCGGCTATAGAGACGCAAATTCATCAATCGCGAATGGAACACCGATGCCCCCTGCCCCGCAAAAAGTCGCACTCGTCACCGGCGCCGCGCGCGGCATCGGGCTCGCGGTGGCCAAACGGTTTCTCGCCGACGGCTGGCGCGTGGCGTTGCTCGACATCGAGGGCGCCCTGCTGCAGGGCGCTGTCGCGGGGCTTTCCAACCCCGACGCCACGATGGCGCTGCATTGCGACGTCTCCGACGCCGCTGCCGTCGCGGACGCGATTGCCAGGACCGGCCAACGCTTCGGCCGGCTCGACGCGCTGGTCAACAATGCCGGGATCGCGGTGTTCGCGCCGCTGTTGGAAACGTCGGATGCGGACTGGAGCCGGATTCTGTCGGTCAACCTCACCGGGCCGTTCCTGTGCACCAAGGCGGCAGCGCCCTTGATGCGCGAACATGGCGGCGGCGCCATCGTCAATATCACCTCGATCTCGGCGGTGCGCGCCTCGACGCTGCGCTCGGCTTACGGCACCAGCAAGGCCGGGCTCGCGCATCTGACCAAGCAACTCGCCGTCGAACTGGCTTCGCTCGGCATTCGCGTCAACGGCGTCGCGCCCGGCCCGGTCGAGACCGCGATGGCCAAGCAGGTTCACACCCCGGAAATACGCGCCGACTATCACGACGCCATCCCGCTCAACCGTTACGGCCTCGAAGAAGAACTGGCGGAGGCGGTGTTCTTCCTGTGCAGCGACCGCGCCAGCTACATCACCGGGCAAATTCTCGCCGTCGACGGCGGTTTCGATGCCGCCGGGATCGGCTTGCCGACGCTGCGCGGCGAGCGGCGCAACGGGTAGAGCGTTTTCAAGCGAAGTGGATACCGGTTCGCGCGAAGAAAACGCGTCAAGACAAAAGATAGAGCCCGTTCCGATTCAATCGGAACGGAAAAGCTCTAGCCGTCAGCGCCGGTTGACCATGACGGAACCTTGTCCGGCGGATCGCGGTTGATAAATTCATCCGCGATCGTTTTGGGGAAGCCGCTCATGATGCGATCGGCCGTCATGAAAACAATCCTTCTCGCAGCCGTGCTGTGGGCAATGATCTCGCCGCCGGCCGGGGCCGAGATCCGTATCCTCTCCAGCCCGGGCGGCGAGGTCGGCCCGTTTCTCGATCTGTTCGAGCGCGTGCGCGCCTCGGGCGAACGCGTCGTGATCGACGGGCCGTGCCTGTCGGCCTGCACGCTGGTGCTGAGCACGGTGCCGAACGACCGCATCTGCGTGACGCGCCGGGCGGTGCTCGGGTTCCACGCCGCGCGATCGATCGACCGGCGCGGCCGCATCTCAGCCGAGCCGGAAGCATCCAGGCTGGTGCTGGCCGCCTATCCCTCCGCCGTACAGGGCTGGATCAGTCGCCGCGGCGGATTGACCTCACGCCTGCTGCTGTTGCGCGGGCGCGAACTCGCGGCGATCTATCCTGCGTGCCGGTGAAGCACCGGATTTTGCGGAGCCTGTCATTGGGCAGCGCTTCGCGCCGACCCGTTGGCTCTCTCAATGTCGTCCCTGCGAACGCAGGGACCCATAACCACCGTCGTTTGTTGTTGCAGAAGGTATCTCACGCCTGCGTCTCACCGATGGGCCGCGGCGCCGCGATGAGCGCAATTGCGCTCACGCTGGGGTCCCTGCGTTCGCAGGGACGACGCAAGAGGGTTTAACCGCACACATGCCTTCGCGATCTCGTGGCTCCCGAAGTTTTGCTATCAATTTCCACGACCCTCAGACGGCGCACCGGACAGCGCAATTGCGCTGCCGGGAACGCGCCTCCTCGCCATGAGGGATCAAACACTTTCACGCCGCCATCGCTTTCAGCGCCGATGCCGCCGAGGCGTAGCCGCCGCGCGCGCCGTCGATGAAATGGACGTGATCGCTGCGCAGCGCCGAGGGTGTGAAGCAGGTCATCATCGCCGCGTCCTGCCGGTGCAGTCCATAGCGCACGGTTCCCGCCGCAGCCGCCGCGGCCAGAACCTTCGTCAGCGCGCTTTCCAGTTCCGGAGTGCAGTCGAGGATCATGCGCAATCCGTCGTCATATTTGCGGAAGTCGGAATTCTCCACCACCTGCCGCACATAGGTCTTCGGCACGAAGCCGCCGACGCTGATGCCGAAGCGCATGATGACATAGACGAACAGCGTGTTGGCGAGCACGAAGGCGCGCCGCCGCAACAGCGATCCGCCGCGCCCCGCGCGTGCTTCGTACTCGACTCCCGCCGGCGGCCATTTCAGCGGCGGGCCGTCCGCCGGCACCGGCCGCCCGGCATCCGGGCTGCGCTCGACCAGCGCGACGAGGTTCTCGATGACCTTGCGAAAGGCAGCCGGATCGGCATCGCGCGCGGGCACCACCAGCACCGACAGGATCAGGCCGCGCGCGGACGGAATTTCCTCGAACCGGCACGACAATCCCGTGAGATCGGGCTGGGTGCCGGGCACTGCCTTCTCCACCGCGAACTCGCCGCGCTTCATTGCGGCTTCCGCCCAGCCGAGACCGCCGCCGGAAAACATCGCATAGGAAAGATTGGCCGACGGACCGAACCGGGCGACGCGGACATCGAGGCCCTGCGCCCGCACCGCCGCAACCGGCACCAGCGCGACCCGCATCACGAGGTCGAGGCTCTCCTCGACCCAGGTTGCGGTCGCCGCCATCGCCTCGCGGGTGCGTTCGAGATCGTCGGGCGCGACCGCAAAGCTCGCGCCGTCGCCGCCGAACACGAAGGGAAACTCGCGCCCCTCCAGCGCATTGGCGACCGCCGCGATGACCGAGGCGCCGGCCATGTTGACCGCCTTGTAGCGCGCCTGCGCGATCGCCCTGGTCGATTCCACGATATCGGCGATCCCGATGGTCCAGTCATCCGGCAGCGCCGAATACAGCGCAGGCTCCATCAGGCTGGAAAAGCCGCGAAAGACCTGAATGCCGCCGTAGAAGGTGTCGTGGCCGGTGGGTGTGGTCATGGGTCCTAGGATGGTCCGGAGTTCAAGGTTGCCGAGCATAGCTACGGCCGGCTTCGAAAATCGGTTCGCGTCCCCTACATTAAATGCCGGGGCGCCCAACCATATTGACCAAAGCCGCCCCCAACAAAAATGTTTTCGATGGCTGTCCTGCTCAGATACTCACAATATCCGCCAAGGTCGGTGCTTCTTGGTTGCCCCGGCGTATCTTTTTTGGTACAGTTTCTGTGAATGGCTGACAGCCTCAAGCCCATCCCTTTCGTATTTTGGCGATCGGTAACCGGCCGAGAGCCGGTGCGGGAATGGCTGAATGAACTGTCCCGCGAGGACAAGCGGACGATCGGGCGCGACATCGCCAAGGTTCAGTATGGCTGGCCGGTGGGTCTGCCGCTATGCCGTCCTTTGAGCGCTGGCTTGTGGGAGGTGCGTACGTCGCTGCCGAGCAAGCGCGAGGCTCGGGTATTCTTTGGTTTTCACGACGGCATATTGATTGCCGTGCATGCGATGGTCAAAAAGACACAGAAAACCCCAACGGAAGATCTGGCGCTGGCACGGCAGAGATTTAAGGAGTTGCAATCATGGCCAGGAAAAACCCGCACATAGGTTCGAGCTTTGAGAGCTGGCTCGAAGAAGGCGGAATCCGCGAGGAGGTGACCGCCGCCGCGATCAAGGCGGTGATCGCGCGGCAGCTTGCCAGCGAAATGAAGAAGAAGAAAATCACCAAGCAGCGCATGGCCGAGCTGATGAAAACCAGCCGCGCGCAAGTCGATCGACTGCTCGATCCCGACAATGGCAGCGCGACGATCGAAAGCCTGCAGCGAGCTGCGAGAATTGTCGGGCGCGAGTTGCGGCTTCAACTGGTATGAAGTTCGTCGCGCCTACCCGCTCCCCTTCGCCACCCCCTGCAGCACCAGCCGGTTGAGCCGGCCGGCGAAGGCCGCCGGGTCCTCCGGCAATTCGCCGTCGAGGATCTGCGCCTGCTCCAGCAGCAGGAACGACAGGTCGGCGGCGGCGGCGTTGCCGGCGGAGATCGCCGCCACCAGCGGATGCCGCAGATTGATCTCGAGGATCGGCTTCGCGCCGGCGCCGCGATTTTGCCGAGCCAGCAGGCGCTCGAGTTCGCGGTCCGGGCCGTGGCTGCCGGCGACCAGGCAGGAGGCGCTCGAGGTCAGCCGCTGCGAGGCGCGCACGTCGGAAACGCGCTCGCCGAGCGTCGCCTTGATCACGGCGATGATCGCAGCCTCGTCGGCGTCCGGTTTGGTCTCGTCCTTGTGCTCGTCGAGCAGCGGGACCAGGCCGAAATCGATATCGCCCTGACTCAGCGACTTCAGCGGCTTGCCTTCGAAATCGAGGGCTGCCGAGGTCCAGAACGCATCGACCGGATCGGTCAGCAGCAACACCTCGATGCCGCGGGCGGCGGCCGATTCCAGCTTGGGATTGGACTTCAGCCGCTCGATGCTGTCACCGGCCAGGAAATACACCTCGGTCTGGTTGGGCTTGAGGTCGGCGATATATTGCTTCAGCGAGCGGTTCTCGCCTGCTGTGGTGGTGAAGCGCGACAGCGCCAGCAGCTTCTCGCGCCGCTCGAAATCCTCGTAGATGCCTTCCTTGATGACGGGGCCGAAGGCGTCCCAGATTTTGGCGAAATTCTCCGGCTCCTTGTCGCCGAGCGCCTCCAGCTCGCTGACGACGCGGCCGGTCACCGCCTTGCGGATCTGCGCCAGCTGCGGATTGTTCTGCAGCATCTCGCGCGAAAGGTTGAGCGGCAGGTCCTCGCTGTCGACCACGCCGCGGATGAAGCGCAAGTAAGCCGGCAACAGGTCGGCGTCGTCGGTGATGAAGACACGGCGGACATAGAGCTTCACCCTGCCCTTGCGCTCCGGCTCGAACAGGTCGAACGGCTTTGTCGAGGGCGCGAACAGCAGCACCGCATAGGAATAGCGGCCCTCGGCGCGATAATGCAGCGTCATCGCCGGCTCGTCGAAGGCGTGCGCGATCTGCTTGTAGGCCGTGGCGTAGTCTTCCGGCTTCAATTCCGACTTCGACCGCTGCCACAGCGCGCTCGCCGAATTGATCTGGCTCGGCTCGCCTTCTTCCGGCACCAGTTGAATCGGAAACTGGATGTTGTCGGAATAGGCGCGGACGATGCGCTCGATCTCGTGCGTCTCGAGGTATTTCTTCGCGTCGGGCTTGAGGTGCAGCACGATCTCGGTACCGCGCGCGATCCGCTTGGCATCCTCTTCGCTGCCCGGCGCGATTTCGAAACCGGACCCGCCCGACGAGGTCCAGGTCCAGACCTCGTCGGCGCCGGCGCGGCGGCTGGTGACGACAATGCGGTCGGCGACCATGAAGGCGGAATAGAAGCCGACGCCGAACTGGCCGATCAGGCCGGCGCCGTCCTTGGCCTCGGTCAGCCGCGCCAGGAAGGATTTGGTGCCGGAGCGGGCGATGGTGCCGAGATGGTCGATCAGCTCCTGCCGGTCCATGCCGATGCCGGTATCGATCACGCTGAGCGTATCGGCCTTCTTGTCCGGCACGATGCGGATTTCGGGCGGCGCCCCGTCCGCGATCAGCGCAGGATTCGCGATCGCCTCGTAGCGCAGCTTGTCGCAGGCATCGGAAGCGTTCGAGATCAACTCGCGCAGGAAGATATCGGTTTCCGAATAGACCGAATGCACCATCAAATGCAGCAGTTCGGCGACCTCGGCCTGGAACGGCTGGGAGACGGCGGCGGTGTCGGTCGCGGTGGCAGTCATGATCGATCTCGCTTAATGGCGCTTGCGGCAGATTGCGGAAAATTCCGATATAGCGATACCATCTTCGATAGCAAGTTCTGTGGCCCCGTGAGAAACGAAAACAGGGACCGGCGAACGGCGCGATCCGGTCCCGAACCAAGAAACATAAGGAAACGCCATGACGAAAATATCGAAAGTAACCAGCGTCGAAATCCTCGCCTGCGACGCGGGCTGGCGGAATTACCATTTCGTCAAGCTGTCGACCGAGGACGGCGTCGTCGGCTGGAGCGAATATGACGAGGGTTTCGGCGCGCCCGGCGTCGGCGCCGCGATCCAGCGCCTGTCGGGCCGCGTGGTCGGGCAGAACGTCTTCGCCCATGAACGGATCTTTGCAGAACTTACCGCGGCGACCCGCCCGGCCACCGGCGGCGTGGTGGCGCTGGCGCTAGGCGCGATCGAGAACGCACTGCTCGACGCCAAGGGCAAGCTGCTGGGCGTGCCCTGTTACGAACTGCTCGGCGGCAAGATCCGCGACCGCGTCCGGGTCTACTGGTCGCATTGCGCCACCTGGCGCATCAACCATCCGTCCTGGTACACGCCCGCCATCACCAGCCTCGACGGCGTCAAGGCGATCGGCCGCGAGGTCCGGGAAAAGAAATTCACCGCGCTGAAGACCAACATCTTTACCTACACCGACGGCAAGCCGCAGGGCTGGCGGCCCGGTTTTGGCTCGCCGTTCGAGCCGGAGATCAACGTCGACCGCAAGGTGTTGCGCGACCTGCGCATGCACCTCGAAGCCATTCGCGACGGCGCCGGGCCGGATGTCGATATCCTGCTCGACCTCAACTTCAACGCCAAGACCGAAGGCTATCTGAAGATCCTGCGCATGATCGCCGATCTCGACATGTTCTGGGTCGAGATCGACAGCTTCAACGCGGAAGCGCTCGGCTACATCAGGCGGCAGAGCCCGCACCCGATCTCGTCGTGCGAGACGCTATTGGGCCTGCGCGAGTTCCTGCCCTATTTCCGCGAGCAGGCGATGGATGTGGCGATCATCGACACGCCGTGGAACGGGGTCTGGCAGTCGATGAAGATCGCGGCGTCCGCCGAAGCCCATGAGGTCAACGTCGCGCCGCATAATTTCTACGGCCATCTCTGCAGCATGATGAACGCGCATTTCTGCGCGGCGGTGCCGAATTTGCGGATCATGGAAATCGACATCGACCGGCTGGCCTGGGACGACGAGCTGTTCACCCACGTGCCCGAGATCGTCGACGGCCATCTCGTGATCCCCGACCGGCCCGGCTGGGGCACCGAACCGAACGAGGAAGCGCTGCGCGCCCATCCGCCGAAGGGGCTGGGCGGGTTGTTGAATTATGGGAGGAAGACGTAGCGGGCCATCACTTCGGTGAGGGGGACTATCCGCGAGGCCGAATGCGCGGAGGCACCCCCACCCCTGCCCTCCCCCGCAAGCGGGAGAGGGGGAAGTGGTCCCGTCGTGTCAACGCAGCTCAATATCCAGCCATCCCAGCGCATTCACGCTGACCTTGTCGCCTTCATTGATGACGACCGTGGTGGTCTCGGCCTCGATGATCGCGGGGCCCGCCAGCGCGTGGCCCGGCCGCAGATCGTCGAGCGCATGGACCGGGACCTCGCGCCACTGGCCGAACCAGGCCTGCCGGGTGGCTCGCGGCGCGCAAGGGGCGGCTGACGGTGCCGGTTTCACATCCTGGCCGCGCTGCGACACTTCGCCGATCGCAGCGACCCGCGCATTGACGAACACCACTTCCTGGTCGCGCGAGGCATAGGTGTAGAGTTCCTCGTGGCGGCGATGAAAGCGATCCTCGATTTGATCGACCACCGAGGCCGCGTTCCAGTCGAGACCGTCGAGCGGAACATCGATCTCGAAGATCTGCTCGCCGTAGCGCATCTCCGCCGAGCGCTCCGTCGTCATCGGCCCGCCGAACCAGGCGCGCAGCCGGCCGGTGGCCTCACGTTCCAGATCGCCAAATAGCTTGCGCGCCTCGTCCGCCGCGATCCGCGCGCCGGCGCCGTAATGGGTCCGGCTCACTTCGTAGCGCAGGTCGCTGGTCAGCATGCCCCAGGCCGACAGCACCGAGGCGGCGATCGGCACGATGATGCGCTTGATATCGAGTTCGCGGGCGACCTCGGCGGCATGCAGGCCCGCCGCGCCGCCGAAACTCAATAGCGCGAATTTCCGGGGATCGACGCCGCGGCGCAGGGTCATCAGCCGGATGCCGTCGGCCATCTTCAGGTTGATCATCCTGAAGATGCCGGCGGCGGCCTCATACCGCGACAGCCCCAGCGACGCCGCAACCCGGTCGACGGCGGCTTCGGCTGCCGCAGCGTCCAGCGGGCGCTTGCCGCCCATGAAAGCCGCGGCATCGAGGTAGCCGAGCACGACATTGGCGTCGGTGACGGTGGCAGCTTCGCCGCCATTGCCGTAGCAGGCCGGTCCCGGCACCGAGCCCGCGCTTTCCGGGCCGACGCGCAAGGTGCCGCCGGCATCGACCGACGCGATCGATCCGCCGCCGGCGGCTATGCTGGCGATGTCGAGGCTGCGTAGCGCAATGCGTTCGCCGGCGAGCGATCCGTCGGCGGACAGCGAGGCGCGGCCTTCCGAAACCAGCGAGATGTCGGTTGAGGTGCCGCCCATGTCGAACGGCACCAGATCGGGAATGCCGAGCAGGTCGGCGCAGCGCCTGGCGCCGGAAATGCCGCCGGCGGGACCCGACAGCACGGTGCCGGCGGCCAGGCGCGAGGCTTCCTCCACCGGCGCCATCCCGCCATGCGACAAGATGATGAAGAGCGAGCCCTCGAAGCCGGCTTCGTGAAGGCGCTGCTCCAGATTGGCCAGATAGTGCCGCACCAGCGGCCGGACATAGGCGTTCACGATCGTGGTGGAGACGCGCTCATATTCCTTGATCTGCGGCAGCACGTCGCTGGAGCGGGAAATGCTGACGTCGGGCAGTTCGCGCGCCAGCCGCTCGACGGCGGCGAGTTCGTGCACCGGGTTGAGATAGGAGTGCAGGAAGCAGACCGCGACCGAAGTGGCGCCGGAGCGGCGGATGGCGGCGATGGCCTCATCGAGCGAGCGATCGCTTAGGGGTATCGCGACCTCGCCGTTGGCCTTGAGCCGCTCCTTCACGCCGAACCGCCGTTCGCGCGGCACCAGCGGCTGCGGCGGCGGCGAACGCAGATCGTAGCGGTCGCCCTTGAGGCCCTCGCGCATCTCGATCACGTCGCGATGGCCCTCGGTCGTGAGCAGCGCCACCCTGGCGCCCTTGCGCTCGAGCAGCGCGTTGGTCGCAACCGTGGTGCCGTGCACGATCCGGTCGGTTTGCCCAAGCATTGCCGCGCGCGTCAGTTTCAATCGCCGCGCCAGCTCCTCCAGCCCCGCCATGACGCCGACCGACTGGTCCGCCGGCGTCGACGGCGATTTCGCGAAGATGGTTTTGCCGTTCTCGTCGATGGCGACCAGATCCGTGTAGGTGCCGCCGACGTCAATTCCGATGGTGAACATGGTCAGGCGCCCTGCTTCACGTCGGCGGCCACAAGTCCCTGTTCGCGGTCGCGCGCACGGGCATCGGGCGAGCGCTCGGCCGGCGGTCCCCAGCCGCCGCCGCCGGACGATCGTATTTCGAGGCAGTCGCCGGGACGGATCTCGATGCCGACTTCCTTGGTGCGCAGCACGCGCGGGGTGCGGCCTTCGGAGATCAGCCGGTAATCGTGGGGAACGCCGTCCTTGCCGCCGAGCATCCCGCAGGGACCGTAGCGCACGCCGTCGCCGGCGGTGTTGGCCCGCGCCGGCTTTGCGGTTTCCAGCACCAGATCGAGCGCGACGCCAAGGCCGCCGCGAAATTGGCCGTCGCCGCCGGAGTTTTCGCGGAACTCGTGATGGCGGAAGTACAGCGGAAACCGCACCTCGGCGACTTCGATGCTGCCGAACTTGATGCCGCCCACGGTGTGCCATTCGCCGATCGACGACCAGCCGTCGCCGCCGGACGAGGCGCCGCCGCCGGGGCGGGCCTGAAACATGTGCCAGATGAAATTGCGCCCCGAGCGCGGATCCTCGCCCTGGATCGCGATCCGGAAGCGGCGGCTCCAGCCGGCCATGGCGCGGTCCGGACAGGACGCCGACATCGCCTTGACGATGGCCTCGACGATCTCATTGGAGGGATGGCTGGTGCACAGCGTCACCGGCCGGCCCGGATCGGCCCAGACGATGGTGCCCTGTTTTGCAACCACCTTGAGCGGGCGCAGCGCGCCGGCATTCTTCGGAGTATCGGCGTCGATCAGATAGGCAAAGGCCATCACCACCGCCGCCTGCATGTTGGCATGCGAGGAATTGACGAAACTGGTCGTCTGCGGATCGGAATCAGAAAGATCGATCTCGATGTCGCTGCCCTTTTTGATGACCTTGGCGGCGATCCGGATGTCGCTGCGGCCATGGCCGTCGTCGTCGAGAAAGGCCTCGCCGTAGAACACGCCGTCCTTCCAGGTCGAGATCACGGCGCGGGTCTGCGCCTCGGCGGCATCCAGGATGGTTTCCACCGCGGCTTCCACGACCGGGGCGCCGAACTCGGCAAACAGCCGCGACAGCCGCCGTTCGCCGAGATGCGCCGCGCCGACCATCGCCGCGAGGTCGCCGCGGAATTCGCGGGGGTTGCGGATGTTGAGCGCCAGCAGGTCGAGCAGGTCGTCGCGCAGCTTTCCGGCCTCGTACAGCTTGATCGGCGGGACGCGGATGCCCTCCTGATAGATCTCGGTGGCGCCGGGATTATAGCCGCCATGGGTGGCGCCGCCGATGTCGCTCTGGTGGGCGCGGACGATGGTCCAGAGCAGACGCCGCTCGCCGTCGAAGATCGGCACGAAGGCGGTGAGGTCAGGCAGATGGCTGCCGCCATGATAGGGATCGTTGAGCAGGATGACGTCGCCCGGCTTGACGTCCTTGAAGCGCTGCTCGACGGCAAGCGTCGCCCAGGGCAGCGCGCCGACATGCACCGGGATGTGATCGGCCTGCGCGATCAGGCGGCCGCGCGTGTCGCAGATCGCCAGCGAAAAATCGCGGCTGGAATTGAGGATCTGCGAATAGGAGGTGCGAAGCATGGCTTCGCCCATTTCCTTCACGATCGAGCTCAGGCGGTGCTGGACGACGGATCGCGTGATGGGGTCGATCTTGCTGGACATGGACTGTTGCTGGCAAAAAATGGCGGAACGATCAAGTGGCCTGGTCAGGCCGAGGCCGCCACCTCGGCGAGGGATTCCGAGGCCGCGGTGACGATGGTGTCGATATCCTCATCCAGCATCGGCGTCGACAATGCCATCAATCCATAGCCCGCCGCCAGCACGCCGCGATTGAGCAGGCCGCGGTTGAAGATCGCCTGACGCTGCGCTTCCTGTTCGCTGAGATAGGCCGACCGGTAGTCGCGGATCGGACGATCGGCGAAATGGATTTTCAACAGCGAGCCGAGCCCGACGGTGCGGCCGGGCACGCCATGGCGGCGGAAGGCGTCGTCGATGCCGCCGCGCACCGCCTCCCCGATCGCATCGAGCCGCGCGAAGGCGGCTTCATCGAGCAATTCCATCGCCGCGAGACCGGCGCGCATCGTCACCGGATTGGCCGAAAACGTCCCGCCATGCGGCAGCGCCGGCTTGCCGGAGGTGGGATCGAACACCGCCATGAACTCCCGCTTTCCCCCGACGGCGCCGACCGGAAAGCCGCCGCCCATGATCTTGCCGAGCGTGGTCAGGTCGGGGTCGATCTCCCACAGCCCCTGCGCGCCGCGATAGCCTAAGCGGAAGGTGATGACCTCGTCGAAAATCAACAGCGCGCCGACCTCCGATGTGACCGCGCGCAGCGCCGCGAGATAGGCCTTGTCGGCCGGCGCCAGCCCGGCGCGGTTCGGCATGGGATCGACGAGCACGCAAGCCAGCTCCGCACCGTGCTCGCGGATCAGGCTAACCGCTGCCTCGGCGTCGTTGAAGGGGATGGTGATGACATCGGCCAGCACATTGTCCGGCGTGCCCTTCGCATACGCCACCGAAACCGGCGCATTGCGGCCCCAGGCCTCCGGCGTCGGATCGAGGCTGACTTCGGCGTAATCATAGGAGCCGTGATAGGCGCCCTCGCACTTGGCGATCTTCGGCCGGCCGGTGAAGGCGCGCGCGGCCTTCAGCGCCATCATCACCGCCTCGGTGCCGGAATTGGTGAAGCGCACCTGCTCGACGCCGGGCAATCGCGATACCAGCAATTCCGCGAGATCGATCTCGGACTCCGTCGACAGCCCGAACGCCGACCCGAGCGCAAGCTGCCTGGTCGCCGCCGCCACCAGCACGGGGTGCGCGTGGCCATGGATCAGCGAGGTGAAATTATTGATGCAGTCGATATAGGCGTTGCCGTCGACATCGATCACCCGGCAACCCTCGCCGCGCGCGGCGTAGATCGGATAGGGCTTCATGAACACGGTGGTGCGCGTGTTGCCGCCGGGCAGGCTGGCGAGGGCGCGGGAGTAGAGGTGTTGGGAATGGGAGTTCGGATCTGGGTACATGGACGGCTCTCACCAGGTCTCGGCACCGAATAAGCGATGCCGCCGACACGGCCGCAATTCGCTACAGCCAGCACATAACAAAAAAAATCCTTCCAAGCCTATGGCTTGGAAGGATTGATCTTGGTTGCGGGGATAGGATTTGAACCTATGACCTTCAGGTTATGAGCCTGACGAGCTACCGGGCTGCTCCACCCCGCGATAAACCGTTGCGCGCCTTCAGGAAAACGATACCGAAGCGAATCTGGCCCAACGCCCGGGGGCGCCGATTGATCTGGTCCGGAGGCTTCCTGAGAAGGCTTCCCTTGGCTGACGCCATCGGGTGCGAGCGGTATGTACCAATGCGAACCCGCTTTGGAAAGGGCCGAGGGCGATCTTTTGAGCTTTTTATGACGGCCGAACCGCGCATTTGTTGCGCCAAATCAGGCCGCGCAGGCCGCTCTTGCCAGAAACATCGCAAAAGCCCAGCTTCCGGCCGGGGAACCCGAAGGAAACGCCATGGACCAGTCACTGAAAAGCCCTGGGCAAAACGCCCTGGAGGACGCCTTTCACCGCCTGTTCGAACTGACCCGGACGGCGCCGGCGCCTGGCCTCGCCGAGCGGCTGGACCGGCTGGCGCGGCTGCGCGCGGCGGTTTCGGACAATGAAGCCCGCTTCGAGCAGGCGATCTCGGCGGATTTCGGCCATCGCTGCACGATCGAGACCACGATCGCCGAAACCATGATGCTACTGGGCGAGATCAAGCACGCCGCCAAGAGCCTGAAGAACTGGATGGCGCCGAAGCGGGTGGCGACCTCGCTGCAGTTCTTTCCCGCCAAAAACCGCCTGATGCCGCAGCCGCTCGGCGTGGTCGGCATCATCGCGCCCTGGAATTATCCGCTGCAGCTGACGCTGGCGCCGGCGGTCGGGGCGATCGCCGCCGGCAACCGCGTCATGATCAAGCCGAGCGAACTGGTGCCGCGATTTTCCGCGCTGCTCAGGGAAGTGATCGCGGCCAGGTTCAGCGCCGACGAGATCATCGTCACCGGCATCGAGGACGAGATCTCCAAGGCGTTCGCCTCGCTGCCGTTCGACCACCTGATCTTCACCGGCTCGACCCGGGTCGGCCGCCTCGTGGCAGAGGCGGCGGGACGCAATCTGACGCCGGTCACGCTCGAACTCGGCGGCAAGTCGCCTGTCATCATCGACCGCTCCGCCGATCTCGCCGAGGCCGCCGAGCGCATCGCCTACGCAAAGCTGCTCAATGCCGGCCAGACCTGCATCGCGCCCGATTATGTGCTGGTGCAGGAGGCCTCCGTGCAGGATTTCGCCGACAGACTGCAGGCGAATATGCAACGGATGTTCGGCACCGACCCTGACAACAAGGACTACACCTCCATCGTCTCCGAACGGCACTATGCGCGGCTCGAAGGCCTGGTGGCGGACGCCGCCGCCAAGGGCGCACGGATCATGCAAGGCGCAAAACCCGACGACCCCGCCTGGAAATCAAAACGGAAATTTCCGCCGACCATCGTGGTCGGCGCGACGCCCGAGATGGCGATCATGCAGGAGGAAATCTTCGGGCCATTGCTGCCGGTGATGGGCTACAGGGACGCGAGCGAACCGGTGACCTATGTCAACAAGCACGACCGGCCGCTGGCGCTGTACTGGTTCGGCAAGGACGACGCGGCGCGCGACGAGGTGCTGGACCGCACCGTGTCCGGCGGCGTCACCGTCAACGACTGCCTGTTTCACTTCGCGCAGATGTACCAGCCGATGGGCGGCGTCGGCGCGTCCGGTACCGGCGCCTATCACGGCGAATGGGGTTTTGATAATCTGAGCAAGCTGAAGCCGGTGTTCTACCGCTCGCCGTTCAACCGCCTCGCCGATCTCTATCCGCCCTACGGCGCCAAGATCGCGCGGCTGCAAAAGATGCTGCGATTTTTGTCGTAGTGTTGCATCAACGTCATTGCGAGCGCAGCGAAGCAATCCATATCGCCACAAGACAAGTATGGATTGCTTCGTCGCTAACGCTCCTCGCAATGACGGAAGACAAAGAGCGGCGCAAGAAAACGAACCTTGGGGAGGGAAATACGCGTGACGGATACAGTCGATTTCGTGGTGGTGGGCGGCGGCTCCGGCGGCTGCGCGGTGGCGGGGCGCCTCTCCGAGGATCCCAAGACCTCGGTGGCGGTATTGGACGCCGGCGGCAGGAACGACAATTGGGTGGTGACCACCCCCTTCGCGCTGGCGCTGATGGTGCCGGGGAAGATCAACAACTGGGCGTTCGATACGGTGCCGCAGAAAGGCCTCAACGGCCGCATCGGCTATCAGCCGCGCGGCAAGGGGCTCGGCGGCTCGTCCGCGATCAACGCCATGGTCTATATCCGCGGCCATCGCAGCGATTACGATCAATGGGCCTCGCTCGGCAATCCCGGCTGGTCGTTCAACGACGTGCTGCCCTATTTCAAGCGCTCCGAGGATAACGCCGATTTCGGCGGCGAGTACCACGGCAAGGGCGGGCCTCTGTCCGTCAACAAGCTGCGCACCGACAATCCGGTGCAGCATATCTTCCTGCAGGCGGCGCAGGAGGGCCAGTTCCGCTACCGCGAGGACTTCAACGCCGATGAGCACGAAGGCCTCGGCATCTACCAGGTGACGCAGAAGAACGGCGAGCGCTGGAGCGCGGCGCGCGCCTATATCCACCCGCATATGGGCAGCCGCGCCAATTTGCGCGTCGAAACCAAAGCGCATGCGACCCGCATCCTGTTCGAAGGCAAGCGCGCGGTCGGCGTCGAATACAGGCAAGGCAAGGAGCTGAAGCAGATCCGCGCCCGGCGCGAGGTGATCGTTTCCTCCGGCGCGTTCCAGACCCCGCAACTGCTGCTGCTGTCGGGCGTCGGCGACGCCACAGCAGTCGGCAAGCACGGCATCGCCGGCGTGCATCATTTGCCCGGCGTCGGACAGAACCTGCAGGACCACCCCGACTTCGTGTTCGGCTACATGTCGGACAACCCGAACTTCAACGGCATCTCGCTGGGAGGCATTCCGCGGCTGCTGCGCGCCATCAGCCAGTACCGCCGGGAGCGCCGCGGGCCGATGACCTCGAATTTCGCCGAGTGCGGCGGCTTCCTGAAAACCCGCCCCGACCTCAACGTGCCCGACATCCAGCTGCATTTCGGCATGGCGATGGCCGACGATCACGGCCGCAAGCGCCACAACGGCACCGGCTTTTCCATGCACGTCTGCCTACTGCGCCCCAAGAGCCGCGGCAACGTCGCGCTCGGCAGCGCCGATCCGCTTGCTGCGCCGCTGATCGATCCGAATTTCCTGGGCGATCCCGCCGATCTCGAAACCATGGTCGCAGGCTTCAAGGTCACGCGGCGGCTATTGGAGACGCCGGCGCTGCGCGCCCTGCAGAAGAAGGACATGTTCACCGAGGGCGTCGAGACCGACGACCAGATCCGCGACCTGCTGCGCCAGCGCGTCGATACCGTCTATCACCCGGTCGGCACCGCCAAAATGGGCAGCGACCCGATGGCCGTGGTCGACGCGAAGCTGAAGGTCCACGGCCTGGAAGGCCTGCGCGTCGTCGACGCCTCCGTGATGCCGACGCTGATCGGCGGCAACACCAACGCCCCGACCATCATGATCGGCGAGAAGGCCGCCGACATGATCAAGGCGGAGCTGCGGGCGTAGTTGATTGCGGCACTTCTTCCTTCTCCCCTTGTGGGAGAAGGTGGCGCGCTTTGGAGCGCACTTGCGCTCCTGAGCGCGCCGGATGAGGGGTCTCTATCCGCGGAGACAGACCCCTCACCCGTCGCCTCACTTCGTGAGGCGCCACCCTCTCCCACAAGGGGAGAGGGGAAGTAAGCCCTAAGCTTCGCTTGTCGTTCAATTCACGTCAGCAAGAACCCGCCGTCTACCGTCACCACGCTGCCGGTCATGTAGCGCGAGGCATTGGACGCCAGCAGCATGATGGCGCCGTCGAGATCGGATTCGGCGCCGACATGGCGCTGCGGAATCCGCTTTGCCAGCCGCTCGCCTGCGGGCGTCGACCAGAATTCGTGGTTCATCTCGGTGTCGATATAGCCCGGCGCCAGCGCGTTGACGCGGATGCCGTTGCCGGCCAGTTCCAGCGCCATCGCCTTGGTGGCCTGGATGATGCCGGCCTTGGAGACCGTGTAGGGCGACAGGAACTTCATCACCCCGAAGCCGAGCACGGAGGCGACGTTGACGATATTGCCCTCCTGCTTGCGCGCGATCATCCGCCGCGCCAGCTCGGTCGCCGCGAAATAGGCGCCCTTGAGGTTGGCGTTGATGACGGCGTCCCAGTCCGCCTCGGTCTGGTCGATCGCGAGCTTCTCGATGGCGATGCCGGCATTGTTGATGAGCACGCTGACCGGGCCGAGAGCTGATTCCGCGCTGTCGAATGCTTTGGGAATCGAGGCGATGTCGGTCACGTCCATCTGCACCGCGACGGCGCGGCCGCCCTTGGAGCGGATCTCATCCTCCAGGCTCTTCAGCTTGGCGGTCTGGCGCGCCGCCAGCACCACCGCGGCGCCATGGGCCGACAGCACCCGCGCGAACTGCCGTCCCAGCCCCTGGCTGGCGCCGGTGACGAGAATGACTTCCTTGCTGACGTCGAACAGGCCGGACATGACGAATTTCTCCAAGCGTGATATGCGCGCCTTGATACAGACGATTTCGGCCCGCGCAAAGCCGGGGTCTTATCAGGGCCGGTGATGTTGGCTAGAGTGGCCGCGTCAGGCTTTTCAAAAACATCCGAAAAAACGGGAGTGAGATAGTGGATCTTGGAATCAAAGGCCGCCGCGCCATCGTCTGCGCATCGAGCAAGGGGCTGGGCCGCGCCTGCGCCATGGCGCTCGCCAACGAAGGCGTCCATGTCACCCTGACGGCGCGCGGCGCCGAGGCGCTGAAGAAGACCGCCGACGAAATCCGCAAGGCTAATCCCGGCGTCACCGTGACCGAGGTGGTCGGCGACATCACCACGCCCGCGGGCCGCGAAGCCGCGCTGAAAGCCTGTCCCGATCCGGATATCCTGGTCAACAACGCCGGCGGCCCGCCGCCCGGCGATTTCCGCAACTGGACCCGCGACGACTGGATCAAGGCGATCGACGCCAACATGCTGACCCCGATCGAGCTGATCAAGGCGACGGTGGACGGCATGATGGCGCGCAAATTCGGCCGCATCGTCAACATCACTTCGGCGGCGGTGAAGGCGCCGATCGAGGTGCTGGGCCTCTCCAACGGCGCGCGCGCCGGCCTCACCGGCTTCGTCGCCGGCATCGCACGCAAGACCGTTGCCAACAACGTCACCATCAACGCCCTGTTGCCGGGCCCGTTCGACACCGACCGCCTGCGCGGCGCGGTCGCGAAGACGGAAGCCGAGCGACGCGGCATCACGGTCGACCAGTTGCTGGCGGAGCGCGCCAAACTCAATCCGGCCGGACGCTTCGGCGACCCCGAGGAATTCGGTCAGGCCTGCGCATTTCTCTGCGGCGCCAAGGCCGGCTTCATCACCGGGCAGAACATCCTGCTCGATGGCGGCGCGTTCCCGGGCACGCTGTAAGTGAAGGCGGTCTGGTACGAGCGCACGGGCGCCGCGCCCGATGTGTTGACCTTTGGCGAGATGCCGACGCCGGTGCCAGGGCCCGGCGAAGTCCGGGTCCGGCTGGAGGCCTCCGGCGTCAATCCCGCCGATGTCGGCCGCCGCGCCGGCAGCTATCGCGCGATGGAGTTCCCGCGCGTGATCCCTGACAGCGACGGCGCCGGGATCGTCGATCAGGTCGGCGACGGCGTGACGCGGCTCAAAGTCGGCGAACGGGTCTGGCTGTTCAACGGCCAGCGCAACGGCCGCGCCTTCGGCACCGCCGCGGAATATATTGCGCTGGCCGGGCATCTGGTGACGCCGCTGCCGGACAACGTGTCGTTCGCGGCCGGCGCGACGCTCGGCATTCCCGGCATGACCGCGTGGTGCTGCCTGTTCGGCGACGGACCGGTTGCGGGCCAGACCGTCCTGGTCACCGGCGGCGCCGGCGCGGTCGGCCATTACGCCGTGCAGCTAGCGAAATGGGGCGGCGCGCGGGTGATCGCCACCGTCAGTTCGGCGCTGAAGGCGGAACAGGCGCGGCTTGCCGGCGCCGACCTCGTGATCGACTACAAGACCGAGGACGTGGTGGCCAGGACGATGGCCTTCACCGAAGGGCGCGGCGTCGATCGCGTGGTCGATGTCGATTTCGGCGGCAACATCGCCACCACGCTGAAGCTGATGGCGCTCAATTCGACCATCGCCGTCTACGCCACCCAGGGCAATCGCAATCCCGTGGTGCCGATGCGCGAGCTGATGGAGAAATGCATCGCGCTGCGCGCGCTGGTGCTGTTCGCGCTGCCGCAGCCTGTGCTGGCGGCGGCGCAGGCCGACATCTCGAAATGGCTCGCCGCGGGAAAGCGCATCCACAACGTCGCCGCACAATTTCCGCTGTCGGACACCGCACAGGCCCATCTCGCAGTGGAGAAAGGCGACAAGCTCGGCACCGTCATCGTCGACTGCGCGCGCTGACCGTCACACCGGCGTGGTGCGCTCGTCGGTCCAGGTCTCGCCGAACGCATCGAGGCCTTCGGCGAGGTAATCGCTGACCAGGGGTTCGCCGAGCAGGTAGCTGGCGGTGCGATTGTTGCGGCCGTCGGCGGCCTCGCGGCGCAGATCGTCCCAATCCTCGATGGTGCCGTCGCCGCGCCCGAGCCGCATCAGGGCGACCAGATCGATCTGCTCGTCCTCGCTCATGGCGTTGATGAAGCCGGTGATCTCGCCCACCACGGGGTCGTCGGCATTATCCTCGAGCACGTCGATCATGTTGTCGTCGGCGGCGTTCGAGCCGGAATCCGGATCGGAGTCCCCCTCCTTGACGTCGAATTCCCGCATTTTCTCGATCAGAAAGCGAACTTTTTCGGCCGAAATGGCTAGTTCTGGCATGCTCCGCTCCTCTTTTCCGTGCCCGACCAACGCGTTCCGAGACGAGATGATCCATTGCGCAGACTTCAGGAAACCAGCATCTTTGCCCCCAACAAACAAGATACGGGGAATACCGGATGCGTTGGACCATAGGCCGGGTCAAAATCACCAAAATCGTCGAATTGGAGACGGTCGGAAGCACAAGGTTCATCCTGCCACTGGCCACCAACGAGGAAATCCAGAAACACCCCTGGCTCATTCCCCCTTTCGCGACCGACGAAGGCCGGCTCAAGATGTCGATCCATTCGCTTGTCGTCGAAACGCCGTCGCGGCGGATCGTGGTCGACACCGGGCTCGGCAACGACAAGGAAGGCCGCAACGTGCCGACCTGGAATAACCGGAAAGAACCCTTCCTCGAAACCATGACGGCGGCGGGATTTCCGCCCGACAGCATCGACACCGTGCTGTGCACGCATCTGCATGTCGACCACGTCGGCTGGAACACCAGGCTGATCGGCGGAAAGTGGGTGCCGACCTTTGCCAACGCGCGCTACCTGTTCGGCAGAAGCGAATATGAGCACTGGCGCGACCACAGCGACGCGCCCGACAAGGTGGCGGTGTTCAATGATTCCGTGAAGCCGGTCGCGGACGTCGGCAGGGCCGATCTGGTCGCCAGCGACGCCCGGGTCTGCGACGAAATCACCCTGATCCCGACGCCCGGCCACAGCCCGGGCCATATGAGCATCCATATCCAGTCGGCAGGCGAACAGGGCCTGCTCACCGGCGACGTCGCCCATCACCCCTGCCAGATGGCGCATCTCGACTGGTCGTCGACCGCGGATTCCGATCCCGCCCAATCGGCCGTGACGCGGCGCGAGCTGTTCTCGCGCTTTGCCGATACGCCGACACTGGTGATCGGCGGTCATTTCAACGCCGGCCATATCAAGCGCGACGGCGACGCCTTCAAATTCGTGGCCCATGTGTGAGCCTGGCTCCCCCAGGATGAGGAGGGCTGCAATGCAGCGCGCAGTCCGTGGTTGAATTTCCCGGCGCGCTGTTCCATGAAGCATTCAAGCCAATAAGACCTTCAAAAGGGAGCGATAAATGAAGCTTGTTCGTTACGGGGCAAAAGGCCAGGAAAAGCCCGGCCTGATCGACAAATCGGGCCAGTTGCGCGATCTCTCCGCGCACATCAGGGATCTCGATGGCGAGGCCTATTCGCCGGCCTCGCTGGCCAGGCTTGCCGCGCTCGATCCATCCAAGCTTCCGGCCGTCAGCGGCAAGCCGCGGTTCGGCGCGCCCGTTACCGGCATCTCCAAATTCGTCGCCATCGGCCTCAACTACAGCGACCATGCCAAGGAAACCGGCAATCCGATTCCGTCCGAGCCGATCTTCTTCATCAAGGCCAATACGGCGCTCTCCGGCCCCAACGATCCGGTGGAGAAGCCGCGCGGTTCGACCAAGCTAGACTGGGAAGTCGAAATCGCCGCCATCATCGGCACCCGCGCCAAATATGTCTCCGAGGCCGACGCGCTCAATCACATCGCCGGCTACTGCGTCTGCAACGACGTTTCCGAGCGCAACTTCCAGATCGAGCGCCTGGGCCAGTGGACCAAGGGCAAGTCGCACGACACCTTCGGCCCGCTCGGCCCCTGGGTCGCCACCAAGGACGAAATCCCGGACGTGCAGAAATTGTCGATGTGGCTCGACGTCAACGGCCAGCGCCGCCAGACCGGATCGACCTCGACCATGATCTTCAACATGGCGAAATGCATCTCCTACGTCTCGCAGTTCATGACGCTGCTGCCAGGCGACATCGTCACCACGGGCACGCCGCCCGGCGTCGGCACCGGCATGAAGCCGCCGCAGTACCTCAACGTCGGCGACGTAGTCACGCTCGGCATCGAGGGCCTCGGCGAACAGCGCCAGGAAATCATCGCGGCGTGAGGCGCTGCCGTTTCCATCCACTCGTCATGCCCGGGCATAGCCGTTCGAAGAACGGCGTCGCTTCCGCTCGCCTATGACCCGGGCATCCACGTCTTAGCCGTCTAGCGGAAAGAAACGCGTGGATGGCCGGGTCAAGCCCGGCCATGACGAAGGAAAGAACAAGGAACAACAACATGAAACTCTCCTTCTCCCCGGCCTCGCCGTTCGCCCGCAAGGTGCGCATCGCCGCGATCGAACTCGGGCTGATCGATAGAATCGAATTCATTCCGGCGACCGTGGTGCCGGGCCAGCCCAATGACGAATATTCGAAGATCACGCCGCTGAAGAAGCTGCCGGTCCTGATCCTCGACAACGGCGACGTGATCCTCGATTCGTATGTCATCGTCGAATATCTCGACGAGCTGGCCGGCGGCGGCAAGCTGATCCCGGCTTCAGGGCCGATGCGCTGGAAGGTAAAGACCGAGCACTCCATGCTGCAGGGCATGCTCGATTCGATGCTGCTGTGCCGCTACGAGAACCTGGTGCGGCCGGAGCCGCTGCGCTGGCAGGCGTGGGCCGACGACCACTGGGCCCGGGCCTGGAACGGCATGGCGCGATTCGAGAAGCAGGCGGAGACGCTGTCGCGCCCGCTCGACATCGCGCAGATCGCGCTCGCTTGCGTGCTCGGCTATGCCGATTTCCGCTTCGCCGATTGCGGCTGGCGCAAGGCGTTTCCGAAACTCGACGCCTTCCACCAGAAGATGCTGGAGCGGCCGTCGGTGAAGATCTCGCTGCCGCCGCCGGCCTGAAGCAGGAAGTTGCCAGGGAAGTTTCCATGAGCCTGAAGTTCACCGTCGGCGATCTCACCATCCATCGCATCATCGAGCAGGAAACCAGCTTCCTGCCGGCGCTGGACATGTTTCCGGCACTGACGCCGGAGCAGCTTGCAGAGAACCGGGCGTGGATGCGAGAGGCCGGCGCGCTCGACGTCGGGGACACGCTGATCCTGTGTTTCCAGTCCTACGTGGTGAAGACGCCGCATCACACTATCCTGGTCGACAGCTGCATCGGCAACGACAAGCCGCGGCCGCTGCGGCCGAAATGGAACATGAAGACCGACAACGGGTACATGCGGGCGCTGGCTTCGGCCGGCTTTTCGGTCGACGACATCGACTTCGTGATGTGCACGCATCTGCATGTCGATCACGTCGGCTGGAACACGCGGCTAGAGAACGGCCGCTGGCTGCCGACCTTTCCGAACGCGCGCTACGTGTTCGGCAAAAGCGAGTTCGATTACTGGACCGAGCAGAACGCCAAGGCGGAAGTGCCGCCGTTTGCCGACAGCGTGCTGCCGGTGGTCGCGGCCAGGCAGGCCGAGATGGTGCGCGACGATTACGAGATCGGCGATCATCTGCGCATCCTGCCGACGCCGGGCCATACGCCGGGGCACATGGCATTCGCCTTCGGCCGCGGCAGGGATCTCGCCGTCGTCAGCGGCGACCTGATGCACACCCCGCTGCAGACACGCTACCCGGAACTGTCGCCGAGATTCGACGTCGATGCGGCACAGGCGGCGAAGACGCGGCGCGCTTTCCTGGAGCGCTATTGCGATACCGATACGCTGTGCTGCACCGCGCATTTCCCTTCGCCGTCCACCGGGAAGATCCGCCGCTCGGGCAAGGGTTTTACCTGCGAGGCAATGTAGCCTGCTCTCACCTCTCCCCGCTTGCTGGGCGAGGGAGTAGGATTTAGTCGAACAGACTCGGCGTGTGATTGACCACCGCGCCTTCGATCGCGAGCATTTTCAGTTTCGTCACCACGCCGCCGTTGGCGGAGAAGCCGCCGGGCTTGCCGCCGGCGGCGAGCACGCGGTGGCACGGCACCACGACCGGACAGGGATTGCGGCCGAGCGCCTGGCCGACGTCGCGCGACAGCTCGACCCCGCCGAGCCGCCTGGCGATATCACCATAGGTCATGGTCTTGCCCGGCGGGATGGTGCGCGCGATGTCGTAGACGCCGCGGTTGAATTCGGGAACGCCGTCGAGATCGAGCACGATGTCCGTGAGATCGTTCGGCTTGCCCGCGAGCAGTTCGACGATGCCGTCGATCGCGCGTTGCACTTCCGCCGGCGGCGGCGCCTCCGCGATATCGCCGTGGCTCTGGCGGATCCGGATGCGGGTCTTGTCTTCGCTGCCCATCGGCAGCTGCACCCCATTGATGCCGCGCGCGCGCCATACGATGCCGCAGCGGCCGATCGCTGTGTCGAAGATTGCAAAAGTGTGACCGGTCATGACTGGCTCCAGATCTGATCGCCCCATGCTGTGAGCTTGATGCTGGCCCGGAAGATAGGCTTGGAGATTGTTGCGATCCACCCGGATTCCGGGGGAACTTTGTGCCGTCCCCCGCGAAACGCCGCCGTCACTGCTTGACCCGGTGACCCATCTTTGAAAAGCGCTTCTTTGCGAAGACGGATGGATACGCGGGTCAAGCCCGCGTATGACGTCCGGATGTGTACAGGCGCCATAGCCCAGCCCCCGGCGAGACCCCCATGCAAAAGCTGCACGTCAATGGATACGACATGGCCTATCTCGAGGTCGGCGAGGGCCCGCCGCTGGTGTGCGTACACGGTTCGCTGTGCGATTTCCGGATCTGGTCGGCGGTGCTCGGACCGCTGTCGCGAAGACATCGCGTGATCGCGGTGTCGTTGCGGCATTTCTTTCCCGAGCATTGGGACGGCGTCGGTGACACCTATTCGATCGCGCAGCATGTCCACGACGTCACCGCCTTCATCGAGAAGCTGGACACCAGGCCGGTCGACCTGATGGGGCATTCGCGCGGCGGGCATATCTCGTTTCGGGTCGCGCAGCGCCGGCCCGACCTGTTGCGCCGGCTGATCCTGGCCGAACCCGGCGGCGAGCTCGACGCCTCACTCGATCCGGCCTTCAAGCCCGGGCCCTCGCCGCTGGCGGCACGGTTCGCGGTATCGGCCGAGAAAATCGCGGCCGGCGATATCGACGGCGGGCTGGCCTATTTCATGGATACGCTGGAAGGCCCCGGCGCCTGGAACCGGCTGCCCGCGACGCCGAAGCAGTTGCTGCGCGACAATGCGATGACGCTGATCGGCCAGGTCAGGGACGAGCGCCCGCCGTTCTCGAGAGCCGACGCGGAAGCGATCAGGACGCCGACGCTGTTCATCGGCGGCGCTAAAACCAAGGGCGCGCTGCCGCAGGTGCTGCACACTCTGGCGGCGCATGTGAAGGGTTCGAAGACGGCTGTCATCCCGGGCGCCACGCACCCGATGTTCGAACAGGCGCCGCAAAAATATTGCGAGATCGTGCTGGAGTTTCTGGCAGCGAGCTGATCGCGCCCGACGGCGGTCCGTCACCCGCCCTTGCAAGAAACGCAATTTTCTATTATACGAAACATATGTCTATTATAGGAGACGATACCGGCACCCGTATCGCGCGACGGCTTCGGCTGGAGCGGGATGCGCGGGGATGGTCGCTGGCGGACCTCGCCGAGCGGTCGGGGGTTTCCAAGGCGACCATCAGCAAGATCGAGCGCGAGGAATTGAGCCCCACCGCAGTGATCCTGGTGCGGCTGGCCAGCGCCTTCGACCTCACCCTCGCCGGGCTGCTGGTGCGCGCCGAGGGTGAAGGCGTCCAGCCGCTGCTGTCGCGCGCCGCCGACCAGCCGGTGTGGCACGATCCCGCCACGGGATATTCGCGCAAGCAGGTGTTCGCCCGGCCCGACCATCCGGTCGAGGTCATCCAGGTCGAAATGCCCGCCGGGAAGAAAGTGGTGCTGCCGGCCTCCTCCTACGCGCGGATCCGTCAGGCGGTCTGGGTGCAGTCGGGCCAACTCGTCATCATCGAGAACGGCGAACGCAATGTGCTGGCCACCGGCGACTGCCTCGGATTCGGCGCGCCCGCCGAGACCACCTTCGCCAACGAAACGAAATCCCCTTGCACCTATCTCGTCGTGCTCGCGCGGAGCTAGTGCGATGGCCGGGATCGACGCCAAAGCCTCGGACGCCTCGGTCGGCCACAATGGCGGGCCGCCGCTGGAGCAGGAGCACCGGCCGGAATGGGGCGACGGCGGAATCGGAAACTACTTCTACTGGAAAGCGGCGCACCGCGCGGCCTGGCACAACGTCTCGCCCGGAATCGTCATGTTTCGCCTGCGCAAGGCGGAACGGCTCGGGCTCACCTACGAGGAATACACCTTGGAAATTCTGGAACGCGGCCGCCATCTCCAGATCGAGGACGTCGAGAGAATTGCCGAGATCAAGACGGCGCGATCGTTGAAGCGCAGATGAGCGAACAGGACCGCAACAAGGCGGCTTTGATTCACCGGGACCAACCAAATGTCCGCGATCGAAATTAGCGCGCTGAACGCCTCACCCGATATTCGGAAGATGCTGAGCGAAATCCTGATCGAGACGGTCGCGAACGGCGGATCGGTCAGCTTCATGCATCCGCTGCCGCAGGATGCGGCAGGCGCGTTCTGGGACGGCGCGCTGGCGGCCGCCGGCCGCGACGAACGCATCATCCTCGGCGCCTGGGATGGCGATGTGCTCGCCGGCACCGTCACCCTGCTGCTGGATTGTCCGCCCAATCAGCCGCATCGCGCCGAGATCGCCAAGATGATGACCCGCCTCAGCCATCGCGGCCGCGGCGTGGCCACCGCCTTGATGCGGGCGGCGGAGGCCTGCGCGATCGAGCGAAACCGCACGCTGCTGGTGCTGGACACCGCGACCGACGGCGGCGCGGCGGGACTGTACGAGAAACTGGGTTTCAGATTGACCGGAGAGATTCCGGATTATGCCCTGAAGCCGCAGGGCGGCCTGACAGGGACCCTGATCTACTGGAAGCGGATCGGCGCCTGAGACGGACGTCGGCGACAGGTGAGCACGGTCATCGTGGCTTGGTCGCGGAAAACACGATCGCCTGAAGCGGCATACGGCCGCCGCCGAATTCACGCCGAACCGCTTGCAGCATCGCGTCAACGATACGTTGGGGTTCGACGCCACCGCGCGCCCGGATCTGCTCGATCAGCGGATTGCCGAAGATCAGGGCCTGCGCAAAACCCGCCGTGTCCGCAATCACCTTGTTCAGCCTGACGACGGCAATGCCGAGATCATCGAAACCCGCCGCCAGCAGCATCTCCTTGATCGGATCGATCTGGTGGCAGGAGAACGGCACGTTGTAGAACTGCGGCGGATCCGCGGGAAAGAAACTTCCTGCGACCTCGTGCGCGATCCGGCCGAACGGGTTGTGGCGATGGGAATCCCAGACGCTGAACAGGTAGCGGCCGCCGGGGGCGAGCGCGCGAAAAACCTCGGCGCAGGATCTGGCCTTGTCCGGAAAAAACATGATTCCGAACTGACAGACCACCGCGTCGAAGCTTTCCTCGGCGAAGGGAAGCGCCACGGCGTCGGCCGGCTGGAACGCTACGCGCTCGCCGGCCCCGAACTTGGCGCGGGCGATGTCGAGCATCGGCGGATTGAGATCGGTCGCGATCAGATGAGCATCCGCGGGCAAGGCGTCGCGCAGCCTGCGGGTGACGATGCCGGTGCCGGCCGCGGTCTCCAGCACCCGCAACGGATTGCCGGCGGCGGTGCGCTGCGCAATGTCGGCGGCGTAATCGGCGAAGATGTTAGGGCCGAGGCCCTGATCATAGTACTGCGGGATGTTGCCGATGAAGCCGGCTGCGTCGTTGCTCATGACGAACCTCCGATCGCCCCGGCCGCAGCATAGCGCGGGGCCCCGGTCCAGCAAGTAGCCGGCCCCCCGGGGTTCAATCCGGAACCACCAGCCTGACACTTGACCCTGCCGCGCCCCCTCGATATTTTGTATGGAATACGGAATTCCGTATTCCGAATGAGGACGGCCGGCATGATTCCGTTGAACCCGCTCCCCAACCTGATCGACCAGGTCTATGCGCGGATCCTCGAAGCCATCATCGACCGCACCCTGCCGCCGGGGCAGCGCATCCGGCAGAACGAACTCGCTGAAAATCTCGGGGTGTCGCGCCAGCCGGTTTCCCACGCGCTGCATCTGTTGCACCGGCAGGGCCTGGTCGCCGAAAGCGGCCGCCGGGGTTTCGAAGTGACGCGGCTCGATCCCCTGCGCATCCGCCAGCTCTACGAAGTGCGCGGCGCCATCGAGGCGCTGGCGGCCCGGCTCGCGGCCGGGCGGGCCAGGACCGATGCTGCCGGACGCGCGCAGCTCGAGGCGGCGCTGCAGGCCGGGCGCTCCACGAACCGCAAGGCGCCTCTGGCGAGGCTGATCGCGCTCGACGTCGACTTCCATCGCGCGATCTACGCGCTGTCCGGCAATCCCGCGATCGAGGAAATGATCGCGCCGCAGTGGCCGCATATGCGGCGCTCGATGGCGACGGTGCTGGCCGAACTCGACTATCGCGAAAGCGCCTGGGCCGAGCACGAGACCATTGCCGCGCATATTCTTTCCAGCAACGCCAGGGCGGCCGAAGGCGCGGCGCTGGCGCATGCGCTGGGCGCCGGACGGATGACCGAGGAGAGACTGAAGGCGACCGATCAGGCGGCGTAGCTAGACGCCGTCATTCCGGGGCGAGGCGCAGCCTCGAACCCGGAATCTCGAGATTCCCCGATGTGCAATTGCACATCTGAGGTTCGCGCTTTGCGCGCCCCGGAATGACAACGATAGAAAACTCAAGGGAGGAAACCGATGAAACTCACTCCAGAACAGATCGACTATTTCAATCGCGAGGGTTGGCTGTTCCTGCCTGAATTGTTCAGCCAGGAGGAAGTCGACCTGCTGGCGCGCGAGGCCGTCAGCATCTACGACACCAACCGCCCGGAGGTATGGCGCGAGAAGAGCGGCGCACCGCGCACCGCCTTTGCCGCCCATCTCTACAACGAGGCGTTCGGGCTGCTCGGCGCACATCCGCGCATGATCGAGCCGGTGGAGCAGATCTTCGGCGAGAGGGTCTACATGCACCAGTACAAGATCAACGCCAAATCGGCCTTCACCGGCGACGTCTGGCAATGGCACCAGGACTACGGCACCTGGAAGCGCGACGACGGCATGCCGCAGCCGCGCGCGATGAATATCGCGATCTTCCTCGACGAGGTGATGCCGATCAACGGCCCGTTGATGCTGGTGCCGAAGAGCCAGCACGCCGGCGACCTCAAGGCTTCGCACGACCTCGAGACCACCAGCTATCCGTTGTGGACGCTGGACGAGGAAACCGTGACGCGGCTGGTGAAGGAGGGCGGCATCGTCGCGCCGACCGGCAAGGCCGGCGGCATGCTGATGTTCCACGGCAATCTGGTGCACGGCTCGGCCGGCAACATCACGCCCTATCCGCGCAAGATCGTCTATCTGACGCTGAATGCGATCTCGAACTACATCCGCACCCCGACGCGGCCGGAATATATCGCCCATCGCGACTTCACGCCGATCAAGACCGTGGATGACGACGCGCTGCTGCATTTGGCGCGGGCGCATCGCCAGGCGGCGGAGTAGCCTCTCACCCGTCATTCCGGGGCGCGCTGAAGGCGCGAACCCGGAATCTCGCGCAAATCATCTCGGAATTCCGGGTCCACGCGAAGACGCGTGGCCCGGAATGACGCGAGTGAAAATTTGATCGGATTCCCATGAACCTCTCGCACCTCCTCAACGCCCGCCGCGAAGCCGGCAAACCGGTCCGCGTCGCGCTGATCGGCGCCGGCAAATTCGGCTCGATGTTCCTCGCGCAGGTGCCGCACACGCCGGGATTGGAAGTGCCTGTCATCGTCGATCTCGACCGCGATCGCGCCCGCGAAGCCTGCCGCACGGTCGGCTGGGACGAGGCGCGGATCGCGGCCACCGCCTTCACCGACGACGGCGTGCGGGCGATCGCGGGCGGCGCGATGGACGTGATCGTGGAGGCCACCGGCAATCCCGCGGTCGGCATCCGGCATGCCCGCGCGGCGATCGCGGCCGGCAAGCACATCGTCATGGTCAATGTCGAGGCCGACGTGCTGGCGGGGCCGCTCCTGGCGGAGGAAGCCCGCAAGGCCGGCGTGGTCTATTCGCTGGCCTATGGCGACCAGCCGGCGCTGACAGCCGAAATGGTGGACTGGGCCCGCGCCACCGGCTTTCGCGTGGTCGCCGCCGGCAAGGGGACAAAATATCTGCCTGCCTATCACGACGTCACGCCAGCCGGCGTCTGGGGCCATTACGGGCTCACCGCCGGCGAGGCGCAGTCGGCCGGCATGAATCCGCAGATGTTCAACTCGTTTCTCGACGGCACCAAGTCCGCCATCGAGATGGCGGCGATCGCCAACGCCACCGGGCTCGATGTGCCCGGCGGCGGATTGCTGTTTCCGCCCTGCGGCGTCGACGACCTGCCGCATGTGATGCGGCCGCGCGACAAAGGCGGCGTGCTGGAGAAATCCGGCGTCGTCGAAGTGGTGTCGTCGCTGGAGCGCGACGGCCGGCCGGTGTTCCGCGATCTGCGCTGGGGCGTCTATGTCGTGCTGGAAGCGCCGAACGACTACGCCGCGGACTGTTTCAGGCAATACGGCTTGAAGACGGATTCATCGGGTCGCTATGCGGCGATGTACAAGCCGTATCATTTGATCGGGCTGGAGCTGAACATCTCGATCCTGTCGGCGGCGCTGCGCAACGAGCCGACCGGGCAACCGCACGGTTTTCGCGGCGACGTCGCCTCCGTTGCCAAGCGCGACCTGCGCGCCGGCGAAATGCTCGACGGCGAAGGCGGCTATACAGTGTGGGGCAAACTGATGCCGGCCGCGGCCAGCGTTGCGGCCGGAGCGTTGCCGATCGGGCTCGCGCACCGGGTGAAGCTGAAGAACGATGTCGCCCACGGCGCCGTGGTGCGCTGGAGCGACGTCGAGATCGATGCCGGTAGCGACACCGTGAAGACGCGACGGGCGATGGAAGCGGCGTTTTCGAAATGACGTTAAGAGCGGCCCTCCCGCGCCGGCACCTTGAGCGGGCGGACATGCACGCCGTAGGCTTTGTTGCCCTGCAGCAACGCGACGTGGTTGAGCGACGGCGCCGCCGGCTTGAGCACCGCCATCAGGTTGCGGCGCATCGCGTCCTTGGTGCTGATCTGGCTTGACCCGTCGCGCCCGCGACCACGACCTTCTTGACTGCCATTCACACGTTCTTCGGTGCGATTTCCTGCCCCTGCCTAGCAGATGAAGGGGGAGCGCGTCAGTCTGCTGCGTCACGAGCTATTGCCCGCAAAACGTGCATCGATCGTTCGGCTTGGGTGGAGGGCGCCACCATGCCGGGTCTCTTCGCAACTGCGTTGTAAAGCAGAAGCGGAGCGACGCCCTTGATTCCTGGGAACCGATTGGTCATCCTGCCGGCGGTCCGGGATGTTCAGGTTTCGATCGCACCCAAGAATCAGGGGGTTTGCTTTCGAGGTCCGGGTTTCCGGTACCAATCTCAACGTCGGCCGTCGGCGATAAAAAAGCGACATTCAAGATCGTTGCCCCTCGTCGATAACGCGACATAAAAAAAACAGAGGAGGAAGC